>JAMFSC010000222.1 GCA_026225095.1 bacterium
GAACTGTTGTCACCGGCCGTATCGAGCGCGGCAAGATCAAGGTGGGCGAAGCTGCCCAGATCGTGGGCTTCCGCGACACGCAGAACACCACCGTCACCGGCGTCGAGATGTTCAAGAAGCAGCTGGACGAGGGTCTGGCGGGCGATAATGCTGGTCTCCTGCTGCGCGGTATTGCGAAGGAAGCGGTTCAGCGCGGCATGGTTCTGGCCAAGCCGGGATCGATCAAGCCGCACACCGAGTTCAAGGGCGAAGTTTACGTTCTGAGCAAGGAAGAGGGCGGACGTCACACTCCGTTCTTCAACGGCTACCGTCCCCAGTTCTACTTCCGCACCACGGACGTGACGGGATCGGCGAAGCTTCCTGCGGGCACCGAGATGTGCATGCCCGGCGACAACATCCAGCTGGAGATCACGCTGCATACGCCCGTTGCGATGGAGAAGGGTCTGCGCTTCGCCATCCGCGAAGGTGGACGCACCGTCGGAGCTGGAACGATCTCCGAGATCATCAAGTAATCTGGTAGTTCAAGACGAACGAGGGCTGCCGGCCCATTGAGGTCGGAAGCAGGAAATGACCGGCAGCCACTCCAAACGATCTTTGCACTAGGAAAAGAGACGCACTATGGCTGGACAGAGAATCAGAATCCGTTTGAAGGCGTATGACTACCGCGTGCTCGACACGTCCACCGGCGAGATCGTCGAGACGGCCAAGCGTACCGGAGCCCAGGTCGCGGGACCCATTCCGTTGCCGACGATGAAGAACAAGTACTGCGTGCTGCGTTCGCCCCACGTCGACAAGAAGTCGCGCGAGGCCTTCGAGATCCGCACCCACAAGCGTCTGATCGACATCCTCGAGCCGACCCAGCAGACCGTCGATGCGCTCATGAAGCTCGACCTTCCCGCGGGCGTCGACGTCGAGATCAAGACCGTCCAGAAGTAATCTCCACGCATGTCTTACCCCGGCAGTGCTCACCCTCTGAAACCACGAGACGAGCATGATGAGGAAAGGAAACCAAGATGTCAGTTGCAGGAATTCTCGGCAAGAAAATAGGCATGACCCAGATCTTCGACGATCGCGGCGACGTGCATCCCGTCACCGTTCTGAAGGCCGGCCCATGCGTCATCACCCAGCTCAAGACGCTGGCCAAGGATGGCTACGAAGCCGCACAGATCGGCTACGTCGACTTCGTCAAGGCGTCCAAGATTAACAAGGCGATGACCGGCCACTTCGCAAAGTCGAACGTGCCTCCCGTCCGGATGATCAAGGAAGTGCCAATCGAGGTCTCGAAACCCGGGCAGCCGGTCGAAGAGGCCGTCAAGGCTGGCGACCGCGTCCTGGTCGACATCTTCAACGATGAGCGCTTCGTCGACGTCATCGGCACCTCCAAGGGTCGCGGCTTCGCGGGCGTTATCCGCCGCCACGGCTTCGGCGGCGGTCCCAAGTCTCACGGTCACATGTTCCAGGTGCAGGGCTCGATCGGCGCGTCTTCGTTCCCGTCGCGCGTCTTCCCTGGTCAGCGCATGCCCGGCCACATGGGCCACGCGCAGATCACGGTTCGCAACCTCCGCATCCGCGGCATCGATCTCGAAGACAACCTCATCCTGGTCGAAGGCGCAGTCCCCGGCCCGCGTGATGGCTTCGTCTTGATCTCGAAGGCCAAGGCGCCGCCGCGTGAGCGTCGTGGATTCGCCGGCGCAGCCACGAAGGACGCTCTCAAGGCTTCCAAGAAGGCCGCTCCGTCGAAGAAGAAGTAAGGCCCCAACTTTTACCCTAAGGCTCCTCGTCTTGATCACAACGAGGCGAGGAGCGCAAACAATGTTACGGCCCCGGCATCGATCGCGGGCAAGAAGAGAGAAGATTCATGGCAAACATCAACGTAGTCAATCTCGGCGGAGAGAAGGTCGCGGATCTCGAACTCCACGACATCTTCGCTGGAGAGATCAACGACGCGCTCCTCTGGGAGGCGGTCAAGCACTACCGTGCATCCCTGCGTCAGGGAACCGCCGCGACCAAGACCCGCAAGAACGTCTCCGGCGCCGGCAAGAAGCTGTGGAAGCAGAAGGGGACCGGCCGCGCACGCGTCGGTTCGATCCGCACCCCGCTCTGGCGTGGCGGTGGTACGGTCCACGGACCCCAGCCCCGCAGCTACGACTACCAGTTCCCGAAGAAGAAGCTCTTCGGCGCCCTGCGCTCGGCCATCGCGGCCAAGATCGCCGAGGGCAAACTGACCATCGTCGATTCGTTTGCAGTCGCCGAGGGCAAGACCAAGCTCTACCGCACCGCGCTGAACAAGCTCGAGGCCGGTAAGACCACGTTGCTGGTCGAATCAAGCCAGAAGCTCGACGAGAACCTGTACCTCGGTTCGCGCAACCTTTCCGGTGTGGAGCTTGTCCTGAGCTCTGAGGTTCACCCCTACGATCTTCTGAAGTACGAGCATGCCGTCTTCTCCCGCGACGCTTTCGAGGCCATCCAGGAGACGCTCGCCAAGAACACATCCACCCGCAAGACCGCGGAGCGCAAGCTCGAGAAGGAGGTTGCGTAATGCCAACCCTCTATACCGTCATTCGTCGCCCTCTCATCACCGAGAAGGGTATGACCGCCAAGGAAGTTCAGAACACCCTCGTCTTTGAAGTCGCGCTGAAGGCGACCAAGACCGAGGTCAAGCAGGCCGTTGAGACCCTCTTCAAGGTCAAGGTCGTCGGTGTCCGCACCGCGACCGTCGAAGGCAAGGAACGCCGCCGCGGCAAGTTCGCCGGCTACCGCCCCGACTGGAAGAAGGCCTATGTTCGCCTGAAGGATGGCGAGAAGATGCCGGAGTATCTCAACAGCCTCTAAGCTGCTGAGCCACCACTCCCGCCCACCGAGTTTGCACCACGTACCGAGCGTAGCCCGAGAGAACAATATTCGGGTCTGCCCAAGGCAAGGACCAAGACGATGCCGATCAAATCATTCCGACCCATGACCCCGTCGCTCCGCTTCGCCACGAAGCTGGTGAACGACGACATCACGACCGACAAGCCGCATAAGCCGCTGCTCACGGTCAAGCCCCGCACCGGCGGACGCAACTCGACCGGCGCCATGACCATGCGTCATCACGGCGGCGGTCACAAGCAGAAGCTGCGTCTCATCGACTTCAAGCGCGACAAGTTCGGCATCCCCGGCACCGTCGCGACCATCGAGTACGATCCCAACCGTAGCTCGCGCATTGCGCTGGTGCACTACGCGGACGGCGAGAAGCGCTACATCATTCAGCCCGTCGGCCTCAAGGTCGGGCAGTCGGTGATGAGCGGCCCGGACGCCGACATCCTGGTCGGGAACGCGTTGGCGCTGAAGTTCATCCCGACCGGAACGATCGTGCACAACATCGAGCTCCGTCCCGGCAAGGGTGCGCAGATGGCCCGCTCTGCCGGTGCACAGGTCAACCTGATCGCCAAGGAAGGCGAGTACGCCCTGCTCAAGATGCCTTCGGGCGAGACCCGCAAGGTGCTCGTCGAGTGCATGGCGACCATCGGCCAGGTTGGCAATACGGACCACGAGAACGTCACCATCGGCAAGGCGGGACGCAACCGCTGGAAGGGCATCCGTCCTTCGAACCGCGGTGTCTCGATGAACCCGGTCGACCACCCGCACGGCGGCGGTGAAGGTAAGACCTCGGGCGGACGTCACCCGGTCACCCCCTGGGGCCAGCCGACCCGTGGATACAAGACCCGCAACAACAAGCGGACCGATGTCTTCATCGTCAAGCGTCGCACCAGTGGCAAGTAGTGCGCGGCAAGTAGTTCGCAGCAAGCTTTCGTTACGCCGAGTAAGCCCAAGTCTCTGCAGTCATTGAGAGATTCGTCGTATCCAGTACAGCACCATCAACCAGCAACTCGGAGCAAGGCATATGTCACGTTCAGCAAAGAAGGGTCCCTTCATCGACGCGCACCTCATGAAGAAGATCGACGTCATGAATGCGGCGAACGACAAGAAGGTCCTCAGGACCTGGTCCCGCCGTTCGACCATCCACCCCGACTTCGTCGGCCACACCATCGCGGTGCACAATGGCCGCAAGTTCATCCCGGTGTACGTTACCGAGAACATGGTGGGCCACAAGCTGGGAGAGTTCTCCGCGACCCGCACCTTCAAGGGCCACTCGGCGCGTGCGTCTGAATCCTCCGCGAAGCCCAAGTAACCCGGCGCAGTATTCGTTGCAAGAGATCCGCCGCAAACCGGCAAAAGTTAGATTCCGAAGGACACGATCATGTCGAAGATAGTCGTACCGCAAGTCCGAGAGTTCCGCGCTGAGGCCAAGTTCCAGCGCACCAGCCCCCAGAAGGCGCGGCTCGTCCTTGATCTCATCAAGGGCCTCCGCGTCGAGGCAGCCATCAACGCCATCCACTTCAGCACCAAGCGCATGGCTCCGGTCATCGAGAAGGTCCTGCGCTCGGCCATCCAGAACGCGGCCTACGTGTCCGACGAAAAGGGTCTCGACGTCGATGTCGATAACCTGTATGTCCACACCGCGATCGCGAACGAAGGTCCGCGCATGAAGCGCATCCGGCCCGCCCCCATGGGACGCGCCTTCCGCTACCAGCGCAGGCTCTGCCACATCATCGTGACTGTCGCCGAAAAGGGCGTGGTCGCCGACGGCGGCAAGGACACTCCGGAGCCGGCGAAGGCCGTCAAGGGAGCTCCCGCGAAGAAGGCGGCGGTGAAAAAGGCCGCTCCGAAGAAGGCAGCAGCCGCAAAAGCTTAGTATTTTCTCGCCGCGATCAATATTTCAGAATGAAATACGCGGTTTCAGGGTAAACTTAGAAATTGTGCATGGGTGTCGGGCCGGCTCAACCGGATCGCGGCAACAAAGGTAAAAGGAAGCGCTATGGGACAGAAGGTCCATCCGTATGGGTTTCGCCTCGGTATCAACAAGCCGTGGAAGTCACGCTGGTTTGTCGAACGCGGCTACGACAAGCTCCTCGTCGAGGATGTCAAGCTGAAGGCCGAGCTTCGCGAGAAGCTCAAGGCTGCAGGCGTCAGCTCGGTTGAAGTCGAGCGTCCCGGCAACAAGCTCCGTCTCATCATCCGCACCGCACGTCCGGGCATCATCATCGGCCGCAAGGGCGCCGAGATCGACAAACTTAAGGCCGACATTCAGAAGCGCACCTCGCGCGAGGTCTTCATCGACATCCTCGAGGTCAACAAGCCCGAGCTCGACGCTCAGCTCGTCGCCGAGAACATCGCGCTACAGCTTGAGAAGCGCGTCAGCTTCCGCCGTGCGATGCGCAAGTCGGTCGACTCCGCGCTGCGCTTCGGCTGCAAGGGCATCAAGGTTCGCGTCTCGGGCCGTCTGAACGGCAACGAGATCGCCCGTTCGGAGTGGTATCTCCAGGGCCGTCTGCCGCTCCACACCCTGCGCGCCGACATCGACTACGGTTTCGCCGAGGCGCACACCACCTACGGCATCATCGGCGTCAAGACCTGGGTCTACCGTGGCGACATCTATGAGCAGAAGAAGCGTCGCGAGCCGGTCACCACGACGGGCGCCTTCGTCAGCTAGGCCAGGCGGTTCCGGGAAGCAGATGTTCAGGTAGCACAGATAGTTCAGATCAAGACCCGCAGGCTGAAGTCTCAAGGCCTGCGGATCGGAATAGGCAGTATGCCAGGACGTCAGTCCAGCAACTAAGAGGGTTTTGCCATGTTGATGCCAAAGAAGGTCAAGTTTCGCAAGCAGCAGCGCGGCCGCATGTGCGGTAAGGCGTGGCGCGGCAGCGATCTCTCGTTCGGCGACTTCGGCCTGAAGGTCCTGGAGTGCGGATACATCACCGACCGCCAGATCGAGGCCAGCCGTATCGCCATGACACGCTTCATCAAGCGCGGCGGCAAGGTCTGGCTGCGTCTGTTCCCGGATAAGCCGATCACGAAGAAGCCGGCCGAGACCCGTATGGGTAAGGGTAAGGGAGCTCCGGATCATTGGGTTGCCGTCGTTCGCCCGGGCAAGATCCTGTTCGAGATGGAAGGCGTCACGCCGGAGCTGGCGCGCGAGGCGATGCGTCTCGCCGCGCACAAGCTCCCGTTGAAGACGACTTTCGTCATGCGCCACGATGCAGCCGCCAAGACGGCCGTGGCCGCGAAGTAACCCAACAAGCTCAGTACCAGGAAGCACCAGGAAAACATCATGGAACTCGAAAAGATTCGGAACCTCTCGGACGATGAGCTCAAGGCGCAGCAGAACACCGCCGCCGAGCAGCTCTTTCGCATCCGCTTCCAGAAGAGCCTCGGCAACACCGAAGGGATCAAGAAGATCAAGATCCTGAAGCTCGATATCGCGCGCGCCAAGACCATCGTCCGCCAGCGCTCCCTCGCCGCCGAAAAGGCAGCATCGCCCGCGGTGGTTCGCACCGCACCACCCGCGAGCACACGCAACGCCCGCAAGAAAGCGAAGGCCTAGACCATGGCTGATACCCAGATTGCAACAATCACTCCGACTACGGAAGCCCAGCCCTCTCGCCGCAACGAGAAGGTAGGCATCGTCGTTTCGACCAAGATGCAGAAGACGATCGTCGTCGAGATCGAGATGCGCAAGGCTCACCCCAAGTACAAGCGCGTGATGAAGTCGAACAAGAAGTTCTATGCGCACGACGAGCAGAACTCCGCCCGCGTCGGCGACGTCGTCCGCATCCGCGAGGCGCGGCCATTGTCGAAGCTGAAGCGCTGGTCCCTCGAAGAGATCGTTCGTCGCTCGTCGCTCGCGCAGCTTGCCGATGCGAAGGTCGTAACCACCCCGACCAACGACGCCAAATAGCAGCTCCGCAGCACCCAGGTTTGAGCCGACGGCCCCAGGGCCCACGGCATTCAGGAGGATCACATGTCAGTACAGATGAGAACCATGCTGGACGTTGCCGACAACTCCGGCGCCCGCAAGCTGCAGGTCATCCTGCCGCTCGGCGGCGGCCTGGGCAAGAAGGCCGGCCTCGGCGATGTCGTTACCGCCGCGGTCAAGGAAGCATCGCCCGACGGCACGGTCAAGAAGGGCAAGGTCGTCAAGGCTGTGCTCGTTCGCACCCGTAAGGAGTATCGTCGCCGCGACGGCACATATATCCGCTTCGACCAGAACGCTGCCGTCGTGATCAACGATGCCAACGAGCCGGTCGGAACCCGCGTCTTCGGACCCGTCGCTCGCGAACTGCGCGAGAAGAAGTTCCTCAAGATCGTCTCGCTCGCCCCCGAAGTTATCTAGTCTCACCAACCCGCGGACTCCGGCTCCGCATTGCAACACCGATCGCCGAGGAAGGGAACTACCATGGCAACCAAGTTTAAGCCTGTCGTCACCAGCAAGATCAAGATCAAGCGAAACGACAAGGTCGAAGTCATCGCCGGGAAAGACAAGGGCAAGTCCGGCCGCGTTCTCCGCGTCATCGCCGACAAGAACCGCGTCCTCGTCGAAGGCGTGATGATGATGAAGAAGCACGTGAAGGCCGACCCGTCCAAGCGCACCCAGGGCGGCGTCATAGAGAAGGAAGCAACGATCCACATCTCGAACGTCATGCTGCTCGATGCCTCCGGCAACAAGACCCGCATCGGTCTGCGCAACGAAGGCGACAAGAAGGTCCGGTTCGCCCGCACGACCGGCGTCGCCATCGCCGAGAAGAAGAAGTAAGTCACTTCCACCAGGTTTCGGGCTCTTCGTGCCGTCGACGGAGAGCTGACCGTTCACACCCTGTATCAACGGTTCACCCCACGCATCGGTATACGGAATCTATCCCACCCCGGCACCCGTGGAGAAAGCGAAGTCACCCAATGGCAGCTCGTCTGAGAGAGAAGTACAACACCGAGATCCGCCCCGCCGTCGCCAAGGAGCTCAACATCACCAACGTGATGGCGATCCCGCGGCTTGAGAAGATCGTCATCAACATGGGTCTGGGCGAAGCCACCCAGAACGTCAAGATCATGGATCCCTTGGTCGCCGACCTGGCCTCCATCGCCGGACAGAAGCCCGTGACCACCAAGGCCAAGAAGTCCATCGCCGCCTTCAAGGTGCGCGAGGGCATGCCCATCGGCGCCATGGTCACCCTGCGCGGCGACAACATGTACGAGTTTCTGGATCGCCTGATCTCGATCGCGCTGCCCCGCGTCCGTGACTTCCGTGGAGTCTCTTCGAAGAGCTTCGACGGCCGCGGCAACTACACGCTTGGTCTGCGGGATCAGCTCATCTTCGCCGAGATCGACTATGCAAAGGTAGATAAGCTCAAGGGCATGAACGTCACCATCGTGACCACCGCGAAGGACGATAACGGTGCCCGCGCATTGCTCAAGGCCTTCGGCGTCCCGTTCCGCGTCGGCGCGTAACCCATTTCGAAGCGAAGTCCCGAAGTATCAACACGATTTTGCAGGTAGAATAGAGAGCAGATCATGGCAACGACCGCAAAGCGCGTCAAAGACGCAAGAAAACCGAAGTTCAAGTCCCGCCAGCACAACCGCTGCCAGCTCTGCGGCCGCCCCCGCGCCTTCCTCCGGAAGTTCGGCATCTGCCGTCTCTGCTTCCGTTCGCTCGCGCTCAAGGGCGAGATCCCAGGCGTCGTCAAGTCTAGCTGGTAGTCAGCATCTGAAGTAGCTACGGAACTTATCCACTCACCGAGCAGTGCGCCTGAAGCGTGCGCTCCCAACCATCTCCGCTGGTTCTCCACGCCGCTCGGCGTGGAGCGAACGGGAGATGAAGGAGAAGAATGAACCTCACCGATCCAGTAGCAGACTTCCTGACCCGCATCCGTAACTCCATCCGCGCCCGTCACCAGAAGCTCGACGTCCCCGCCTCCAAGCTCAAGGCCGAGATCGCCCGCATCCTCAAGGAGGAGGGCTACATCGCGAACTACAAGCCGACCGAAGAGAACGGCATGAAGGTCATTCGCGTCTACCTGAAGTACGGCCCCAACAACGAGCCTGTCATCCGCGACCTCAAGCGCATCTCCCGCCCCGGCTGCCGTGTCTATCTTGGCCGCGATGAGATCCGCCGCGTCCAGGGTGGTCTCGGCATCGCCATCATGACCACCCCCAAGGGCGTCATGACCGGCCGCCAGGCCCGCCGCGAAGGTGTCGGCGGCGAGATCCTCGCTGAAGTCTGGTAGTTCCCCTTCCCGTTGCGGACTCCGCCCCGGCGCAGGCTGCAACGCCGCAATCTGATCGACGCACCCCTCGGCTGCAGTGGACCCCTTCCTCAACGAAGAGCGACTCGCAAGCCCCAGAAGGAATCACCCATGTCACGTATCGGTAAGAAGCCCATCGCGCTGCCCGCCGGAGTCAAGTACACTGTCACCGGCAACACCGCGCTCGTCGAAGGCCCCAAGGGCAAGGTCGTCGCGCTGATCCCCGCCGGCATCTCGCTCACCACCAAGGATGGCCAGTTGATGGTGGAGCGCCAGAACGACTCGCAGGCCGCCTTCCATGGCCTCGCCCGTTCACTCGTCTTCAACGCCGTCACCGGCGTCACCACCGGCTGGACCAAGGACATCGACATCGTCGGTATCGGATACCGCGCCGAACTCAAGGGCAAGAACATGGTTGTGTTCACCCTGGGCTATTCGCACCCGATCGAGTTCCCCCTGCCCACCGGCATCGAGGTCACCATCGACCCCAAGCAGACGCACCTTGTCGTCTCGGGAATCGATCGCCAGAAGGTCGGCCAGGTCGCTGCCGATATGCGCTCCCTCCGCAAGCCCGACCCCTACAAGAACAAGGGCGTCCGCTACACCGGAGAGAAGCTGAAGAAGAAGGTCGGCAAGACCGGGGCTAAGTAATCGGGTAGGGAGCAGGATCATCTAAATCCTGTTCCCGCATCCTCTGTTCTCTGCACTAATAACCGAACGTCCCCAGCACTCTGGGTACGCCACTAGGAAGGAAAGCACAATGATCAATCCACGCGAACGCAATGTCATCCGTAAGCGCGTCCATACGCGCATCCGCGAGAAGATGTCCGGCACCGCCCAGCGGCCCCGCCTCAACGTCTACCGCTCGCTGAACCACATCTACACCCAGCTCATCGACGATCTCAACGGAGTCACCATCGCCGCTGCCTCGTCCATGCACATCAAGGGTGAAGAGAAGGTCTACGGCGGCAACGTCGAAGCTGCCAAGATCGTCGGCAAGCTCATCGCCGAGCGCGCCCAGGAAAAGGGCATCAAGAAGATCGTCTTCGACCGTGGCGGCTACCTCTATCACGGCCGCGTCAAAGCCCTCGCCGAAGCTGCCCGCGAAGCCGGGCTCGATTTCTAGTTTTCCCCACGGCTGCCGTCACCGGTCGCCAGAAAGTGGTCAAGGATTAATATGGCACTCAAGCAAAAGCTCGATGCGAACCGCCTCAACCTCAAGGACGAGGTCGTCTCCATCAATCGCGTCACCAAGGTCGTCAAGGGCGGTAAGAACATGTCCTTCGCCGCGCTCGTCGTCGTCGGAGATCCCGGCGAAGGCGTGGTCGGTTACGGCTCCGGCAAGGCGAAGGAGGTCCCCCAGGCTATCCGCAAGGGGATCGAAGCCGCCAAGAAGAACCTGTACCGGGTCAACCTCACCGAGACCACCATTCCCCACCAGGTACTCGGCCACTTCGGCGCCGGTTCCGTCATGCTGAAGCCCGCCCCGGAAGGTACCGGAATCATCGCCGGCAAGACGGTTCGCGCCGTTATGACCTCCGCCGGCGTGCAGAACGTGCTCACCAAGAGCCTCGGTTCGGCGAACCCGCACAACGTCATCAAGGCCACGTTCGACGCTCTCATCCAGCTTCGCAACAAGGCCGAAGTCGCCGCACTGCGCGGCAAGTCGGTCGACGAGCTCTAAGCTCGAAGAACCTCAAAGTTCCAAGGAGCCACATCATGGCAGACATCGCCAAAATCAAGCTGCAGTACTTCCGCTCCGTCATCTGCACGCCCGTCAAGCACAAGCTCGTCGTCAAGGGCCTCGGCTTCACGCGTCTGAACCAGATCGTCGAGCGCGAAGATACCCCCTCGATCCGTGGGATGGTCGCCAAGGTGCCCCATCTCGTCCGCGTCGTCAACTAGTTTCACCCTCTGAGCCGGGAATCCATCCGGCCAACCCCATGCGAGTCGGCTCACCCCGGCGCTATAGCGAGGAACACCATGGCAATCCGTAATCTCTCCAATCTCCGCTCCCCCAAGAAGGCGAACGAAAACAAGAAGCGTATCGGCCGCGGTATGGGCTCAGGCATGGGTAAGACCTCGACCCGCGGACACAAGGGTCAGGGCTCCCGCTCGGGTTCGTCGCTCATGCGCGGCTTCGAAGGCGGGCAGATGCCCCTTCACCGGCGCCTTCCCAAGCGCGGATTTACCAACATCTTCCGCGTCGAGTACCAGGTCCTCGGTCTCGATCGCGTCGCCGAGATCGTCGCCGCCGGTGACACCTCCGAGTTCACGCTCGAGCACATCATCGAGCTCGGCCTCCTGCGCAAGAAGAAGGGCCTCATCAAGGTCCTCGCCAACGGAGAACTGACCACCGCCGTCACCATCCACGCCCACAAGTTCTCCGCGACCGCCAAGGCCGCCATTGAGAAGGCCGGAGGTCAGGCGATCGTGATCGGTTCCGAGACGACCAGCTACCTGCGCGCATAGCCCTGCGGCCGTCGGAATAGAACTTCCAAGGGAGCGGGGGCCATCGCCCTCGCTCTCTCGTTTACACTGAATTCAAAGATCAACTGCATCCCGAGGTCCACCGCACCGTGCTCGAGAAAATCGGCAACATCTTCAAGATTCCCGACCTCCGCAATCGCGTGTTCTTCACGCTTGGCCTGCTCGCCGTCTACCGCGTGGGCGCGCACATCCCCACCCCGGGCATCAACGCCGACCTCCTCGCGCAGTTCTTCAACCAGAACTCCGGCTCTCTGCTCGGAATCGGCGACCTGTTCACCGGCGGAAACCTGCGCAAGCTGACCATCTTCGCCCTCGGCATCATGCCCTACATCACCGCCTCCATCATCTTCCAGCTGCTCACGGTCATCTATGAGCCGCTCGCGAAGCTGCAGAAGGAAGGCGAGATGGGCCGCCGCAAGATCACCCAGTGGACCCGCTATGTCACCGTCCTGCTCGCGATCGTACAGTCCTTCGCCATCGCCCTCACGTTGACCAGCACCTCCACCGGCTCGTCCATGGTTACGCTCCCCCACTGGGCCTTCGTTCCCCTCTGCGTCATCACCCTGACCACGGGAACGGCCTTCATCATGTGGCTCGGGGAACAGATCACCGAGCGCGGCATCGGCAACGGCATGTCGCTCCTGATCTTCACCGGCATCGTCGTCGGTCTGCCCCGCGGAATCGCCGAGCTTTACTCGAAGGCCACCACCGGAGCCTGGGGCTCGCTCACCCCGATCATCCTCGTTCTGCTCATCGCCGCCATGATCGCCGTCGTCGCCTTCATCATCTTCGTCGAGCGCTCGGAGCGACGCATCCCCGTCCAGTACGCCAAGCGCGTCGTCGGCCGCAAGATGATGGGCGGCCAGTCCACCCATCTTCCCCTGAAGGTCAACTCCGGTGGCGTCATGCCCGTCATCTTCGCCAGCTCCATCCTGTCCGCCCCCCTGCTCTTCCAGGGGATGAGCTTCTTCGGCAGTGGCCCCCTGCGCGACACCCGCTTCTTCGGCCCCATTCTCCAAGGTCTCGCACCCGGTGAACCGTGGTACGAGCTGCTCTACATGGCGGCGATCGTCTTCTTCGCCTACTTCTATATTTCCATCGTCTTCCGCCCGGACGACATCGCCGACAACATGCGGAAGTACGGTGGTTTCATCCCCGGCATCCGTCCCGGAAAGCGCACCTCGGACTTCATTAACGATGTCCTCACCCGCATTACCCTCGTCGGTGCCGTTTACCTGATCATCATCTCGATCATCCCAACGCTTCTGATCAGCGGTATCCACTTCAACCACCTCTGGCTCATCGGGCCAGTCTTCGACCGCCTCCCGACCGCCTTTACCCAGGGTCTCGGGGTCAACTTCTACTTCGGCGGCACGTCGCTGCTGATCGTCGTCGGCGTCGCGATGGACACCGTCAACCAGATTGAATCGCAGCTCATCATGCGCCACTACGACGGCTTCTCTCCCAAGAGCGGCCGTATCCGTGGCCGTCGCAGCTGGTAGATCACTTGGATCGAAGCGGGTTCCCGAGTCATCCAACCGGGAACCCGTCCTGCTTAAGGATTGTAGCGCTGGTAGATCCAGAGTTTCCAGGAGTGGGGTTCGAACCCCCAGAGGTACGTTCGCTTCATGCATACGGAACCGCAGATGGTCGTTGACAGCCCGGCCGCGCAAACGCCGTTCCTACCCGGCCCGCTCCTCCTGCTCGGAGCTCCCGGCGTCGGCAAGGGAACCCAGGCCCAGATCTTGATGGGCGACTTTGGCATCCCGCAGATCTCTACCGGCGAGATCCTCCGCCAGAACATCGCCCTTGGCACCGACCTCGGCAAGAAGGCGCGTGTCCTGATGGATCAGGGCCTCTTCGTCGACGACGAGACCGTCAACGGCATGGTCGCCGATCGCCTCCATCACAACGATGTCGCCTACGGATACATTCTCGACGGCTATCCGCGTACGCTGGCCCAGGCTGAATGGCTCGACACCTACCTCGCCGGCGACGCCCTCGCTGCGAGCGGAGCCGCCCCCGGTGACGCAATCTTCGCCGCCACGCTGCCCCTCGCCGCCATCAGCATCCGCGTCGACGAGACCGATCTCCTCCGCCGCATCACCGGCCGTCGCATCTGCCCCGACTGCAAGTGCAGCTACAACATCTACTCGCAGCCTCCGCTTGTCGCCGGTCTCTGCGATAACGAAAACACCCCCCTCATCCAGCGCCCCGACGACACCGAAGAGGCCTTCGCCCAGCGCATGGTCGAGTACGCGGCCAAGACGGTCCACGTCATCGACCACTACCGCACCCAGGGCCAGTTTGAAGAGGTCGATGGCTCGCAATCGGTTGGGGCCGTCACTGCGGAGATCGTCGCCGCCCTGCATCGCCTCCGCGCGCGTCCCGGGCAGGAGTCCCGTTAGCCATGGCCATCATGATCAAGTCGCCGGCCGAGATTGAAAAGATGCGCCACTCCGGCCGTCTCCTTCGGCAGGTGCACGAGTACATCGCCCCCATGGTCGTCGCCGGCGCCACCACGATGGACCTTGAGCGCGCAGCCCAGAGCAAGATTGATGAGCTTGGCGCCCTCGCGGCCTTCAAGGGATACCATGGCTATCCCGCCGCCCTCTGCACCTCGATCAACGAAGAGGTCGTTCACGGCATGCCCAACGATAAGCGCGTCCTGAAGCAGGGAGACATCCTCTCCATCGACTGCGGCCTCATCGTCGACGGCTTCTATTCGGACGCCGCAGTCACTTACGCCGTCGGAACGCCCACCCCCGCTATCAGCAAGCTCCTCGATGTGACCAGGGCTTCGCTCTACGCCGCCATCGAAGAAGCCCAGGTCGGTGGACGCCTCTTCGATATCTCCGCCGCCGTGCAGGACCTCTGCGAGGCCCAGGGCTTCGGGGTGGTCAAGGAGTTTGTCGGCCACGGCATCGGCCGCAACATGCACGAAGATCCGCAGGTTCCCAACTTCGGAACGCGCGGCAAGGGCCCTCGTTTGAAGGCAGGAATGGTTCTCGCCATCGAGCCAATGATCAACGCGGGGAAGCCCGAAGTCCGCGTCCTCCCCGACGGCTGGACCGCCGTCACCGTGGACGGGAGCTACAGCGCCCACTTCGAGCACACCGTAGCCATCACCAACAGCGGCCCCCAGATTCTTACAATCTAGGAACTACCGGCCATCACCCCGTATTCCGCAACCCCGCGCTGATCCCGTTGATCGTTGCCGTAATCGCCCGGTTCAACTCCTCCGAGTCCTCCCCGTCCCGCTTCCGTCGAATCAGCTCGACCTGGATCAGGCTCATCGGGTCCACATAGGGGTTCCGCAGCCGGATCGAGCGCTCCAGCACCCGATTCGTCTCCAGCAGAGCCCCCTGCCCCGTTACCGCCAGGATCATCCGCCGCGTCCGCTCAAACTCCGTCTCCAGCGTAGAAAACACCCGGTCCCTCAGCCCCACATCCGTCACCAGCGAGGCATACAGCCGCGCGATCCCGAAGTCCGCCTTGGCCAGCGCCATCTCCACATTCCGGACGATATCGAGAAACAGCGGAAAGTCCCGAGCCATCGCCCGCATCCGTTCCAACCCGCCAGCCTCCTCGGCGAACCCGGCTAGGGCATGCCCCACGCCAAACCACGCCGGAACCAGTTGCCGGCTCTGCATCCACCCAAAGACCCACGGAATAGCCCGCAGATCCGCCATGGACCGCTTCGCCTGGGCATCCGTCCGTCGAGCCGGTCGCGACCCGATCCGTGCATGTTCCAGCTCCGACACCGGCGTAGCCTGCTCGAAGTAGGTAAAAACCTCCGGATCGTCGACGATATGGTTCCTGTAGAACTCGTAAGAATCCGCCGAAAGCCGATCCAGCGTCTCCTCCCACTCCGGCTTCAGCACCCCCGTCAGATGGGCATCCCCGTCCGTCGCCAGCAAAGCATCCGGCCGAACCAAAGCATCGAGCGATGCCGCAATCATCAGCTCCAGATTCCTCTCCGCCAGCACGACATCGGAGTACTTCCAGTTCAGCACCTCACCCTGCTCGGTCAGCCGCAGCTCCCCCGAAAAACTCTCCATCGGCTGCGCAAAGATCGCCCGATGCGTCGGTCCGCCACCGCGCCCAACGGTCCCACCCCGCCCATGAAACAGCCGCAGCGTCACCCCACACTCCCTCGCGACAGTATGTAACGCCCGATGCGCCTTGTAGATCTCCCACGTACTGGCAATCATCCCGCCATCTTTATTCGAGTCCGAATAGCCCAGCATCACCTCCTGCCGCCCACCCCACGAGGCCAGCAGCGGCTTATAGGCCGCCGAACCCCATATCTCCCGGCAGATCGCCGGCGCATTCTGCAGATCCTCGATCGACTCGAACAGCGGCACCGGCATCAACCCCGGATCCTCCTCCGTCCCTTCCACCCTCACCCCACCCACCCGCGCCAGCCACACCACCTGCAGCATATCCTCCGCCGAAGTAGCCCCACTGATCACATACCGCCGAATCGCCTCCGCGGTATATTCCTTCTTCAAAGCCGCAATCGCCCGGAACGTATCGATTACCTCCTGCGTCTGCGGAGTCAGCGCAGGTGGCACCACAAGAGCCGCCCCGACCACCGGAGCCGTCCACTCAGAAAGTTCCGTAATCGCCGCCCCATGCACCCGCGCATGCTGCCGGATATCCAGCGTCTGCAGATGCAGGCCGTAAGTCCGCACCTCCATCACGAGCGGATCGATCAGCATCTCCGCCAGCCGATGCCCCCGGTTCTCCATCAGACTCCGCCGCAGCACCCCCACGTCATGCAGCAACTCCCCCGCCGTCCGATAAGCCCGCAGCGCCGGAGCCTGGCTCCCCATCACCGAGCTCTGCGGAGTCCCACCTACCCGCATCATCATGCAAGCCACCGCCAGCCGAGTCTTCTCATAAGGAAACCGGTCATCGAGCGATGCCTGTCCCGCCTTCCGCATCTCCTCCGTGTAACCATCCAGCATCCCCCGCAGCTCCTCTGAAACAGGAGCCTGCTGCGTCGAACTCCCCAACTGCTCAAAGATCTCCTGCAGCCGCCGCCGATAGTGCCCCAGCAACAGCCGCTGCGCCATCGCCATCGCCTCCCCCGTAGCCTCCGGAGTGACAAATGGGTTCCCATCCCGATCCCCCCCGATCCACGACCCGAAGCTCACCATCAAGGGCAGGTCCGCCATATCCTTCTCGACCCCATACTCCGCTGCCAAAGCCCCCGCCACCTCCGCATAAAGCACCGGCAACGTATCAAACAGCGAAGATTCGTAATAATCGAGCGCCATCCGAATCTCATCCCGCACAGTCGGTCTCGCGCTGCGCACATCATCCGTCTGCCAAAGCGCCGTAATCTCCGCCAGCACATCCCGCTGCAGCCCTTCGAGCGTCGCCTCCGCCTGCGGAACCCTGTCGAGCTGCTCCAACAGATCCGAGATCCGCCGCCGCTTGAACATCACCGAGCGCCGCGCCACCTCCGTCGGATGCGCCGTAAACACCGGCCCCACGCAGATCTTCCCAAGCATCTCCAGCGCTGCTCCCGCATCCAGCCCCGCCGCCCGAATCCGTCGCAGCGTCCCCCGCAAAGACCCCCGCTGCGGCTCCGCGTTCGCGGCCAACTGGCTGGCCAGCCTCCGCCGCTTGCGATGATTCGTCTCCGCCAGATTAATCAGTTCAAAGTAGAACCCGAACGCCCGCGAGAGCTGATAGGCCGTCGTCACATCCAGCTTTGCCACATGCAACAGGGCCTGTTGCAGAAGCGCCTCCGCCCCCGCCGCATCGCCGCCTGCATCCTCTTCCCGCCGGGCAATGGCGACCTTCCGCAGCATCTCGACGGCCTCAAAGACTGCATCCCCCGCCTGCTCGCGCAACACCTCACCCAGCAGCATGCCAAGCGATCGAACATCACGGCGCAAAGGAACTTCTTTCAGCTCGCCGGTCCGCGCCTGTACCTCGGCGAGTCGTTGCGGCCAATCGGTGGGACTCCAAAGGGAAGACATCCCACGATTATCCGCGAACCCCTCCCCATCGTCCATCGCTTGCGACCATCGGGAGCACCCGCGAAGCTCAATACGTGTCACGGAGTGACCGCCCCCCGCGCAGGGGGCCCGTCCGGCAGGACACAGTTACCTAAAAGACCTTCCCCAAAGTAAAAACCAGCTTGTACCGCCCCCCATCCCCCAGAGCCGGTCCAATCGTGACGACCCCGAGGGGCGTCTCCCCTACCACGCCCAGAAACACATCCTGCCGCGTCACCGTCCGCATATCCGCAGCCCTCATCTGCCCCACCTCGTACATCCCCCCGACATAGATGCTCTGCCCCAGCACCGCCGGCAGACTCGCCACCTTCCGCAGCATCGCCGGCCGCAACAAAAAGTAGTCCGTCCCCCGATACTCATCGATTCCGCTCGCCGCCAGCCGCAAGGGGCCGCCCAGCGTAAACCGGAACGGCTGCGCCACCTTCCTCCCAAGCATCGTCCCCGCGTCCCCGCCAAAGAAGAAGATCTCCTTCCCGACTTGATGCGTCAGTCCAAAATCGGTCGTAAACTCCGGAGCATTGACGCTGTCGACCGCGTGATAGAGATACCCCGCTTCCACAATCAGGTGCCCCCCAGCCTGCGGAATCAGTCCCCGGTCCTGCGTATCGAACTCATATCGAACCCGTCCCCGCTGCATACCCCCGTTCACACCCGGTAGCCCATCCGTCCCAATCTGTTCATGCCACCGCACATCCGCC
>JAMFSC010000223.1 GCA_026225095.1 bacterium
CGTAGAGGCCGTTGCGGTCGAGCAGAGCCATCGCCGGCATCTCCAGATGCGCGGCCTGCTGCATCAGGAACTCCGGCATAGTGGCACCTTCGAGGAAGCTGAAAGCCGACCGCGCGTGTAGTTCCATATAGTCAGTCATACGTCCCCTGCAAGTACCAGCAGCGCGAGCGCGGATCGAAGGCAATTCGACAGAGCCGTTCGGCAGTCCCGTTCTCCAAACGGACATCCCACTCTTCGCGGCACCAGTTGGCCTCCGACCACCACTGTCCATTCACACGAACCGGACCGGCAGCATCGCGGACAGCATAGGTCGCTCCGCCCCAAAAGACCCGCACTGGTGCCTGGTTCGCAAGGGCAACGCCGACCATGTGAGGGGGACGCGAGACGCGCAGAGCTAGAGGCGTCGAAAGCGACTGCCTCTCGCTCCGACGCGGCGGCGGCGGTTCAAACGCGACCATGCGAAAGGCGTTCGGTCGATGATCGTCGGTCAGCTCTGGTGAGCCAACACGTTGCTCTCCAAGGAGCTTCCGCATTCGGGCGAGCATCACTTCGAGCTGTCCGGGCTCCGGCGCTTGCGGGAGAAAGAGGCCATGCTGCGCCCGATACGGCGTGGCTGACTGTGCGTGCAGTTCTAAACCCACGATCCCCGCGCTCGGAGGATGCGTCTCCAGATCGAGTTGAATGAGCTTGAGCAGCGTCGCCGTATCCTGCAATGGCAGAGCGGGGCGAACGGTGCGCTCATACTGTGCGCCGCCATCGAGCCGGAGCACGACCCGGAGCGCGGCGATGGCCCGTGCTTTCCCGCGAACCCGCTCCAACAACGTCGTCGTCATACGGGAGAGCAGAAACAGCAGACGCTCCAGTTCCTCCACCGGAAAGTCCAGTTCCATGCGCTCCACCAGATCGGCTTCAAAGCTCGGTTCTATCGGGAACATCAGGTGAGGCCACGCGCCACGCGCGAGCCAATGCAGCTTCTTTCCAACCTGCCCGAGACGCGCAATGACATCGGTCTCAGCCAAGGCGGCCAGTTCCGCACAGGTGCGAATACCCCAAGCTGCAAAGGTCGCCTGATGCTCCGGTGCAAGGTGCAGCGCCGAGACCGGGAGCTGACCGATCGCGTGTGCCTCGCAGCCGGAAGGCACGACGGTGACACCGGTCCTGCCACATGCAAGAGATACCGCAGCGTGGAAATTTTCGGCGATGGCGATGTTGGCGAGGAAGCCCGCCGCCATCACACTCCGTCGCAATTTGTTCGCTAGCTGTCCGGCATCGCCGTACAGAAGATCCATTCCGCGAATGTCGAGCGCATACGTGCCGGGCCGCTCTTCCACCGACTCAATACGGGGCGAGAACATGCACGCGACCTGGTGAAGGGTGGCATGGGCCGTATGCTCATGCTCGATAACACGACGGAGTGCGACGACTTCCGAGAATGTTTCGGCCTGTAGCCGGGTCATGCCGATCTCGACCCCCTGAGAACGCGCTGCATGGTTGACCGCAAAAACCATCTCGGTTGGCGGCTCCCCATCCAGCACGACAAACGGTCTCTTCCGCAACTCCGGGCGCTGATGCGCCACAGCCTGTGCGAAGAAGTTCGATGGATGGAGAACGGCATACATTACCGCACCCTCGACCAAAGCGTCTCCGCTGACCAGCTCACGTGCTGTGCTGGCTTGCGTTGCAGGAATGGCGAGCCTTCGTTGCGATTGCGTTCCCGCGCGAACCGGTACTGCTGTCGCTC
>JAMFSC010000224.1 GCA_026225095.1 bacterium
CGCTGCTCACGCGCCGTTTCGGATACAAGGGTGGCCTGCTCATCGGCCTGTGCGTCTTCGCCACCGGCACGCTGCTCTTCTGGCCGGCCGCGGTCGTCAGCCGCTACAGCCTCTTCCTCGTCGCGTTGTTCACCGTGGGTTGCGGTCTCTCCATCCTCGAGACCACCTGCAACCCCATGATCGCGCAGTTCGGCGACCCCAGCACCAGCGAGCGCCGCCTCAACTACGCGCAGTCGCTCAACCCCCCGGGCACCATCGCCGGTCTGCTCTTCGGCACCTGGTTCATCTTCTCCGGCATCGAAAAGACACCCGCCGAAGTCGACACGATGAAGGCCGCCGGCACCTACGCGCCATACCTGCACTCCGAGATCATGCGCGTCGTCCCCACCTACGTCATCCTGGGCTGCGTCGTCCTGTTCCTGGCCTTCCTCCTAAGCCGCGCCACCTTCCCCACCCATCTCGACTCATCCGCCACCGCCGGCCCCGAAACCATGCAGCAGCAAGGCAGCTTCCGAGCCCTCTTCAGCTATCCCCATCTCCTCCTCGCCGTCGTCGTCCAGTTCGCCAGCGTAGGAGCCCAGATCGGAATCTGGAGCAACGTCATCTTCTACTTCAAGGCCTACACCCCCATCGCCGAAAAAACGACCGGCTACATGCTCACCGGAAACCTCATCTCCTTCGGCCTGGGCCGCATCCTCTCAACCCCGCTGATGCGCTACATCTCCCCGGCCAAGATGACCGGCTGCTACGCCATCGCCAACATGGCCCTCCTCGCCTTCGGAATCACCCATCCCGGACTCTACGGCGGCTATGCGATCCTCCTCACCGGTTTCTTCATGTCGATCATGTTCCCCACCATCTTCGCCTTGGGCGTCAAAGACCTCGGCCCGAACACCAAGCTCGGAGGCAGTCTCATCGTCATGTCGATCATCGGCGGAGCCATCATCCCGCCCCTCATGGGAGCCATCCGCGACCACACCGGCAGCGTAGCCAAAGGTTATCTGGTCCCATTCGCCTGCTACATCCTCGTCACCCTCTACGGCTTCTTCGCCCAGCGCATCACCCCCCACGAAGTCGCCATGAGCCCCGAAACCGTGTAGACCCACGCCTTGAGTATCTCTAAGTGCATCTTCTGACCTGTAGACTGAACAGCATGTTGGCACCGGCGCTTACTTTGTTGTTCCTAGCGGCCCCTACTACTGTCGATGCCGCTGCGAGCCGACGGATCGCCGCCCCGTGCACATTGGTCGCAGACCGAGCGATTCAGTATCTAGAGGAGCACGACTTCTATACCAGGAAGACTGAGGGTGGACGCATTGTTTTAGAGTTAGGCAACGACAAGGCTGCTTCGACACCCTCAGGTAAGCCACTATCCCTCAATCGCTTCTCGATCCGCAAGTACACACTCCCCAAGCACCTCTCACCGTTGAGAACATATGCCGACTTCCGAACGGAGGGTCACCTTAGCTTGCAGAGTGCGAACGAAGGGTCCTGCGACGCGACCCTCCACTTCGAGATCAGCGCATATGAGTGGGTATGGGCCCTCGGGATGATCGATGACGGCTATCGATCAAAATTCAGTTCGAATGGGATGCTTGAGCGACTTTACATCGACGCGATCTGCGATCTCTTTGCGAAGACGACGCGTTGAGCCGCATAGTCCTCGCCGGCCGAAAAACCATTTGCCTTGAAAACGTCATTGCGACAGCCATGTCAACCAGCGTGTCGCGGCTTTGTTAGAATGAGTCTCTCATGGTGAACGCAACCCAGATCCCGGTGAGCGAGTATCTTCAGACAACCTATCGGCCTGACCGTGAGTATGTGGATGGCAACCTGAGGGAGAAGAACGTGGGCAAGTACGAGCACTCCTGCCTCCAGGCGCTCTTGGCCGCATGGTTCCTGCAACATATCCAGGTCTGGAAAGCGGTGCCCTTGACCGAGCAGCGCGTTCAAGTGGGCCCCACCCGGGTTCGCCTCCCGGACATCACCCTCGTCCCGATGGGACCCGCGCCCGATGTCATCATCGCCCCGCCCCTTCTCATCGTCGAGATCCTATCCCCAGACGACGGCTACGCCGATCTTCAGTCCCGCTCCCGCGACTACCGCACGATGGGCGTCGAAACCGTTTGGATCATCGATCCCACCACCCGCACCGGACGGATGTGCAGCGGGGACGCCTGGACTGAGGCCTCCCGACTAACCGCCGCCGGGACCGAAATGTACATCGATCTACCCACGCTCTTCGCCAACCTCGATCAACTGCGGGCCTGAAGATCCTCGACTCATGCCCCAAACCATCGACGCCCACCACCACCTCTGGCACTTCACCCCGAGCGAGTTCGACTGGCTCGTAGGCCCTCTCGCCCCCCTCCGCCGCGACTTCCTCCCCCCCGACCTCCTCCCGACGCTGAAGTCCGCCGGGATCGACGGAGCCATCACCGTCCAGGCCCGCCAGACCCTCGAAGAGACCCACTGGCTCCTCCACCTCGCCTCCGAGACCCCCGAAATCAAGGGAGTAGTAGGCTGGGCCCCCCTCATCGACCCCAACCTGACGCAGATCCTCGAAGACCTGACCCCCAACCCCACCCTCAAAGGCCTCCGCCACGTCCTCCAGGCCGAACCCGACCCCAACTTCATCCTCCGCGAAGACTTCAACGCCGGCATCCGCACCCTCACCCGCCACAACCTTGTCTACGACATCCTCATCTTCGAGCGCCACCTCCCCCAGACCATCCAGGTCGTAGACCGCCACCCCAACCAGACGTTCGTCCTCGACCACATCGCCAAACCCCTCATCGCGACCGGAACCCTCGAACCCTGGGCCACCCGAATCCGCACCCTCGCCCAGCGCCCCAACGTCTTCTGCAAACTCTCCGGCCTCGTCACCGAAGCCACCCCCAACTGGACCCCCGCCCAGCTCACCCCCTACCTCGAAACCATCGTCGAAGCCTTCACCCCCACCCGCCTCCTCGCCGCCTCCGACTGGCCCGTCCTCCTCCCCGCCTGCCCCTACCCGGACTGGTTCACCCTCCTCCGCGACTTCTTCGCCCCCTACACCCCCACCGAGCAGTCCGCCATCTTCGGCCAAACCGCCACCACCGTCTATCGCCTTTGAGCCACTCACCCCCATCGACTCGTCATCTCGACCGAAGCGAAGCGCAGTGGAGAGACCCCCGTATTCCGCTCTTGCCTCTTCTCCACCCCCATGCGCAACAGCAGTATCGTTGCTAAGGTAGGTCAGCCCCCACCCCTGCCGCCCTCCAGGAGAATCACACAAGCATGCTCAAGTCCGGAATCCTAAACCCCCAGATCAACTCGCTCCTCAGCCGCATCCGTCACACCAACACCCTCGTCCTCGCCGACCGCGGCTTCCCCTTCTTCCCCCACCTCGAAACCATCGACATCTCCCTCATCGACGACATCCCCCGCGTCCAGGACGTCCTCCGCGCCATCCAGCAGAACTGGATCATCGGCAGCATCTGGATGGCCGACGAGTTCCGCGCCCACAACCCACCCGAAGCCCTCACCAGTCTCACCACCCTCACCCACCCGGCCCCCATCCTCTTCGAGCCCCACGCCACCCTCAAACTCCGCGTCCCCTCGGCCATCGGCCTCATCCGCACCGGAGACACCACCCAGTACGCCAACATGATCCTCGAATCCGCCTGAACTTAGAGAGGATCGCCCCGCCGGTATAAAGTTAGGCGTCCCACCTTCGCGACACGTCTCACCGTCGCTAAGGTGGGACGGAGCGCCACGGCACCCTACACCTTCAGCGAATCTGTCCTACCCCAGGCCATCTACCCCCGGGCCAGCCCCCGCACCATCCCCGCGATCTTCGCCAGCGCCCCCGGCTTTGCCAAACCCCTCGCCCGCTCCCCCATCCCCCGCAACCGATTCCGATCGTTCAGCAACGCCACCAACTCCCCACACAATTCCTCCGGAGCCAGCCCCCCCTGCAGCATCATCACCGCCGCCCCCGCCCCGACCAGGATCTCCGCATTCTTCCTCTGGTGGTCATCCGCGGCCTGCGGAAACGGCACCAGCAGCGATGGCCGCCCCGCCGCCGCAAGCTCCGCCACCGTGCTCCCCGACCGGCAAAGCACCAGGTCCGCCGCCGCATACTCCCCCACCATATCGTCCAGAAACGCCGCCACCCTCACCCGGCCCAAATCCACACCATTCCCCGCATAAGCCGCGATCGTCTTCTCCACATGCCCCGCCCCCGCCTGGTGCACGATCGTCAACCCCGGCACCCTCTCCAGCAACTCCCCCGCAATCCCCGGCAACGTGTCGTTGAAGACCCTCGCCCCCTGGCTCCCAGCCGTAATCAGCAGCCTCGAATCCCCCGCATCAGGCCGTGGCGAAACCCCAAAGATCGCCTCCCGCACCGGAACCCCCGTCACCACCGCATTGCGAAAGTACCCCGCCGTCGCCTCGAAGGCCACCGCCGCCGCACTCACCCTCTTCCCCACCAGCCGATTCGCCAGTCCCGGCACCGCATTCGGCTCATACGCCAGCGTAGGAACCCCCAGCAGGATCGCCGCCATCATCGCCGGCCCGCTCGCATACCCCCCCACCCCCACCACCACATCCGGCCGGAACTCCCGCAATAACCGCACGCAACGAAGAATCCCCAAAGGCAGATCCGCCAGCGTCCGAACCCGCGTCCCCAGGCTTACGCCTTTAAGCTGACCCACCCGGATCAGCTCCAGCCGAAACCCCGCCTCCGGAACCAGCCGCACCTCCAGCCCCCGCGCGGTCCCCACAAACCGCACCTCTGCCGCGTCTTCATGGCGCAGCGCACGCGCAATCGCCAGCGCCGGAATCACGTGTCCCCCGGTCCCTCCGCCCGCCATCAATACCCGCAAATCACTCCCTCAGTCGATCTCCCGCGTAATGTTCAGCAGAACCCCAAGCCCCGCCAGCGTAATAAACACCGAAGTCCCTCCGTCAGAGATCAGCGGCAGTGTAATCCCCTTTGTCGGAACCAGCGCCAGCACCACGCTGATATTGAAGAACGCCTGGATCAAGATCGCCGAGGTAATCCCAAACGCCAGAAACCGCGCAAATGGGTCGGTCGAAAGAATCGCCGCCCGCAGCCCCCGATACCCCAGCATGCAGAACAGCCCGATCACCGCGATCGCCCCAATCCACCCCAGCTCCTCGCAGATCGTCGCAAAGATGAAGTCCGTATGTGGCTCCGGAAGATAGAACAGCTTCTGCCTCCCCTCCATCAATCCCAGCCCGTGAAACCCACCCGTTCCGACGGCAATCAGCGACTGTAGAATATGAAACCCCGCCCCCCGTGGATCGAGATCCGGATTCACAAACGCCAGCATCCTCGCCCGCCGCCACGGCACCCGGAACAGCATCCAGTACATCACCGGCGAAGCCGCCAGCGCCGCCGCAAACAGCCACTTCACCTGCATGCCCGCAAGATACAGGATCAGCATCGTCACACCCGCACACACCAGCGCGGTCCCCAGGTCAGGCTCCTTCAGAATCAGCGCAATGAAGAAGAGCGGAGGAGCCGCCGCCCGCAGGATCGTGCCCTTCCAGTCATCCATCTGGTGTAGCCGAGTCTGCAAAAAGTAGGCCAGAAAAAGGATCAACGTAGGCTTCGCCAGCTCCGACGGCTGAAACGTCATCAACCCGCCAAACCGCAACCACCGATGCGTATGGTGCGAGTCATGAAACGCAAACACCACCACCAGCATCAACGCCGTGATCGCGACCGCCGGAAACACCACCTTGGGATTGTTATAGCGCCGGTAGTCCACCCGCATCAGCACCGCAAGCGAGATCAATCCCAGCAGCACATACCCCGCCTGCCGCACCACATACGAGTAGGGCGACCCCAGCGTAGCCTTCGCCATCACCGCCGACGTCGAAAACACCATCACCAGCCCAAACAGCACCAGCAGCAGAATCACCCCGAAGAGCCACTTATCAACCCCAACCCTCTTCGCCATCCAACCCTGCTCCCTATCCCGCCGTCACTGGTGCCTGTCCTGCACAATCTCCCGGAAGACCCGCCCCCGGTGCTCATAGTTCTCAAACTGGTCGAAGCTCGAACACGCCGGAGCCAGCAGCACCACATCGCCCGGCACCGCCCGTTCCCGGGCCCGCGCCACCGCCGCCGCTAACGTTCCCGCAGACTCTATCTTCGCGACTCCCTTCAGTTGCCGCTCAATCTTTTCCGCCGCCGAACCAATGGTGTAAACAAACTTCACCCGTTCCGAGATCAGCGAGCCCAATAAGGCGTAGTCCGAATCCTTGTCCTTCCCCCCCAGAATCAAATGCACCCCACCCGGAAACGAGGCCAGCGCCTTCATCGTCGCGTCCACATTCGTCGCCTTCGAGTCGTTATAAAACTCCACCCCATTGATCGTCGCAACCTTCTCCAGCCGATGCTCCACCGCCGTAAACGCCTTCACCGTCTCCCGAATCGAAGCCGCCGACACCCCCGCCAGCCGCCCGATACAAACCGCCGCCAGCACATTTTCGACGTTGTGCGCCCCCTTCAAAGGAATCTCAGCCACCGGCATCACACCTTCAGCCTTCCCCCCCTCCGCCCCCAGCCACACCACACTCTCCCCATGCACAAACGCCCCCTGCTTGATTGGCCTCCGCCCGCTGAACCAGAAGATCTGCGCCTTCGTCTTCGCGGCGACCATCTGCGTCTCCTTATCCTCCCCGTTCAGCACCAGGAAGTCCTCCGCCGTCTGCCTCTCCGTAATCCGCTTCTTCGCCGCCGCATACCGCTCAAACGTCCCATGCCGATCCAGGTGATCCGGAGTCAGATTCAACACCGCCGCAATCTTCGGTCGAAACCCATCCACCGTCTCCAGCTGAAAGCTCGAAACCTCCAGCACATCCCAGGTCTCCGCCGTATCCTTCTCGACCAGTTCCACCACCGGCAGCCCGATATTCCCCCCCACCTGCGTCGTCAGCCCACCATCCGCCAGCACCTGCCCCACCAACGTAGTCGTGGTCGTCTTCCCATTCGACCCCGTAATCGCCACCACCTTCCCCGAAAGAAACCGGCTCGCCAGCTCCAACTCCCCGATCACCGGCATCCCCAGCGCGATCACCTGCCTCACCTCCGGCGTATCCAGCGGAACCCCCGGCGAGATCACAATCAGGTCCTGCCGCCGAAACGTCAGCAACCCATGCCCCCCCGCCTCGACCATAATCCCCGCATCCAGCAGCGCCGGAATATCCTTAGCGAGCGCCTCCGCACTCCGCGAGTCGCTCACCGTCACCCGAGCCCCCTGCCGCCGCAAAAACCGCGCAGCCGAAAGCCCCGACCGCCCCAATCCCACCACCAACACCCGCTTACCCTTCAGTTCCATCCGTACAGCTTAAAGCATTGCACCAACTTCAATCCTTCTTCAACTTTGATATTGTCAGAAGGAAGGAGAATCCCGGTGCCAAGGTCCATAAAGGTCGCAATCGACGCCACAGGCCATGTCCACCCTCTGGAGTCTTCGTCATCCTTGCCCTGTTCTGATGAACCTGCCAAGATTCCCGAGGGTCGCGCGATCCTGACCTGGCCATCCCCAGCCGAAGAGAGCACACTGACTCTCTCGGAACCATCCCTCGCAGAAGACTGGCTAAGGCCCGAAGAGGACGCCGCATGGGCCCATTTGCAGCCGGACAGGTAGTTCTCCTCCCATTCCCCTTTTCTGATCTAACCCGCACCAAGTTGCGCCCCGTGCTTCTCGTCGCCAACGCCGGAAGAGACGATTGGATAGCGTGCCAGATCACCAGCAACCCGTATTCAGATCCTCTTGCCATCATCTTGGTTCAAAGTGACTTCGATGCCGGCGGACTTCAGCGAATCAGCTATGCACGCCCCGGCAAGCTGTTCACCGCTCACGAGTCGCTGATCGCGGCACGCCCCGGCTCCCTACATTCGACTGCCCTCGAAGCAGTCCGAGACGCCATCGTCGGGATCATTCGCGAGCAGTCGCCCAGCTAGAGCGGATTGCCTGTTGGTATAGGGTTGGGTGCCCCACCTTCGCGACACGTCTCATCGTCGCTAAGGTGGGCCGGAGCGCCACGGCATCCAACGCACAACCCAACACCTTCAGCTAGTCTGCTCTAGATCTTCTACTCCGGTCATGCAATTCTAGTTCGAGCTGACTCACCCATGCCCTCAATGAACCCTCTGCCGCAGACCGTTCTTAGCTTGCGCAGACTTGAAGGAATTCCCGATTTCACTCGACAATCCGTATGCGTCGCCCATCTCAAAAAGCATTTGAATGAATATCGCGTCCGGCCTGCCCCCTCCTGGCTGAACCCGATAGTCTCGCATCTGATCAGAGCATCGAACAATGACCTCAATCGCCCCTTGTAGTTGCAGGATCTGCTGCGAAGAGGGTTTTGGCTCGCGGGCTACAACCCGGCTTTCCAGGCCAAACCACTCTACAAACGAAGTGACGAATTCTATCTTCTGATCCGGCAGGCAGCCCTCAAGAGCTGCCGTGATTTCACAAATCGTCTGATCCACCGGCACCGCTCCTTGATCGGTTACGCCTCATATACTCAACGTTGTACTTTCACCGCAACTTCAAAGGCGTCAAATCCAAAAGCGCAAGAACGGCGCGCCGTAATCCAGAGTACGACAAGGGAGCACGGAAATGATGCACGCCGCCTATGTCTCAAACCAATACCGCACCGAGTATGAACGACTCCTCTCCGCGACCCTCCCATTTATCGTCGAGACCGAAGAGCAAAACGAAGCATACCTCCGCCAGGTCGCCGACCTGTTGCGGCACGAGGATTCCCTCAACGACGCGCAGCGAGAGTTCGTACGCCTCCTCACTTTGCTGATTGAAGACTTCGAGGAGAAGCACTACACCCTCCCCAAGGCATCCCCGGCAGAAGCCATCGCCTTCCTCATGGATCAGCAAGGCCTTAAGCAAAAAGATCTTCTGGATGTCTTCGGAAGCCACAGCATCACCTCCGAGGTCCTAAGCGGCAAACGAGACCTGAGCAAGACCCACATCCGCCGCCTCAGCGAACGCTTCCACGTCTCCCCAGAGATCTTCTTCTAGACCCGATCGGTTCGCCAGCGTGACCTGCCTCTTCGGTAAAGGGTCGTCGATTCTAACGCCTCGCAACAGCCGAAACAACACTGGACGCAAGCACAGACTCGCCCATCTCGCGCAGTCCCGCCTCGGTCTTAGAGTTACAGCGGAAAGCCAGCAAGAACTCCCCGATCTGCGTGACCAAGGCGGAGTTGTACTCATCGTTTTGAAGATAATCCAACTCGTCGAAAGTCAGCCCATTTCCACCCAGGAGATGTTTTCGATCCAAGACTTTTCCTGGGGAAGATGCGTCCCACGAACGCATCACGCGATCCAAGAAATCATTGCCATCTCGTATGCCGGAGGTATGTGGACCGGGAACATGGAGCCTTTCGGCAATAAGAATAACTCCATAGGGCATGTTCCCCTGCTTCGCCGAAAACAGGAGGAATTCCTTTTGCGACGCGGTGTGCGGAAGGTTCAGTGAAGAAGGATCGACGGGCTGCAATATCTTAGGCCATACGTAACTGAATCGAAAATACGCGTTGACGTATGCTCCCCCCGCGACATGACCATCTCCCGGCGATTGCGCGATTAACCTGTCGGCAAACAACATCGCTAAGAGCAAAGCTAAAGCTCGTGACCTCATTGAAAACCTCCGAAACGACCGCTCATCAAAGTAGCCAGATTGCCACGAAAATTCCGTTCCACGGTCGCGCGGGTATGTTCAGTTGGGCGATAATCGAACAAAAACATACCACTTTCCAACCCGACCTCAGAAAGCGGTTCTTGTCCAGTTTTACCGCACAACGGCCCACGTTCGACCGCAAAAAGACTCCTGGTGAAACATTGGGCTTTTTGCATTCGCCAGCCCACAAGTCCTTTAGAAAACCATGATTACACCAATTGCACCATAAACAGTGCAAAACATACCGCTTTGGACCGCCAAAAACCGAAATAGGTCTGACCAATCCGTCTACCGCAGCTTCAAAGTCGTCAAAGCCAAAAGCGCAAAAACCAGAGCCATAATCCAGAATCGCGCAATCACCTTCGACTCCGACCACCCCATCAGCTCAAAGTGATGGTGCAACGGAGCCATGCGAAAGATCCGTTTCCCATTCCGCAGCTTGTAACTCCCCACCTGCAGAATCACGCTCAGCGCCTCCAGGATAAACACCCCCCCGATAAACGGCAGCAGCAACTCCTGCTTGATACAAACAGCCACCGTGGCAATCGCACCCCCCAGCGCCAGCGACCCCACATCCCCCATAAAGATCTCCGCCGGATGCGCGTTGTACCAGAGAAACCCGATACTCCCCCCCACCATCGCCCCGCAGAACACCGTCAACTCACTCACCATCGGCATCCGCGGAATCTCCAGATAGTCCGAGAAAACCGCATGTCCACTCACGTAGGTCAGCACCGTCAAAGCTCCAGCCGCCACAATCGTGCACCCGATGGCCAACCCATCCAGCCCATCCGTCAGGTTCACCGCATTGCTCGATCCTGTAATCACCACCATCACGAAGACCGCAAACGGCAGAAACGCCAGCCAGTAAAGATGCGGAACATGCAGCAGACTGTCGATAATCAGGTTCGGCCGAAGGTTCTTCAAAAACGGCACCACCAGCCGCGTCGAGTACATCCCCTTCGACTGCATCACCACCAGCGCCCCCGCCACCAGCGCGCTCACCGAAAACTGCAACGCCAGCTTCTGCCGCCCGGTCAGCCCCTGGTTATTCCGATGCACGACCTTGATATAGTCATCCGCGAACCCGATCGCCGCGAAAGCGAGCGTAGAAAGCATCACCACCCAAACCAGCGGATTCCCAAGATCCGACCAAAGCAACGTAGGAACCAGGATCGAGATGCAGATCAAAACCCCACCCATCGTCGGCGTCCCACCCTTCTTCAGGTGCGACTGCGGACCATCCTCCCGAATGTACTGACCAATCTGAAACTCCCGAAGCCGCTCAATCACCCAGGGCCCAATCAACAGCCCGATCAGCAGCGCAGTCAGACTCGCGAACACCGTCCGAAACGTCAGGTAGCGAAAGATCCGCAGGATGCGGAAGTATGGAAAGAGCTTCTGATACAGCAGCCAATAGAGCAAAACATACCCGCCTTCTCACACGATCTCGCCCGCAACTCAACCGCTATCTTAACAGCAAGCCACTCATGCGTCTGACATACCCCGACCAGCTCCCGATTCTCATTCCCGAACCGAGATAACTCGAAGATCAGATCCCCAGCACACCCAAAGCCCGTTCCAGCTTCACCCCCCGAGACGCCTTCAGCAGCACCGCATCTTCCGCCTTCACATGCCGGTCCAACCACTCACCCGCCTCCTCCGGCGTATCAAAGTAAATCCCCTCCGCCCCACCCTCCGCCGCTCCCTCCACCATCTCTGCCGCCAGCCCCCTCACCCCGATCCCCACCCCCACCCCGCGTTCCGCCATCCTCCGCCCACATACCCGGTGCAGCTCCCCCCCGTCCGCCCCCAACTCCAACATCTCCCCCGCCACGACGATGTGCCGATCCGCCGGCATCGCCAGCAGAGCATCCACCATCGCATCCAGCGCCCGCGGATTGGAGTTGTAACAGTCGTTCACAAGCACTGCTCCCCGCCACTCCAGCACCTCTCCGCGCCTGTCCCCCGCACGCAGCTCCCCGATCGCGGCCACACACTCCGCCAGCTCGATTCCACTCCGCAATCCCACCGCAATCGCCGCCAACGCGTTCAGTACATTGTGCTGGCCGAGCAGCCGCATCTGCACACTGGCACGTTCGCCATTGGCCAGGATCGTAAACACCACGCCCTCCGCCCCAACCTCCGTCACCCCCGTCGCCCGAACGCCCGCGCCTTCGTTCACCCCGTAAAACACCGCCCGCTCTCCAAGCCCCCGGCCAAAAGCCGCCACATAAGGATCGTCGAAGTTCAGCACCGCCACTCCATCCGCGGGCAGAGCCTCGACCAGCTCATACTTCGCCACTGCAATTCCGGCGATCCCCTCTGGAAAGTACTCCAGGTGTACCGGCGCCACGTTGGTGACGACCCCCCAGTCCGGCCGCGCAATCTCCGCGAGCGCACGAATCTCACCGGCATGATTCATCCCCATCTCGATCACGGCGACATCATGCTCCGGCTCCAACGCCAGTAGCTGCAACGGCAGACCGAACGCGTTGTTGAAGTTCCCCTTCGACTTCAGCACCCGGAATTGCTTCCCCAGCACCCCCGCAATCGCCTCTTTGGTCGTCGTCTTCCCCGCCGACCCCGTCACCCCGATCACCCTGCCACCCCACTCCACACGCACTCGTGCCGCCAGCCGTTGCAGCGAAGCCAGAACACCATCTGTCTCCCGGTCATCCTCATCCGGCACACGCAGCAACCTTCCCCCGTCCACACCCGCCGGGGGCAGCCACCGCATACTGACCACCGCCGCCACCGCCCCATTCGCCAGCGCCGCCTCAACGTAATCGTGCCCATCCATCCGCTCGCCTCGCACCGCAAAGAAGAGGTCTCCCGCGGCAATCGTCCGCGAGTCGATCGAATATCCCGTCGCCTCCGCGTCGGTCCTGAAGTCGCCCTCCGCGTGCATCCAGTCCGCTACCTGACCAAGCTTCAATCGCATCCAGTTCTCCTCGCGCTGCAATTTCTCCTCAGCTTAGGAACCCAGGTCTTCCAGCACAGCCGCCGCCACTTCCACATCATCGAAGGGCACTGTCCCATCCGCGAAGATCTGGACCTTTTCGTGGCCCTTCCCCGCCAGCAGGACGATGTCTCCCTGCCGTGCCGCCCGGATCGCGATCCCAATCGCTCCAGCTCGATCCTCTTCGACAATACAGGTCGTCGAGGTCTCCCTCACCCCCAGCATCACCTCTTCAATAATGGCCTCGGGATCCTCCGATCGCGGATTGTCGCTCGTCACGATCACCACGTCACTTCCCGCCGCAGCCACCCGACCCATCTTCGGACGCTTGGTCCTGTCCCGGTCCCCACCGCACCCGAACAGCGTAATCACCCGTCCCCCATGACCTCCCACCAGCTCTCGAGCCAGCGCAATCAGGTTCCGCAGCGCATCATCCGTATGCGCGTAGTCCACGACCACCGTGATGCCGGTCTCGCCCGTCGGAACCACCTGAAATCTGCCTGGAACCTGCCCCAGCTCCTCCGCCGCGCAAGCGATCTCTCCCAGTGTCAGTCCTCGCGCTAGCGCCGCACACGCCGCCCCCAGGAGGTTCTGGACGTTCACGCGCCCCGTCAGCGGCGACTTCACCGGAATCCTTCCAATCGGCGTCACAAGGTCGAACAGCGTCTCTCCCGCCCGCAGCGTCAGATGTTCCGCCCTGTAGTCCTCTCTGCCTGCCATCCCATAGGTCATCACCCTCGATCCCGCAGCCCGCGCTCTCTCGGCGAGCCGCTCGCCCACCGCATCCTCCAGATTGATCACCGCCACCCGCGGCGCCCCCGCTCCCACTCCCTCAAACAGCCGTGTCTTCGCGGCAAGATACGCCTCCATCGTCCCGTGATAGTCCAGATGATCCTGCGTCAGGTTGGTGAAGATCCCCACATCGACCGGAATCCCCCACACCCGCTCCTGGTCCAGCGCATGAGAGCTCATCTCCATCACTGCCTCCGTGGCACCCACCCGCACCCCATCCGCAAAGATCGAGAGCACATCGCGTGACTCCGGAGTCGTATGCTCGCTTCCCCTGATCTCGTCGCCCACATGGGTCTCGATCGTGCCCAGCAGAACGCACTTCCTTCCCACGCTCCGTAGCATCTGCTCGGCGAGATAGGCCGTGGTCGTCTTCCCATTGGTCCCCGTCACCGCGCATACCGCCAGCCGACGTTCCGGATGCCCAAAGACATTCGCCGCAACCTCCGCCAGGGCACGCCTCCCGCGTTCCACCAACGCGACAGAAACCTCAGGCCGGACCGACCGCAACCCTTCAAAGGAAGCCCGCGAGTCCGTCACCACTCCCACCGCACCCCGCTCCAGCGCTCCCTCGATGAAGCGATTTCCGTCGACGCTCCCACCCCGCATCGCGACGAAGATATCCCCCGGAGAGATCCGGCGCGAGTCATACTCCACCCCCGTTACTTCGACCACCGCACACCAAACCTCAACCACAGTAACGCCCGCAAGCGCCTCATCCCAAAGCATCGACAACCCTCCGTCCCCAACCGACGCTTCCAGTATCCCACCCACCACCGCGCCGTCGCGAACCCGGTTCAGCGCGTGAAACGGACCACAACATCGGTCCCCACCGGAACCATCGTCCCCGCCGTGGGAACCTGATCCCGCGCCAGCCCGCTGCCCACCGGTTCCACCCGAAGGCCCAGCGCTCCCGCCTGCTCCACCACCGCCCGCAGGCCGATGCCCGCAAAGGAAGGCACCGCAACCCGTCGCGCAGAGTTCACCAGCACCGTTCCCGGCTTCACCGTCTGCACCGCCGGCGTCACCCTGGGCGCCTTCAGCGGCCCGTTCAAACCGGCAGCCGCATCGGGCATCGTCGAACTTGTCCCCCCATTGGCCTTGAAGGCGGCCAGAATCTTCTCTGGCAGCAGAGACAGCACGCGCTCGCGCTTGCCCGAGAGAGCACTCGCACTCCAGCGAGCCTCCTTCGCCGGGGCAACCACATCGGAATGCATCGCCGCCGCGGGCTGTGCGATGGCCGCCTGGCGAATCGGGTCATCGTCCGGGAGGCTGTTAACCTCGGTAAACAACGCGTTCAGATCCCCGGCATTCCCCGGTGCATCGCCAGCATCCGCAACCATCGGCTCCGGTCTGTCCTTCTTCGTAGTCAGGGGCACATCATGCGGCACGCCAAGATACTCGAGCACCTTCTGGGCCACCTCCGCGAAGACCGGTGCGCTCACCGTGGCGCCATACCCTGTCCCGACCGTCGGCGTATCGATCACCACCGCCACCGTGATCGCGGGATCCGATACCGGCGCCATCCCCGCAAAGCTGGCCACCAGCTTCGTGTGGCTGTACGTACGGGTCACCACGTCGATCTTGTTTGCCGTCCCCGTCTTGCCACCCGAGCTATACCCATTCAGCTTCGCCGACTTGCCCGTTCCTTCGACGACGATGCCATGCATAATATCCCGCATCTTCGCCGCCGTAAGCTCCTGGATCACCCGGTGCGACCCCTCCGGCAGCTTCTCCGGAAGTTGATTCACAGGATGGAAGGCAGCCGGCTGCAGTCTCGCATCGCCCTTCATCTCCGCCGCCGATTGCAGCAGGATCCGCGGCGGAATATACATCCCCCCATTGGCAATCGTCGAAACCATCGTCGCCAGCTGCACCGGCGTCACGGCGATCTCCTGCCCGATCGCCATCGACATAAAGCTCGTAGCGCCCCACTTCTTCGGCCGCGCCAGAAGTCCTCTCGTCTCGCTGGGAAGCTCGATCCCTGAACGGTCCCCAAACCCGAACGCCTTCATGTAGCTGTAGAACTTCTCGTTCCCAAGCTTCATCGCCATCTTTACGGCGCCGACGTCGCTTGAGTGCTCCAGCGCATACCGCACCGTCACACGGCCAAAGTGGTCGGACTTGTCGTCATGCATCGTCCGCCCAAAGAGCGTCATAGCCCCACCCTGACAATCCACAATGTCGGTCGGCTCCACCCCCGCCCCGTCGATCGCCGCCGAGTACGTCACCAGCTTGAACGTCGACCCTGGCTCATACACATCGCTCACCGCGAGGTTCTGCAACACACTCGCATCCATATGCTTCTGGTCGTTCGGATTAAAGCGGGGAGCGATTGCCAGCGCCAGAATCTGCCCCGTATGCGGATCCTGCACCACCACCGTCCCATGCAGCGCCTTCACCTTCGCCATCTGCGCATCCAGCGCCTGCTCCGCGATGTACTGGATATTCGCGTCGATCGACAACACCAGGTTATCTCCCGGCAAAGGCTCACTCTCGGCCGAATCCAGTACATGCCGCTTCGCATCCACAGCCGTCAACTTGTGCCCCGGAGCCCCATGCATCTCGTCGTCGAACTTCAGCTCCAGCCCTCCCAGCCCGGCGTCTTCGGTTCCCACATATCCCAGCACCTGCGCCGCCAGATCGTTGTTCGGATAGAAGCGCTTGAACTCCTTCTGCAGGTAGACGCCCTTGAGATTCAGCTCACGCACCCGCGCCGCCGTATCCGCATCCACCCGCCGCGCCACCCACGCAAAGTTCTTCGAGGCCGTGAACCGCGCCAGCATCTGTTGCTGCGACGTAAAGTTATCGGTCGGATCCGCATGGACGATCTTCGCCAGGATCTCCGCCGCATTCCCTCGATTCTCCCCCAACTCCGAAGGCACGGCGTAGACGGAATCCACCAGCACCGTCATCGCCAGTTCTTTCAGATTGCGGTCATACAGCACCCCACGCCGGGGCGCGACCTCAAAGGTCCTCTGCTGCTGCATCGCAGCCCGATGGACCCAGTCATCCTGCTTGAGAATCTGCAGCCAGGTCAACCGGAACCCGATCGCGCCCACCCACGCGCAGAAAAACAGCGCCACATACGCGAACCGGATCCTCCGGATCGGAGCCGTCAACGTCGTCCGCGGCGTCTGCCTCATCTTCATCCCGCCCCCTTGCTCCGTTACTGCATCACTGGAGCAGGAGCCGAAACCGTAGCCTGCGCCAGCACCGAACCATTCGATGCGCCGCCATCCCCCTCGGGCCGCACCACCTGTCCCGGCATAGGAGCATCCAGGCCAAGCTGCTTCGCAATCCGGTCAATCCGCCCCGGATCCGTCAACTGTGCCTCCGTCAGCCGAAGCTGCCGGTTCTCCTCCTGCAGAAGCTCCACCTGCTGCTTCTGCGTCTCGACGTGATACCCCACCTCAATCGCAGAGAAGTGCTGCCATACATACACCATCACCAGCAGGAACAGAATCCCCATCACCGCCGTGAACGTCCGCATCTCGCGCCGGCGCTCGGGGTCGTCCGCTTTTACAATCCGGCTGTTATCGATATGTTTCGAAAAGAAAACCTCAGGCGTGGGCCCCCGCCGTGCCTTCCGTTGCAGTTCGTACAGACCACGGTTCCGCTCCGCCGTCGAGCCCATCCGGCCCCGCGTCGCTCCGCCCATCTGTCCCAACCCTGCCGCCATCGTCGTCGCTGCCATTTGCCTTCCCTCGTCTATTCCATCCGCCGAGTCCAGCCAGGCGGTCTCCAACCAAACTTGCGGTGCACTTGCACTTGCCCTTCTTGCTGTCATTCCCGAAGGGAATCTGCGTCTGCCGTCACCAGGCGAAACGCCCTTACCCCTTCATTCTTCTTCGTCCAGCCAAACCAAACCTGCTCCGCAAACCTCGAAAACTCATATCTTCCGTACCGCCCGCAGCTTCGCACTGCGCGACCGCGGATTCCGCATCTGCTCCTGCTCTCCCGCTACAACCGGCTTCTTGGTCAACACCTCAAACCCGCCTGCCTTCGCCGCGTCCCGAAACGCGTCCTTCACCAACCGGTCCTCCAGGCTGTGAAAGCTGATCAACACCAGCCTCCCTCCCAGCTTCAGCAGAGATCCCGCGTTTTTCAGCAGCGCCTGAATCTCTCCCAGCTCGTCATTCACACGAATCCGGATCGCCTGAAAGGTCTTCGTCGCGGGATGAATCTTCTCGCCCTTCATTGAATGGGCCGCGGTCGATATCACTCGAGCCAGTTCCGCTGTCGTCGATATCGGCCGGGCCCGCACAATGGCTCTGGCTATTGCCCGTGATCTCCTCTCTTCTCCAAATTCGTAAATCAGGTTGGCGAGCTCGTTTTCGTCCACCTGATTTACCACCTGCTCGGCCGTTTCGCCGCTGCGCGTGTCCATCCGCATATCCAGCGGCCCGTCGAACCGAAAACTAAACCCTCTGTGCGCCTCGTCGAGTTGCAGGCTGCTCACGCCGAAGTCCGCCAGCAGGCCATCCACACTGCCCGCCGGAATCACATCCGACGCCTCCGAAAATGCCCGCGCAACGTATTCCACGGTCGGCATCTCCTGCCCCAGCTCAGCCCCAACCTCATCCATCCGGGCCTTCGCCTTCGCCATCGCCTCCGGGTCCCGGTCGAAGCAGATCAGCCTCCCAGCCCCGCCCAGCCTCCTCGCGATCGCCGAAGAGTGACCCGCCAGGCCCAGCGTGGCGTCCACATACACGCCTCCCGGCCGCACATCCAGGTATTCCAATGCGTCTTCTAAAAGAACCGGCACATGGGGCATCGGCTTCGCCTGCTCCACACGCTCCCCTCGGGGAGTAAATCTCGGGCCCTGCTTCGGATCCACTTAGATCCCCAACTCGGCCAGCGCCGCCTGGTCGATATCCGTCAGCGGCTCTGCCTCCAACTTCGCCGTAAACTGCGGCCGGTTCGCGACTTCCAGGTACGTCTGCGAACCCAGTACCACTACGTCCTCCAACAACTTCGCAGCCTCACGCAACACCTGCGGCAGCAACAACCGGCCCTGTGTATCCATCTCCGCCATCTGTCCGTAGTAGTTGGTCACGTCCAGAAACTTTTTCTTCGCCGGGTGCATCGACCCCATGCCCGCCAGCTTGGCCTCGATGGCCTCCCACTCCTTCAGCGGGTAAATCTCCGCCCGCTTGCCATCCTTGCTGGTGATGTAGAACTGCGTCTTCTCTCCATATTTCTCGTCGACCATCCGCTTGAAGTCAGCCGGCAGCTTCAGCCGGCCCTTCTCGTCCACACGCGTCGGATGGTTTCCACGGAACATTGCTTCGCCTCGGCTCTACTGCGGGCCCGGTGCCGGAGGAGGGTTCAAGAGGTGTAAACTCAGCTCAGAACGATTGAGCCACTCCCTTTTGTTCCCTTTCACTCCCTTTTTGACCACTTTCAAATTCATCGTCTCCCGATCGCGTGCTCATGTAAAGCACCAAATGGGGAATTGCGGTGGAAAACGAGGTTGTGGTATGTGGAAAAGCCGCTAATAGAGCAAACCCACCCAAAAGCGCAATTAGTAGTGTTGACTTGGATGATTCAGACCGAGCGACAGCCAAAATCGCACTTGTCGCCCGCCGAAATCCCTGCTAGCAAACAAAAAGCGAAAACGAGCGATCGCCCCGCTGGAGCCGTTCTCCTGAAGGCGTGGTTCGGCGCCCTATTTACCAAGCAAAGTGGTCAGACCACCGGGTTCTCGATTTCTAATAAAGTGGTATGAAATCGCGCTTTTTTGCTGGTTTCGTGCATCCATGGTGATCTAAAAGGGTTAGCAGGCAACGATCGAAATTTCCCAA
>JAMFSC010000038.1 GCA_026225095.1 bacterium
CCGGCTGGTCCAACAGGCTGTTCTGGTTGAACCGGCACCTTACAAGTCCATGGTCCGATGCTCCGCGAGCCCAGAAAACTATGACCACAACCTGTAGGGGCTACCTGAGTCAAGTAAATAACCGCCTAGGCAGTAAAGAGGCCGGACTGAAAATAGCCGCCATTTTCAGCATCGTCGAGAGCTGCCGAAAACTGGACGTGCCCATCCGCAAATATCTGGGCGATGTGTTGCCCGGCCTGGCTGACTGCTCCATCCACTCCCTGGTCGAACTCACCCCTGCAGCCTACGCTGCGAAGATCGTGAAGTAGCCTATCCCCAGCTATCCAGACCCGTCAACCATGGTGTTGCTCGGGCGGACACGATCAAGCCGGAGGATCACGGAGCCGTCTTCGTCCGACTTGGGTTGACTTCCACAATGGCAGGCGCGTTGCACTACACGCGGGACGAACATGCCTTCGTGACGGTTATGCGTTGGAGGCGAAGGGGTCTCGGGCATACGCATCACCTGGTCCGCGACCCTGTCCGCTTCTCGCTCGCTCTCGTCTGCCGGCGAGCTGATTGTCAGTTTCGGCTGAATCGCCGTCCTGGCCTTACTGTAGATGTGTATAGCATCGAAATTATGGCCAACATCGGTAGCCGAGTCTCCGTTGACATGCTCACCGTCTACCTCCAACAACGGCTGCACGGGTCGCATTTGCATCGCGCGTCTTGAGGGGAGGGTCGAGTCTACATCCACGTTCTGCGTTACACGCGGACGACCAAGTATTGCGGATTGGTCGGAACGATTGTGCGGCGCAGCAGGCACTTTCTGTATGAAAGAGTGCATCGGTAACCTCCTCTCGCCCGATCACGAGGCGAACATCCATTCGCACCTGCCTGGACGAAAACCATCCGACCAATCCTCCAGCCGACGGGAGATGCCATTGAAACCGTACTCCCTCCGGGAGTCAAGACAAATTTCTCTCGCAGGCCGGAATTCCGTTCAAGCTTCGAACAATTCGACTGCATATCGATGCCTCGGTGACCGTGCCCCTGAAATGCGTCGAAGGCGGGGTTTCATGACGCTGAGCGTTTGGAGCAAATGGCGTTAGAAAACTCGAAACCGATGTGAGCATTCTGGTGTGGTCAGCGGCCTGCGGCGCGGAACTTGTTGCGATAGCTCGCGGAATCTTGTCCAAGGGACTACGGCAAAGACCATCCGCGACAGCAACCTCTTCTCAGCGCCCTAACTCCCGATCGAAGAATCCCGCCATATAACCCCAGGCCTCGTGCGACTCCGGGAGGGCACTGTTATTCCAGAAGCAGTGCGGCAATCCCTCGAAGACGATGAGCTGTGATTGGTTTCCTGCCCGGATGAATGCACGACTTAGCGAACTCGTAGCACTCAAGAGCAGGTCACGTTCACTTGTGATGAACAGCGTCGGAGGCATATCGTGCAGGTCAGCGTAGATCGGCGACAGGACCGGGTCGCGCGGATCTGTCTTCCCGACATATTCCGTGTCCAGAATCCCATTCGGGAACGGCACATACCCACGCAGCCCGTCGGTGTTGTACAGCGACCGCGAATCACCTGCCTCAGCCATGCTCGCCGGTGCGGAAAAGGGACCGAGCGCCGCAGGCATCGGCATGTTCAGCTGCTTCATCTTTACCGCGGCCTGCAACGTAAGTCCTGCACCTGCACTGCTGCCGAAGATGCCGATGCGACTCGGCTTGTATGTCTTCAATAACTCCTTGTATACCGTGATTACATCGTCCACGCCGGCTGGAAACGGGTGCTCCGGTGCCAGCCGATACAGCACACTCACAACCCGTATACCCGTGAGTCCCGCCACCGGAATCGACTCTGAGTAAGAGCCTGAATCGGCGTTGAAGCCGCCACCATGCAGACAGATCAAGACGCGATCCTTGTGCTTTATGGTAGTTGGCGCCACATCGCGCACCGCGACGCCCGCCATGGAGCTGTTCTTCACCGTTACCGGAAACATCGCCAATAACTCATCGCGATGTCTTTCCTGCGATCCATCCAGTCCGGCGCGACGCTGTTCAATCGTCTGCGGCACATTTCCATCCGTTGTCATGGGTCGGCTCAGCCATGCCTTTGCCTCGGCGCTTAGGTCCTGCGGCAGCGGCACCACGCGCTGCATCCGCACGGTACCGTCGACCTCGGTCAAGGCATGGTTTGCGTTGATCTTTGCGGCAGGGTTGTCCTGAGCAATCGCCACCAACCCAATCGACAACATCACGACTGCGGCAATACGACGCATCATCGGTCTGGTCTCCAGTAAGCGGTGTAGTAAGTTCCCTTAGACATAGAATACCGGTGGCGGATCAAAATATTGAGTATGGAGCAAGCAATTGGTCCAGGAACACTGGTGTCCTCGTCTTTCGACTCCGCGATCAGACCCCTTCAGGGACCGAGGTCCTCAGTACGCTCCAGCTGGGTCCGGACTCCAGCCCCCCTGCCATCGCAAGCTTCAGCCTTCCGCCGCCCGATAATCCCGAGTGGAGTCCAACTCGCGGGAGCAGCGCATCAGCCCTGCGGCCGTCGAGACAGCGAGCCGGTCTCCCCTGGACTCTCACAGCTCAATAGGTAATAAATTGCCTCTTGCACCTGGAGGTCGCAAGGTTGTACTCTCTTGTTGTCGAAGTGACAGGGGAAAGAGTCCATGGCGGAAGTACGCATCGAACTCCCACAGGGAACGTTGGATTTGCTCATTCTGAAGGCGCTGACATTGGAGTCGATGCATGGCTGGGCAATTTCAGAGCGGCTCCAACAAGTTTCCCGCGAGGCATTGCAGGTGCAACAGGGGTCGCTCTATCCTGCGCTGCATCGTCTGGAGCGTCGTGGTTGGATCAAGGCACACTGGGCTACCAGCGAAAATAATCGTCGAGCCAAGTACTACACCTTGACTCTCCAGGGTAAGAAACAACTGGAAGTTGAAACGACCGCATGGCGCAGGCTGGCCTCTGCGGTCGGCCATGTCTTGGATATGGCATAAGGAGAGGCCTATGCTGAATGACCTGCTCTATCGTCTGCGCGCACTCTTCCACCGTGAACAAATGGATGCCGAGGTGGACGAAGAGCTACGCAATCATCTTGAGCGCGAGACGGAGAAATACCGTCGCGCAGGCTCCCCTCCAGAGGAAGCAACGCGCCGTGCGCATCTGGCGATGGGTGGAAGCGAACAGGCCAAGCAGCAGTGTCGCGAATCGCGCGGCACCAAGCTCTTCGACGATCTGCTCCAGGACCTTCGCTATGCGATACGATCGTCCGCGAAGACCCCGGGTCTCGCCGTGCTGATCGTGCTTTCGCTCGCGATTGGTATCGGCGCCAACACCGCAATCTTCAGTGTCACGAGTACCTTGCTGCTCAAGCCCTTACCCTACCCCTCCCCTGATCGAATCGCTATCCTCTGGCTTCGTGTGCCGGGCATTGGAATCCCGCAGGATTGGCCCTCCCCGGGACAATATCACGACATCGTCACGCAGAACCACGTCTTCGAGGACACAGCCCTCGCCACCGGCGGCAGCTTCACGCTCACCGAGCGATCGAAGGCGACCAAGGTGGATGGCATCCGGGCAACATCGAGTCTGCTGCCGATGCTCGGTGCCACGCCCATGCTCGGCCGCGTCTTCTTACCCGAGGAGGACCTGCCCGGAAAGCCGGCGACGATAGTCCTGACTTATGGATTCTGGCAGCGTCAGTACGCAGGCGACGCCACCATCATCGGCCGCTCCATCACACTCGACGGTCACCCCTACGCGGTCGTCGGCGTCCTCTCATCAGGGTTTGGCCTGAATCATGAAGTCCTCCCTACCGTTGCCGGAATCGATAGGCCCGACCTCTTCCTGCCGCCCGCGGATGAGGCCAGGATCCCCGACAACTACGGCTCGGAGAACTACAACATCCTGGCGCGGCTCAAGCCCGGCGTGACGATGCAACAGGCTCAGTCCGACATCACCGTCATCGCAGCTCGGATCCGCGAAGCCAAGCATCGCGATCGCTCGTTTACCATCAGCGTGGTTCCTCTCATCGATCAGGTCGTCGGCAACGTTCGCACCTCGCTTTTGATCCTCATGGGAGCGGTCGCGCTGGTGCTGCTGATCGCCTGCACCAACGTCGCGAATCTCCTCCTGTCGCGCGCCGCCGTGCGTCGACGCGAGATCGCCATCCGTGCCGCGCTCGGAGCAGGCCGCGCGCGCGTCGTGCGGCAGCTTCTGACTGAGAGCATCTTGCTGAGCGTCTTCGGTGGCGCCGCCGGGCTTGCCATCGCAACGCTGAGCCTGTCCGTTGCCCGCCGAATGCATCCCGGCAACATTCCCCGACTCGATGAGTTGGCCATGGATTGGCGCGTGCTTTGCTTTACTCTCGCCGTCTCCATTCTCACCGGCGTGGTTTTCGGTCTTGCGCCCGCGCTGCGGGCCTCCCGTGTCGACCTGACAGCAAGCCTCAAGTCCGGTGCCAAGGGATCGCTAGGGGGAGGGCTGAGCATCCGACATGACAAACTCCGCGGCGCATTGGTCATCGCCGAGATCGGAATCTCGCTGCCACTTCTCATCGGCGCAGGATTGCTGGGGCGCAGTTTCGTGCGCCTTGCGAACGTGCAACCCGGGTTCAACCAACAGCACCTGGTTTCAATGGAAGTTGGGGTCTACGGCCCACAGTTCAAGGACCCGGTGAAGCGCGTGCAGTTCTATCAGGAGCTGGCTGAGCGCACCACGCATCTGCCCGGTGTTACCGCGACGGGTGCGGTGTCGGGACTCCCGCTCACGTCCGCCATTGGTTGGGGAGGGATGCACATCGAAGGTCATGTGCCCCCTCCGAATGAGCCCGAATTGCAGGCCGATGTGCGCGCGGCCACGCCACCCTATTTCAGCGCGATGCAGATTCCTCTGCTTCACGGACGCACGTTTGTGGAAAGCGATACGAACATCATGCCACCCGTTGCGATCATCGATCAAAAGATGGCGGATCGCTTCTGGCCGCAAGGCGATGCGGTCGGCAAGTGTATTCGTCGCAGCGAAGATTCTCCGTGGGTCACCATTGTCGGCGTAGTAGGTGCCGTAAAATCCTACGGGCTCGACGCCGATTCGCGCATGGTCGTCTATTATCCGCATGGACAGATAAGAAACGGGACCATGTATGTCGTCGCGCGCACATCATCGGATCCCGCCGCCACCATCGCGGCAATAACCCATCTCGTAAATACCATGAGCCCGGACATCCCGGTGTACGACATCGCGACGATGGAGCAGCGCGTCCAGGATTCCATGGCGCGTCAGCGCTTTGCCATGACCATGCTTGGCGGCTTCGCGGGCTTTGCCATGATCCTTGCCACCATTGGCATCTACGGTGTCATGTCTTTTCTGGTCGCGCAAGGCACCCCCGACATCGCCATCCGCATGGCGCTCGGAGCACGACGCTCCAGTATGCTTTCGCTGGTCTTCCAACAGGGAATGATGCTCGCGTTGGTGGGCATGAGCGTCGGGCTGGTCAGCGCACTGGCGCTGACCCGTGTGATGGGCAGCATACTCTTCGATGTGAGGCCCACAGATCCCCTTACCTTCGTCTCCGTTCTGGCTTTGATGCTCGTTGTCGCTGTCTGCGCGTGTCTCTTCCCGGCCGGTCGAGCCATGCGGATCGACCCGATGGTTGCGCTGCGAACCGAGTAAGAACCGAAATGCCCCGTCAGTTCGACCATGGTGACCGCGGCATAGGATCGCCCTCGCGGCGACTTCTTCCGAGGCCCTCCGCCGCGCTGCACATGACCGAAGTCGATACTGCCCCAGAATGCGTCGCCGTCTGGTTACTCCCAGGCATCTGCCTGACAGCTGCTAGAGCAGATTGCCTGTTGGTATAGAGTCGGGTGCCCCACCTTCGCGACACGTCTCATCGTCGCTAAGGTGGGCCGGAGCGCCACGGTACCCGACCCAGAACCCTACACCTTCAGCGAATCCGCTCTAATTCTCACCAGCCGCGTGCTCCTGACTCAGGTGCAGAATCGCTCCATGTTTCCGCAGCCTCGCTTGCAGGTCCGCAATCGAGATCTCCTGAACCGGACTATGCTTCGCGATCGCCAGCGCCGCAGCCACTCCTGCCGCCTGGCCGATCATCATATACTGCGGCTCCATTCGCACCGAGGAGTAAGCCGTATGCGAAGCCGACAAACAAACCGGAACCAGCAGATTCTGCACCTCGTTGCGCTGAGGGATCATGCTCCGGTAGGCAATTTCGTAAGGCTGAACCGGTACCTCCACATCACCCTCGTTCGTTACCGTGCCGTCCAGGTTCGCCACTCGCTGAATGTTGTGGGAGTCGCTGTTGTACGACCCCATCGCGATCGAGTCTGGTTTCATCCGATCGGTCTGCAGATCGGCCTGCCGCATCACATACTCGCCCACCATCCGGCGCCCTTCGCGGATATAGAGTTGGTTCGGCCAGTGCTTTGTGTCGCCAAACTCATCCCTCGGCAGTCCCCACGAGTTCATCTCATCGCGCAGCGAAGCAGGAACGCTCGGATCAGTCGCAATGAAGTAGACCAGGGACTCCGTATAGAGAAGATGATCTCGCGTGATTTTCGCCTTGTCCGCGTAAGAAGCCTCCGGGAAATCCCAGCTATGCCCGATGTAGTCCGACGACACCGGCCCGTTGTTATTGAAATCCGCCTTATGGTTCGGAATTCTTACCGGGTTGAAGAAGTCATGCACGACCGGCGGCCGTCCGCGATGCTCGGGAAATTCCTTCATGTACTCCTTCAGCAGCGCGAACCGCGTCGGATCGTAACCCTCAGGCTTGGGAAACGGCAGCTTGTCCGCCGGGTCCTGTGTCAGTATCAGCCGATAGTTATACGCCTGCACCTTCGTGTCCGCGGTTCCTTCCGGAGCCAGCGGCCCGGGCATCACCTCACGATACAAGTGGTGATCAGCATCATATGCCGACATGGGCCAGCCAAACTGGTGTCCCGTCGTCACCCCGCGCACGCCGGCGAGGTACTCACCATACTGTTCCCTGCCCTCGCGTCCCCACGTGTAGGAGACACCGGCCTGGGCCATCAGGTCGCCCTCATAACTGCAATCGGCAAAGATCCTCGCGCTCCATTTCCTGCCATCCTCGGTCCTCAGCGACACCACCTTCTTGTTCCGCACCACAACCCCAAGCTTCTCCCGTAGTCGCTCATGGAAGTGGACGACTACGCCAGAGTCCTTGACCATCGCGCGGAAGATCTCTTCGTCCACATGCGGCTCTGAAAGCCAGTTCTCCCTCCGGTCAAGGTTGGTCAACCCGTAATGGGCCGCCGCCTTCATGTAGAACTCCCGCGCATACCCACCAATGATTCTGAAGTGCCCAAGGTCGGTCGCGGATAAGCCGCCCGTCACCATCCCGCCAAGATGCGACCCCGGCTCCAGCAGCACCACATGCAACCCCTCCCGGGCCGCCGAGTAAGCCGTCATGACTCCCGACGCCGTACCTCCATACACCACCAGGTCCGTCGTTTCCGCATCGCTCTGTCCATGGAGAGACGTGGAGAACAACAGGGCCGCCATCACGGCTAAGAAACCAACGCTACGAAATTTTGTCATGCTGAACCCTTCATTCCTCTCCTTCGTGCGCGGGTGCAGACCAGTGCAGCACCGCGTGATCCGCCAGCAAGATGCCCTGCAGCTCGCTCACTGGAACCTCCTGAACCGCCACGTTCCTGCGCACCGCGATCGCCAGCGCCGTTCCCACCGCCTGCCCCAGAATCATATATACCGGTTCCTGCCGAATCGTCCCATAGGCTGCATGGCTCGACGAGATGCAGACCGAAACCAGCAGGTTCGATACCTCCGAAGCCCTGGGCATCAAGCCCCGGTACGGAATCTCGTAGGGCTTCGTGACAACGAAATAATCGCCCTCGTTCTCTACCGATCCATCCGGAGTCGGAACCCTCTGGATGTTGTGCGAGTCAAGCTGATACGACCCCATCCCAACCGAATCGTCCTGCTTGCCTGACTCAAGCACATCGTGCTGAGTCAACACATATTGCCCAACCATCCTTCTCGCCTCGCGGATGTAGAGCTGATGCGGCCAGTGACTGGTATCCAGAAACTCATCCTTCGCCAGTCCATACGCATTCACCTCAGCCTGAAGCGCCGGCGGAACCTGCGGATCGTGCGCGAGGAAATAGAAGAAAGCCTGATCGTAGAGCTTGTGCTCCAATGCCATCTGCTCCCGCTCTTTGTAACTTGCGGTCGGATACGTCCAGTTCATCCCCGTATAGTCGGTCGAGATTGCACCCATGTTGTTTGCGTCCCACTTGTTGTTCTTCAGCTTCTCCATCAGCAGCACATCATGGATGTCGAGCGGATGCCCCTTCGACTTCCCCAGCGCAGTGAGATAACGCGCCAGCAGATCGAATCGATGCGGATCGTATCCCGGTGGCCTGGGATAGGGAACCTGGTCAGCCTTGTCCGACGTCAGGCAGAGCCGGTAGTTGTATGAGGGAATCCTCTTGTCTCCAGCGCCAAGCTCACCCCGCGGCAACGACGAGACCAGCGGCAGCAGCTTCCCGTTGGCTCCATAAGGTGAGACCTTCACCCGAAACTGAAGGTCCAATCGCTGAGTCGGAAGCACACCAGCGAGCGACTCGCCATAGTGTGCCCGGGACTCACGTCCCCAGGTCACCGAAACTCCTGCCTGCGCCATCAGGTCACCTTCATAGCTGGCATCGGCAAACGCCATGCCATGAAAGGTGGTCCCGTTCTCCATCGTGATCGAGATGATCCGCGCGTCCTTCTTGGTCACACCATTGTGCTCCCGCAACTGCATGCCCCGAAAGACCTCGACCTGCGCGTCCTTCAGCATCTCGTGGAACACCTCGTCGGCGATATGCGGCTCGAACCCCCAGACGACGGGATCGCCATACTTCTGCCCCACCCGTGAGAAAAACTCCCGCGGAATCCCTCCGATCGTTTCCACGTTGCCACGGTCGGTGTAGCTCAGGCCGCCCGCCACCATCCCGCCGATATGCTGAGTTGGTTCCAGCAGCGCGACGTGCAATCCCTGGCGCGCAGCAGCCAAGGAGGCGACAATCCCACTCGGAGTCGCGCCATAGACCACAACGTCAAACCGCATCTGCCCGGATTCCGCAACCGAAGCGCCCGAACCAGACAAGACCAGCATCGGCAGGATCAGCCACCCGGCGAGCCCGTACCGCCACCCTTTCACACCGCAAGCACCCGCTTTTTGAAGCACATCGTCGAACATGCGCTCACCTCGATGGGAACCCTCTCATACGCACACCCCGTAAGATAGTTTCTCCATGTTTCATACATTTGTTACGTTGTGCTTGTAAGGCTTTAGCGGCGATCGCTATACTTCCGATCCATGTCGAGCCTTGCCCGTCTGCCTCATTCGGAAGTCCTTTCTCCGCAGGAATCCGTCATACCAGGCCCGGAGTTGGAGCAGGTTTTAGAAAGCCGAGCCTTCGAAAAGACCCCAACGCTGAAGAGGCTGCTGACCTATCTCTGGGAGCATCAGCGCGAGAACATCAGCGAGTATGCCATCGCCACCGACGCGCTTGGGCGAAGGGCGGACTTTGAGCCACGGCTCGACGCGACGGTACGAGTCCTGGTCTCGCGCCTGCGACATCGACTCAAAGAGTTCTATGACACGGAAGGCTCATGTCTGCCGACACGGATTCTTATCCCGCTCGGCACACACCAGGTGCAGGTCGTCAGAGTAAGGCCCGAGACCGTTAGCCTGCCGCTCGATCTGCTCCCCGCACCCGTCGTCAATCTGCATCTTACGCGACAGCCTGGCATGTCGATCCGCCGCATCGCATGGATCGAACTGCTTCTCATCCTGATCCTCATCTTCTCCAACGGATGGACCCTGTGGCTTCGAAATCGCCAGCAACAGGAGAGCGAACGGGTTCAGGTAAGAGGTTTTCCGGAGTTCTGGCGACACTTCCTCGACAACGGCAAGAACGCCCATCTGATCGTTCCAAATCCCGTCTTCTTCAGCTGGGACAATGGCCTGTTCGCCCGCGACAAGGCCGTCAACGACTTTTCCAAGCGTGGCGACTCCCCCATCCTGCAGAACCTGGAACGTCGCTTCGGCGCGCCGACCCTCTCCCAGCAGTATGTGCCTTCGCCCGATTTCTCTGGATCGCTTCGGCTTGACCGGTACCTGGATCCGCAGGGAACCCGAATGCGGATTTCCACGACGGCTGAGGTGTCGGCGTCCGACCTGGACCACGAGAACCTCATCATTCTCGGCAATCCGAACACGCTCGCGCCACTTCAAAATATCCTCGACCAACTCAGCTTCCGAGTCGACGTTCCGACCCGTTCTGTCATCGACCGGCGCACGCTGCCCGGCGTGCCTCGAGAATTTAGAACGGTGGAACAGTCAGGATCAAGGATCGCGACTCCGGGGATCATCGCTTCCTTGCCGGGTGGACCGGGAGGAAACCATGTCCTGGTTCTGGTGACGACCTACTACACCTCGGCTCTTGTCTCATATCTCACATCAGAGGCTGGGCTCAGAGAGCTGCACAACGCGCAGGCCGCCTCCGGCAATCACCCCTACTTCGAGGCAGTCATCGTCTCCGAGATTGACGGTTCGATCCCGCTCCGGGGAAAGCTCGTCGAGTTCAGGCCATACATTCCGCAATCCTGATCCCTTCGCTGAGCCGCAAGAACACAACGCAATCCATCCGTGTGCCAATGAGGTGCAGATGGCAGTCCGTCTGCCTGCCTGCTCATGCAGCAGAGACCTCTGCGAACCGCTCGCCGGCGTTTCCCCGTCGGATACTGTCTCCAACTCCTTGGAAACAAAGCGCTGTTACGAGTAACAAACAGGTGGATACTGCCGCTCCCTTCGACATCGGGACGATAAAGGATGCGGCGCAGGCAACAGCTCCGGGAAGTGATGTCTACATTCAGACACCTCGATCCGCGAATACACAGACGGACTCAGCTCGGAGAGACACGAACCGCTGCGCCATTCAACCAGAATTTTGGAGGCTCCATGGCCACAGCGCTCAAATTCCTCATAGATCGTCTTTCGTCTGAATCTGACTCTAGAACAGACTGCCCGTTGGTATCGAGTTGGGTGCCCCACCTTCGTCGCAACGCCTCACCGCGACTAAGGTGGGCCGGCGCGCCAAAGGATCATGGGTTACCTCCACACGACCAGGAGATTTGCCCCGATCTGCAACATAGCCAGCTCCGTTGGCTCATCCTAACCCTGCCATGGGCATGCTCTCTCGTGGTTCTCCTGGCCCTTGGTCTTGCCCCCTTGCATGCGCAGGTTCAGAACGGCACCATCAGCGGAACCGTCACCGATCCCAGGGGAGCTCTCGTCCCCGAAGCGGTCGTCACCGTAACCCAGGCGTCCACCGGCCTGCTCCTCCGTGGTCAGACCAACCACGCCGGCTTCTACAGCTTCCCCCAGCTCCTGCCCGGCGACTACAGCGTCACCATCGATAAGCCCGGTTTCAGCAAAGCGAACACCGTCCTGACCCTGACCGTCGGCCAGACCGTCCAGATTGACATCGCCCTCACCCTCGGCAGCGAGAACCGGACCATCACCGTCGAGGCCGAGAGCAACGCCGCCCTCGATGCCCAGAGCTCCAACCTCGACTACACCGTACAGTCCACGCAAGTCGACAACCTCCCCCTCAACGGTCGCAACCCTTACGGCCTCGCCGTCCTCGCCCCCGGCATCATGCCCGGACAGAACTTTGGTGTCGGCGTAGCCGTCGCCCGCGGGGCTGTCGTCGCCGCCGCAACCAACAACTTCGAGTCAAACGGAGGGATCGGAGGCTCGAACGAGATCCTGCTCGATGGCGTCTCCATCATCGTCTGCTGCCAGGGCCAGCCCGCGGTTACCCCTTCGGTCGAGGTCGTCAATCAGTTCAAGGTGGTCACCTCCGACCCACCCGCACAGTACGGACGCACCAGCGGCGCCGTCCTCAACATCGCCACCAAGTCGGGAACCAACAGCCTCCACGGCGACGTCTACGACTTCCTGCGCAACGACAAGCTCGACGCCGCCAGCTTCTTCACCAAGCGCAGCGGCGTCTACCCCTATCCCGGCCACTCGGACTTCCGTCCACCCCACCGCGAAAACCAGTTCGGCGTCTTCATCGGAGGCCCCGTAAGAATCCCCAGGGTCTACAACGGCAAAGACCGCACCTTCTTCACCTTCGGCTACGAAGGAATCCGCAATCTCGATCCTACGGTCGGGACCACCACCGTTCCCACCAACCTCATGCGCCAGGGAATCTTCACCGAGGCTCCCTCGGTCGTCTACGCTCCCAACTCCTACAACGCCGCCACCGGCCAGCGCACCCCCATCCCGGCCGCCATGTGCAACGGCGTCTCCTACGCCGCCGGATACTGCATCCCCTCCAGCCAGTGGGATATCGTCGCCACCGACTACCTGCAGTTCATGCCCGCTCCCAACCTGTCCGGCACGATCAGCAACTACCAATACGTCGAGAACATCATCGACCACGACGACCAGCTCAACGTCCGCATCGATCATGATTTCGGCAGCCGGCAACGCCTCTTCGCCCGTGGAACCCGCGACACCAATACACACTTCAACTACGACTACTTCAACAAGCAGACCGGCCCCAACGCATGGCATCAGGAGTTGGGCGCCTACCTCTTCGCCCTTGGGGATGTCGTCACCATCACCCCCAACACCGTGGCGCAGTTCACGTACGGATTTGCGCGCCAGACCAACTTCCAGCCCGGTTACAACTTCTACACCTACAACGCCAACAGCTACGGCTTCTCCAATACCCTGCTCTCCGAGCAGCAGATCGTCGGCCTGCCCGTCCTCAGCTTCAGCGGCCTTGCTCAGCTCGGGTATCAGGCCGGATTCAACCACTGGGCTCACTACGTCCACTCCCTCAACGGCAGCGTCCTGCTCACCCGGGGCAAGCACGATATCTCCATCGGATACAACGGCAAGCTGATCCTCGAAAATCAGTTCGGGCTCGGTAATCCAAATGGCACCCTTGGCTTCGGGACCAACTTCACCGGAGGCCCCACCCCCACCTCGGGACTGCCCTCCGGCCAGAGCCCCTTTGACTCCTGGGCGACCTTCCTCCTCGGCGCTCCCACCAGCGGATCCCTCGCGCGCCAAGTCACGACCGCCTTCAACCAGTGGTGGAACGGTGTGTACGTCCAGGACAACTTCCGGATCTTCTCCAGGCTGACCCTCAACCTCGGCCTCCGCTATGACATCGAGACCGGCTTCAAGGAGCGCCACAACAACTGGGCCGACTTCAACCCCGCCGCCGCCAACCCCCTGGGCGTCGCCGGCGGCGCTCAATTCCTCTGCGCCAACGGCAATCCCTGCCGCACCTGGGAGACCTCCTACCACGAGGTCAGCCCGCGCTTCGGCTTCGCCTACTCAGCCCACCCCACCACCGTCGTCCGCGGAGGCTACGGAATTCTCTTCCTACCCACCTCCGAGCGCGGATACGGCGACCCCAACATCGGCTTCGCCCAGTCCACCAGCATCCCCGTAACGGCCACCGGGTACACCCCGGCAGTCGTCTCGGAGAACCCCTTTCCCTCCGGCGTCCTTCTGCCCGTCGGGCCCGCCGGAGGAACGGGCGTCGGAGACGGAACCTCCATCTCCGGCTTCGAGTACAACAACCGGCCTTCCTATCAGGAGCAGTGGAACTTCGGCATCGAGCAGGCCTTCGGCGGCATGGTCTCGCTCAACATCAACTATGCCGGCGGCCACGGCGTCGACCTGCCCATGAACATCCGTCCCAACGACCTGCAACCTCAGTACTTCGGTACACCCGGCCAGACATCGCAGGTCGCCTACCTCCAGCAGCAGGTCGCAAATCCCTTCTACGGTGCCGCCGGCATCGCCCCCGGTTCCACCCTCCTCAACCCCACCATCCAGCGCGTTCAGCTCCTCACCGCCTTCCCCCAGTACACCAGCGGAGCCATCTCCGGCATTCAAAACGGATCCCTCGGCATCTCCTATCAGGACCTGGGATCTACGACCTACAACGCCCTTCAGACCACCGTCCTCTTCCACAACCGCGGCGGCCTCACCGGCTCCGTCTCCTATATCTGGTCCAAGCTGCTCGGCAACGTCAGCGACCTCACCAACGGCTTCCTGAACACCACCGGAAACCCCGGCTATCAAAACTACTACTTCCCCCAGATCGAGCACACCAACCTCGCCACCGACATCCCGCATCGCATCGTCGGCACCGCCTCCTACCCCCTGCCCTTCGGACATGGCAAACGCTTCGGCGCCAACATCCCCGGTTGGGCCAACGAGGTCGCCGGTGGCTGGACCGTCACCACCATCATCGACGTCTACTCCGGCTTCCCGCTCAACATGGGAGTCTCCGGAGCCCCGGCATTCGCCGGCACGCGTCCCCTGTATGTTCCCGGGGTCAACCCCCTCACCAGCGGCTCCACCCACACCCGTCTCGGGGGTGCCGGTCAAGCGCAGGCATACCTTAACCCAGCCGCTTTTGCTCTTCCGCTGTCGTTCCAACTCGGCAATGTGCCCCGGTCCGCCGCGGCTCTGCGTGGTCCTCTGTCCTTCGATGACAACGCTTCCATCCTCAAGACCATCCCCATCCACGATCAACTGGGAATCGAGATCCGTGCCGAAGCCTTCAACATCCTCAACAAGGTCGACTTCGGCCTTCCCGCCGCAACGGTCGGCGGATCGGGCTTCGGCTACATCACCTCGCAGTACAACCTTCCACGCAACCTGCAACTTGCACTCAAGGTGCACTTCTAACCAGCTTCAGGGGGGACTTGACAAGAGTCCCCCAACAAACGCCAGTCCTCACCACGCACCACAAAATATCATCATCGAAGCAGATCCACCCCATAAAGACGAGGCCCCCACCACGTTTAGAACGTGACCGCTGTCCAGTTTTACCGTACAACGGCCCACGTTCTGCTCCTGTACCCACCATCACGAGACTGCCATGAAATCGGGCTCTTTTGCTCCTTTGAGGTATTCTCGTTTTGGTCGCGACAGGTTTCAGGCGTCGTTCTGCTCCTGAAGAACTTCGCGATCGTGACCATTCATGGTGTGTGCCGCGAGGATCCTCTCCCATGTCAAACCATCGATTGAGCAACAGAGTGAGCAGGTATTGGGCCAGGACCGCACTCCTGGTGTCATCCGTTGCTTCGTTCTGTACCTTCGCAGGGAACCGCACGCTTGCAATCTCGGAGGGACAGTCGCGATTGACCGCGACCTTAGGGAATCAGGATTGGTCGGCCTACAATGGCCAGGTTTCGGGTGATCATTACTCGCCGTTGCAGCAGATTACGCGGGAGAACGTGAAGCAGTTGAAGGTGGCGTGGACCTTTGACACGGGTGAGAAGGGCGGCCTCCAGACCAATCCTCTGATCATCGGGCGACGGATGTTTGCTTTTACGCCGAGTCAAAAAGTGGTCGCAGTCGACGCAACCACCGGCAGGCTGGTCTGGGTTTTCAGTCCGGAGAAGCCCGGCCAACAACCCTCTCGGGGTCTCGCCTATTGGACGGACGGAAGACAGAGCATCTTGCTGGCGGGCGCCCTCAACAATCTCTATGCGCTCGATCCTGCGACGGGCAAGCTGCTACCGGGGTTCGGTGACGATGGCAAGATCGACGTGCGCCGGGACCTTGGGGAGCCAGACGTCAGTCACTCTTTCGCCGCGGTCACAACGCCGGGCATTATTTACAAGGACATGATTATCTTCGGCTTCCGTGAGCCGGAGTCGCAGCCCGCGGTTCATGGCGATATCCGTGCCTATGACGTGCACACGGGCAAGATGCGTTGGAGTTTTCACACCATCCCGCACCCGAATGAAGCCGGCTACGAGACCTGGCCGCCCGAAGCGTACAAGATCACGGGAGCGGCGAATGACTGGGCCGGGATGGCCCTCGATGAAGAGCGTGGCGTCGTGTACGCCCCAACCGGTTCGGCCGTTTCAGACTTCTACGGCGCAGACCGCATTGGCGATGATCTGTATGCAAACTCGCTGTTGGCGCTCGATGCGAACACGGGCAGGCGAATCTGGCACTTTCAAGGCGTACATCACGATATCTGGGATCGAGACTTTCCGTCGCCACCTGCGCTGGTGACGGTCCGGTCCAGCGGCAAGACCGTCGATGCGGTCGCGCAAACGACGAAAGAGGGATACCTGTTTCTCTTCGATCGAACGAACGGTAAGCCGCTGTTTCAGATTGAGGAGCATGCTTTTCCGCCGTCGACGACGCCAGGCGAACAGGCCTCGCCGACGCAGCCGGTCCCGGTGACGCCAGCTCCTTATGCACGCCAACGTCTCACGGCGGACATGCTGACCATGCGTACACCTACCGCACATGCCTGGGCCGAGGAACAATTCAAGACCTTCATCAGCAATGGACTCTACGTGCCCTTGAGCGTGGACAAGCAGACAGTTGTTTTCCCGGGCTTCGACGGCGGCGCGGAGTGGGGCGGTTCGGCCGTTGATCCGAAATTGGGCGTCATCTTCATCAACGCCAACGACATTGCATGGACTGGCGGGTTGACGGAGAACAAGCCGGGCGGGGGTGCGGGGGCGACGATCTACCAGACCCAGTGCTCGGCCTGTCATGGGTCTGACCGCAAGGGATCGCCGCCAGCCTTTCCTTCGCTCGTCGACGTGAATAAAAGACTCTCCGATCAGGAGATCGCGGAGACCATCATGAACGGCAAGGGGCGCATGCCTGCGTTTACGAACCTTGACATGCCGAAGCTAATGGACTTGATCGCTTACCTTCCAGTGGGTGACCTGACGCCGGGCGCTGAGTCCGCGGGTGGACGGACTGCAGTGCCGTCCGAGGCATTGTCGAAGCGTGAGGTAGAGTCGAGCGGAAACCCGACGACGGTCGCAAAGTATCGCTTTACCGGATACAAGAAGTTTCTCGATCCGGATGGCTACCCAGCGATCGCCCCGCCCTGGGGCACGCTGAACGCAATCGACCTGAACACTGGAAAGTACCTCTGGAGGGTGCCGCTGGGTCAGTATCCCGAATTGGTGAAGCTGGGCATGAGCGATACCGGAAGCGAGAACTACGGCGGCCCCGTCGTTACGGCGAGCGGAGTCGTTTTCATCGCCGCGACCATCTACGATCACAAAATGCGCGCCTTTGACTCCAGCAATGGCAAGCTGCTATGGGAGGCCGATCTGCCGTATGCGGGCAATGCCACGCCGGCCACATACATGATCGGTGGCAAGCAATACGTTGTCATCGCGACCAGCAATGCACGGAATCAGAGGGGACCGCAAGGCTCCGCGTACGTCGCGTTTGCGCTCCCGTAAGTGTGTCTCCACCATTACAGTTATAGCTATCCTCCGCGACGAGAGCATCCACCTCAACTTCGGCATCGACGTCATCAACCAGATCAAGAACGAGAACCCGCATCTCTGGACTCCCGCCTTCCAGGCAGACGTTAGCGGCATGATCCGTTCCGCCGCCAAGCTCGAAGCCGCCTACGGTCGCGACACGATGCCCAACGGCTTCCTCGGCCTCAGCGCCACCCTCTGCGAGCAGTATATGCACTTCATCGCCAACCGCCGCTGCGGCCAGGTCGGTCTCGAACCCGTCTTTGCCCCCGTCGACAACCCGTTCCCCTGGATGAATGAAGCCATGGACCTCAAGAAAGAAAAGAACTTCTTCGAGACCAGGGTCATCGAGTATCAAAACGGCGGCTCACTAGGCTGGGAATGACCTGATCGACGTTGCTCTAAAGTCAAGCGCGAATGCGCGCCACCCACGGGCGGCTGGGGTCGACTGGGCCCCAGCCGACAGCAACGGCGAAGTTCTAGCCGAGACGTTGCCTGCCGGATCAGGTGCGACGGTTCACCATGGAGGGCTACGCCCAAACCGCCGAAAAGTCCTTTTCCGCAAACTTTCCGGTTTAGGATGCTTGGGATGGGTTGATCTGCAGTCATCCGGCGCTGATTCGATTGGGATAATGCCCAGGACTTTCCAATTTTAGGTCTAAGTACGGAATGTTTTAGCTGAAAACGAGCGGAACCTGGCCTTCGGTACTTTTCGGCGGTTTGGGCGTAGAACCCCTATCGGGAAAGGTTGATGCCGCCTTTCTGACATTACCCCTACGGCATCCGATCTCCGCATCGAAGAGCTACGGCGAGACCGGTTGGTTGTCTGCCTGCGGCGAGACGATCCGCTTGCCGTGAAAGCCTCGTTGCAGACCTCCGATCTGCAAGGCAATCTCACTGTGCTGTATCACCCGCAACGACATCCCGATGCTCACGAGCGCCTGCTGGAGCGTTCGAGTACCTTTACTTCAGGTACATCACTGGTCGGCCCGCCGGTCAGATTGTCGATGCCGGATAGGTTTCAACGAGCGACTCGGCCTGCTGGAGTAGTCAGTCGATTGTCGGCGCTCGGAACGGTTGGTAAACGCCGGCTGGCAGATCGCTGCCAGATTCGGCCATGAATTTGGGTGGGGCCATCTGCTCAGATGGCAACATTAGCAAGAAAGATCAAGCTACTCCAAACGTCCTCAGATTAGACTACCCCCATGCTCCGCAGCGCATTGTCGGTATTCGCTGGAATTGCTCTCCTTACGGTCGCATCCTTCGGCATCGAGGCGGTGGTGAACCCTGTCTTGCTTCGGGCATTTCCGCAAGACCTGCAAGGCCCGACGGCGCTTTCATCGAATCCGTGGGTAAGGACGTTGACTTTCGCCTACGGGCTCTCCTGTGTGGCCACAGGAGGATACGTCACAGCTCACATTGCACGGCGGAATCCGGTCTGGCATTCGATTGTGATGGGGATAGTTCAGTGCGGTCTAACGATCGCTGCGATGCTCTCACCGGAAGGATATCACGCTTCACGAATGCAATGGATCATCACAGCTATACTAAGCATACCTGCGGCATTGGCGGGCGGATTCCTCTCCAGAGAAAAAACTCAATGAGGGATTGGAAAGAGATCCAGCCGGCGCTGAGCCACGCCAAGCAAAATCTTGGTAAGAACGTCACGCTTGCACAATTGGCGGCTCTGTTGCAAAAATGGGCGTGGGCGCAGATATCCGAGACGTTGCCCTTGCCGAGGTGTCATGCCGGTTGGAGTTCGAGTTCTTCAGCGATGAGTGCGAC
>JAMFSC010000039.1 GCA_026225095.1 bacterium
CGGCTGGTCCAACAGGCTGTTCTGGTTGAACCGGCACCTTACAAGTCCATGGTCCGATGCTCCGCGAGCCCAGAAAACTATGACCACAACCTGTAGGGGCTACCTGAGTCAAGTAAATAACCACCTGCGTCGATTAGGGATGATGGACCCACCTCGACGACAGGATCTGGAATTCGTCCCTGTGCTTGGGTAACACAGGGAACTTCCGCCAGAATCCGAGAGGGAGCAGTTCCCCAGGGAGCTGCTCCATTGTTTCTTGCATGAATCCGACCGCTTCGGTCAATCTATCTCTCTCCTCGGTAAGAATTCGCCGCCTACTCTGCCTCTCCTTAGTAGAAGCTACGGTGCCGAGGGCGCAACCGCGGCATGGCTGCCATGATGCCCTTTTGGTTAAGGGGCCGACTGCCGGCTTTACATCGGGCGCGGGAACTGCCAGCACAACCTGCTGCTGAATGCTCTCGAGCCGCTCATTGACCTGGCTGAGATCCCGCACAAAGAACCAATAGCACCCGGTCGAACCGAGGGCTACTCCGATCAGGACTAGGAACGCCACCCAGCGCCACGTCTGAAAGCGAACCTCGCCCCGACCTGGGCCATAACATCCCGAGCATGGCAAACCTCCCGGCTCAGAAGTTCCAAAGGACCCTTCACGGCACTCTCAAAAGGCCGACTGAAGTCGTCTTTGATGGCCTGACGCAATCCCATGGCGATGTACTCGCTGGTCTGCTTGCCGAGCGTCAACGGGAACTGCTGGAGCTGCTCGATTGACTGGTTCAAGGCAGCCGTTCACGCCTGGAGAGCCTTCTCCCGAGCACCCATGCCCTCGGCTTCCCTCCTGACGAGCGCGTACAGCGCTAACAGCTCTTCTTCTGTCATCCTTCACTCCGGCCCTACCGCTCGATCCCGAAACCACGCCCGATGGACTTCTCTGGAGAGATCTCCTTCTCCAGGCTCTTTTCCTGCTGCTGCTTCTCTTTGGCTTCCGCCACGTCCATGCGCTGATCGAGGTTCGCCAGCTTGGATGTGCTCGACTCCCTGACGTCGAGCTTGCCCTCCATCTCGGCCACTTTTCTACTCAAACGCTCCTCGATCGACAGGCTAGGCGGGGAGGATTGTTCTTGCACTTTGGCAGGTACAACCTCCGCCCGCTCCTCATCCTGCTTTCCGTTTGACCTAGACAGAATCTCTCGGGTGCCGATAAGAGTCCTATGAAGAGGCCTCTCTCCTTCTTCTAGGCGCTATCGCCGGAAGGGAACATCATCAAACACTCAAAGCTTCTCTACACCGTAGCTCTGGCGCTTGCGCCGCATTTCTGCCTAGCGCAACAGCTGGCATTCAATGCATCCTCAAACGAATCTGAGCCTGTCGCGGCAGCTTCGATCGTCAAGCCGTCTACTCCGCCACCCGTCACAACCCCATCCTGGGAGCTAAAGTTTGACCGCTGGGTTGATCTCAACGCTCTCAGCTACGCCACACGTTATCGCAGCACCTTCGATTCCAATGGAGCCCACACCTTCAGCCAAGGCCAGCAGCGTATGATCGCGGATGGCAAGTTTAAGTTCGACGAGCAGGGTCGCTATGGAGTGGGCTTTCACCTGTCCAGCGGGCGCTATTTTAATTGGTCCTATGCCGACTTTATCGGCGGCGGCATGCACCAGTTTATGGCCAACGCCTCAGCTAAACTGTCGCCGCAATTGAATTACTACCTCAACGACTACTCTCCAGTTCCCGATGGCTTTTACAACTCTGGCGGCGGCCAGGTCTATCTGCGTCAACTCTTCCTCACCGCTGAGCCTATCCGCGGGATCACGGCGGAGTTTGGCGGCATCGGCATCAACCACGGCGTCAACACCGAGGCCACCAGCTACGACGACGACGGTTACATGTCGGGTGAGCGCATCACGATCAAACGCCCCAAGCGGATCTGGCTAAGCGAAGTCTCCTACACCCGCAGCTACCTGGGCGATTGGTACACCCCGAACTTCTTCGCCCGCGGCCAAAGGCTCTCCAAGTCAAATTACTGGCAGGTGCTGGGACGCAAGGACTTCGGCAAGAGAATTGCCGTCTCGGCCGACTACACTCTTACAACGCCTGATAGGGTCCCCGTTGCCCTCAAGACCACACGGGAAGCGATCTTTGCCGATGTGCATCGGAGCAAGGTGATCGATTCGGCTCGTTTCGAGGCCTACCAGCGCATCACCACGGTGCCTTCGCTTACCGGTCCGATTTACGGGGGCAATGGATATGCTCTGACCCTCACACGCAGCTTCAAGAAGAGATTCTCGATCGATGCCGGCATCGCTGACATCGACGAGAATTACTTCATCTATCTGGGAGGCAGCACGCAGGCGATCATCCTCGGACTCGCTGTCAACGGGGACCAGTATGGCCTGGGCAAGCGCTACTTCGTGCGTCCGACCATTCCGCTCGCCCGCGGCGTCAGCCTCGTTGGTAACTTCAACCACATCTACTCCACCGTACCCACGATCGACATCTGGAACGCCCAGGCATTGAGCGCCGGAGTCGTCTTCGACCTGAAAAAAGGCCTCTTCTCGAAGAGCCAGGTCCACTAGAACGGAGTGACAGTCTCAATCCAGTCGCGAACGCTGGGAGGCGGATTCTCGAGTCCTCCCGGTGTTCGTTCGAGATCGCGGTGCGGGCAGGCGCTGTATGAAGGGTGCAGTAGACCGTGATCGATCATCTCTCTCAAATCGACGACACCATCCTGGTCCACCTCAAGGAAGACTCTCTGAAGGCGACCAAATCCTTCACGCATGGAGGAATTCAGTTCGCTTCGCAAGTCCAGACAATATCCTTCGGCCGATTGCGACCTGTCCACATGCCTGCCGGACATCTCTTCAGGGAAGGAATGACGATCAGCTTCCAGTTGATAAGCGCCGGGGATTTAAAGCGACAGACGCGCACCGGTACTCTCAAAGCCGATCCGAAGCAGCCCGACATCTTGCGTATCGCCGGTAAGGCCAAGACGGAACGCAAATACTCTGCTGCGGATGGCTGGGTCAACGTAGTCTACAAATATCGCGCTTATAGTTCTCACCTTCCCGATGAAAGCGAATTCCCGAAGTGGCTCACCGCCTCAGTCGCCCGTCAGAACGCACTCTGGAACCGCCTGGCGTATCGTGTGCCACGAATGCGACCGCCATGACATCGGCGGGAGCAATGCTTCACTGAAGATGAGGGCGGGCCCCTCGGAATCGGCTTGCAGGAGCTGATTTCAAAC
>JAMFSC010000225.1 GCA_026225095.1 bacterium
GAAGTCCGCCTTCATCGCCGGAGCCGCTCCCTCATGCGCAAACAGCTCGATAAAGTCCAGCGTAGCCTGCTCATTCCGCAGCCGCTTGATCACCTTGTCGAAGAACCCCAGGTAGTCGTTCAGCTGCTGCATAAACGCCGTCAGCTCCGCGCCCGTCAGCTGCGTCGCCCCCTCGCCATAGGTCAGAATCATCCCGTCCGAGGCGCGCTTCACCATCACATTCACATACTCGCGCTCATCCTTGATGTACTGCTCGAACTTGCCCTTCTTGATCCGGAACAGCGGAGGCTGAGCGATATACACATGCCCCCGCTTGATCAGCTCCGTCATATGCCGGAAGAAGAACGTCAGCAGCAGCGTCCGGATATGCGATCCGTCGACGTCGGCATCGGTCATCAAAATCAGCTTGCCATACCGCAATTTCGTAGCGTCGAAGTCGTCCTTGCCGATCCCGCAACCCAACGCCGTAATCATGGCGCGGATCTCTTCGTGGCCCAGCATCTTGTCGTACCGGGCCTTCTCGACGTTCAGAATCTTACCCTTCAAAGGCAGAATCGCCTGGAATCGCCGATCCCGTCCCTGCTTCGCCGTCCCTCCGGCCGATTCACCCTCAACCAGGTAAAGCTCGCACCGATCCGGCTGCCGCTCCGAGCAATCCGCCAGCTTACCCGGCAGCCCCCCGCCATCCAGCGCACCCTTCCGCCGAGTCAGGTCCCGCGCCTTCCGCGCCGCCTCCCTCGCCCGCGCCGCGTCGATCGCCTTGTTGATAATCTTCTTCGCAACCTGCGGATGCGTCTCCAGATACCCGCCAAGCCGCTCATTCACGAACTGCTGCACGATCCCGCCAATGTCGGAGTTCAGCTTGCCCTTCGTCTGGCCCTCGAACTGGGGCTGCGATAGCTTCACCGAGATCACCACCACCAACCCCTCGCGCACATCATCGCCCGAGAGATTCTCCTTCACATCCTTGAACAGACCCAGCGACTGCCCCGCCGCGTTGATCGTCCGGGTCAGCGCCGTCTTGAACCCCGAAAGATGCGTCCCGCCATCCACCGTGTTGATGTTGTTGGCAAACGTGAACACGGTCTCGGAGTAAGCGTCGTTGTACTGCATCGCAATCTCCATGGCCACGTTCTCCCGCTCGGCCTCCATGTAGATCGGTTCTTCGTGCAGTACCTGCTTGCCCTTGTTGATGTGCCGGATAAACTCCTTGATTCCCCCGACATACTTGAACAGTTGCGTCTTCGCATCGCCGGTCTTGGCGTCGGTCGTCCGCTCATCCGTCAACGTGATCGCGAGCCCCTTGTTCAGGAACGCCAGCTCCCGCAGCCGCTGCGCCAGCGTGTCGTAGCTGAACTCGGTGACCGTAAAGATGCTCTTGTCCGGCAGAAAGTGAACCTTCGTCCCCTTGCGCTTGGTCGGCCCCATCTTCCGCAGCTTCGAGATCGGAGCACCCTTCGAGTAGTCCTGCTCCCACGCATGGTCATCCCGCCAGATCTCCACGTCGAACTCTTCGCTCAACGCATTGACGCAGCTCACACCCACCCCATGCAGCCCGCCCGAGACCTTGTAGTTCGAAGCGTCGAACTTGCCCCCGGCGTGCAGCATCGTCAGCACCACCTGCACCGCCGGCATCCGCTCCCCGTTGATCACCTTGTCGTCGACCGGAATCCCGCGCCCGTCATCGACCACCGTGATCGAGTTGTCCACATGGATCGTCACATCGATCCGCGAAGCATGACCCCCCAGCGCCTCGTCCACCGAGTTGTCCACCACCTCATACACCAGGTGATGCAGCCCCTGCTCGCCCGTCGACCCGATATACATCGCCGGCCGCAGCCGCACCGCCGCCAGACCCTCGAGCACCGTGATGTTCTCAGCCGAGTACCCGCCACCCTCCTTCCGCGGAGCAGATACCTCCTCGGGAACGGGTGGAACTGCGCCAAAGTTAGGATCGGAACCGGACGGGGGAATGGACGACGATGCCATAAGACTCCAAACGCAGAGATGGCTCGCGGACGTCGGAGAAACCGTCCGGAAGCGGGGAAGAATAATGTGCCGGGACCGCTGAAAATCAAGCAAAATCGCTGATTGGAAGCAGCAGGAAGTACACCTTCCCGATAGTCAAGTTTACCACGCGGAGGCCTCTTTCCAGCCCGCCCCACCCGGTCCACACCCCCGGTTCCACGATCCCATTGGAAGCCTTCACTCGCCAGACCAAAGTAAGTCCCTCTGTAGTGGCGCGCGTGCCCGTCTATCTGTCATTCCCGAAGGGAATCTGCGTTGTCTTCCTCTACATCTGGCAGACCGGTCCCGGAAGCCTTCGTCATCATGGCTCATACCCTTGTAATCCCCATTCTGGTAACGTAAGGTATCTCAAAAAGAGTTACCCACAACCTTTACTTCAAATAAGGCGCTTCTTCGCGAATACAAGACACCCACTCCGTCAACCGACGCGTTCTCTTCAAGCACCCATCCCCGCAGAGTCGTGGTCACCGGAAAATCGCCTTGCAGAGATTCCCTTCCAGCCAATCCGCGCCTGCCCGACACACCCACCTCCCGGCCCTCGATGGCATCCGCGGCCTCGCCATCCTCATGGTCCTCGGCTCCCACGCCTTTGTATCCAACACCGCATCCAGCGACTTTGTGATCCGGACCATCGGCCAGATCCTCTTCTACGGCCAGTTCGGAGTCGACCTCTTCTTCGTCCTCTCCGGCTTCCTCATCACCGGAATCCTGCTCGACACCCGCGAAGACCCGCAGTTCTTTCGAAACTTCTACGCCCGTCGCTTCCTCCGCATCTCTCCCCTTTACTACGGCGTCCTCTTCGTCCTCTTCGCCCTCACCCCGTTCCTCCATCTCCACTGGCAGGGTCTTGCCGTGCCGCTCCTGCTCTACATCCAGAACCTGTACCCCACCCGCCTGGATACCTTCTATCTCGCTCCATCCATTGGGCTTTATCACTTCTGGTCGCTCGCCATCGAGGAGCAGTTCTACCTCGTATGGCCCGCCGTCGTCTTCTTTCTGCGCCCCCGCCGCACCCTCTTCTACCTCACCCTCGCTCTCTCCGCCGCATCCCTCATCCTCCGCATCGTCCTCCTCGGGGCCGGAGCAGGCAACGTCATGGTCCACATCAACACCCTCTGCCGCGCCGACTCCCTCCTCATCGGCGGAGCCCTCGCCCTCCTCTACCGCTCCCCCCACTGGCCCCGCGTCCTCCGTCTCGCACCCACCACCTTCCTGGTCTGTTTCTTCATCGTCCTGGCCTCCACCCTCCTCGGACACGGCCCCCTCATCACCTGGTTCGACCAGGCCGTCCGCTACACCGTCCTCGCCATCGGCTTCGCCAGCCTCATCGCCTGTTCCCTCCCGCAGGGAAGCCCCGCCAGCCGCATCTTCAGCCTCCCCACCCTTCGCTTCTTTGGAAAGTACAGCTACGGCCTCTACGTCCTGCACGTCTTCGTCCTCACCCTCCTGCTCCTCCCCCTCCGCACCCACCTCCTCGCGCTCACCCACAGCAAGGGCCTCGCCGTAGCCCTGGCCGGATGCATTGCACTCGGGCTCTCCGTCCTGGCCGCCGTCCTCAGCTTCAGGATCTTCGAAAGCCCCATCCTCCGCCTCAAACGCTTCTTCACCTGCGATCCGGTTCCCGCAGCCGAGGCCCGTTTGCCCGTCTACGCCAGAAGCGCCTGAGCTCCGACCACCCAACCCCAAATCTCTGGTACACTGAGAGACGTTGTCCAGCGCACGCTGCTCAGGTCCCCCTCACCGCTTCTGGTGCGTGGCCAAAGCACCGCTGATTCGCAAGAAGACGTTAGGAATCACAATGCCAAAGTTGAAGACACACAGTGGCGCGGCGAAGCGCTTCAAGAAGACCGCCAGCGGCAAATTCAAGCGCGGGCAGTCCAAGATGCGCCACATCCTCACCTCGAAGGCCACCAAGACCAAGCGCAAGCTCGGCGGTGGAGCCCTCATCTCGGTGGCGGATACCCCCAAGGTCGCCCGCATGCTCCCCTACGCCTGAGTTTTTTCCTCTGAACTGGAAGAAATGCAGGGCAGGGAAGCACAGAAGTCCTTCAGTTCGAGCCGTCCGGCGCAAGCCGTGGCAAAGGGCCAGCCAAGCGAACCCGGCCCCTGGATCAAGCCCCGGCGAAGATCCACCGAGACCTGAAGATGCCACAGCGCGTGAAGAGGCCACCCTTACCTCCAGCCGCTAAACGCAGTACGCAAAAGGAGAATACCGATGCCCCGTGTCAAACGGAGTACCAAACGCAGCGACCGCCGCAAGAAGATCCTCAAGCGAGCCAGCGGCTACTTCCTCACCAAGTCCAAGCTCTACCAGGCAGCCCAGGAAGCCGTCGAGCGCGGCCTCATGTTCGCCTACACCGGCCGCAAACAGAAGAAGCGCCAGTACCGCGCCCTCTGGATCGTCCGCATCAACGCTGCCTGCCGCATCAACGGCATGAGCTACTCGACCTTCATCAACGGCCTCAAGCGCGCCGGCAACGGCCTCGATCGCAAGATCCTCGCCGACATCGCCGCCAACGATCCCTCCGGTTTCGCCGC
>JAMFSC010000226.1 GCA_026225095.1 bacterium
GGGTTGTGCTTGGACAGAACCTTTGTGATCGCCGCGGTCAGCGTGGTCTTGCCGTGGTCGATGTGGCCAACCGTCCCAATGTTTACGTGCGGCTTCGACCGGTCAAACTTTTCCTTGCCCATGACTCACTCATCTCCTGGTTAGTGGCCGGTTGAGACACCGGCAATTCGATTCAACACTTTGGACGGGACGTATCTGGCCGAAGCTCAGTAGTACGCGTACAGCTTGAAAAACTTCTGCCGCAGTTCAGGGGCTACATGCTCCAGGGCCGCAAGATAGAACTCGCGAATCTGACCCTGGTCGCCGTCTCCAAGCCGCGTGTACTCTCCCTGCGCCTTGGACCCGAGCATCCCCTTGCCGATCACAATCTCAAAATCGCGAATCCGGAGCCTGGCCCCCTCAAGCGACTTCAAAAAGTCCGCAACACGGGTCGACGAAAAGGCGGACTCGATCGCACCACGAAGTGCGCCAAACGCCTGCGGATCAGCTACTGGAATCGTTGCCTGTTGATACCCTGTGCTCAACACATCTCCTGCAACCATGTTGAAATTTTGGAGCGGGAGACGGGAATCGAACCCGCGACCAACAGCTTGGAAGGCTGTGACTCTACCACTGAGTTACTCCCGCCCGTGACCCTCGCCCCGCGCGTTCCGGGACATCTACCACACCCACACCTGCAAAGTCTGGAGCTGACGGAGAGGCTTGAACTCTCGACCTCTCCCTTACCAAGGGAGTGCTCTACCACTGAGCTACGCCAGCAAATTCGACAACCATACAATCCTAACGCGAACGCGCCCGTCCGAGCACGACACGCACTGCAAAAAAACCAGAAAGAATCCAAACCACGTCCCGATACCGACCCGATTCCATCGTAAACCAGGCCATGACAGCGATTCCGAAAAGCAGACAGAGTGCGACAATCATTCGTCCACTGCCTGCTGGCCTCAGATCCAAAACGCTCACCAGCCTTCGATCAAACCTTCTGCCTTACCACCCGGCCCCGCATCTTCTAAAGGGCCGAATCTGAAATGATGGTGCACAGGGGAGGATTCGAACCTCCGTAACTCGTAGAGTGGCAGATTTACAGTCTGCTGCCATTAACCGCTCGGCCACCTGTGCACTTCCTGCAACCATCCCCTCCGGCCCTCCTCCGCAATCCGACCGAACGTTCTCCCCCAAGGCAGAGACATGAAACGGTTGAATGAGAAGATGTTCCGCGCGCCGGGGCGAGAACGTGCTGCAATAAAACAAACCTCTCGTTGCTCTACAACCTGTTTGAGATCATTAACGCCTCTCGAACTGGCCAAGCGGGACTGACTGCAGTGAACTGGAGCTGACGAAGGGATTTGAACCCCCGACCCTCTGATTACAAATCAGATGCTCTACCAGCTGAGCTACGCCAGCCCAAAACGCCCGCCTACCCTGCAGCGCTCCCGGGGGGACACGCCGGAACGCGCCACCGTGCTCGCGCAGAGTGCGCCGCAAGATCAAACTCTAGCACATGGACGCTCTCCCGGCAAAGCGGAGGGAACGCATCACCAGCCGGTATAATGAGTCTTGCGGCGATGGGGAGCCGATACCTTTCTTCATGTCCAGACGCCTGCGCAACTCGCTGCTCGTAGCTCTGCTTCTGACCGCCACTCTTGCCATTACGGTGCTGGTAGGGAAATCTCCGCCGCTGGCCGCACGGCTGCTTCCGGAGTCCGACGGCATCATCTTTACGAACCTCCGACCCGTCCGAATGGTCACGCACTTCGATCGCAAGCCCGTCCCGCACTCGTCCGAATACCAGCAGTTTATCGATGCCACCGGGATCGTCTTCGAGCGGGATCTGGACTCCGTCGCATTTGGCCTCCACCGCATGGCCAACCCGAACGGACCCAACGGGCCCGTCGCCTTCTCCGAAGTCTTCGTCGGACACTTCGACGGACAACGACTGACACACTATCTGGAATCCGCCGCCACCGCTCGCGAGACCTACGCCGGCCACCAGATATTTACGATTCCGATCCAGGTCCCATCCCAGATATCATCCCAGCCCTCTCAGATGATCCCGACAGGGCGACTCCTCCGCGTCACGCAGCTTGGCTCCGATACGATCGCCGCCTCGAATGCCCCGACCCCGGAGCAGATTCACGCCATCCTGGATCGTTACCGTGCCGGGGTAGGCTTCTTCTCCGGATCCAGCCTCCTGACGGGCCTATACCCCGAGGTTCCGATCTTCTCCAGCTTCTGGGGCATCGGTGCGGTCGGTCTGCCGTTCTCGGAGGGTGGACACGTCACCGTCCTCGGACTGCATCTTCCTCTCCCCGATTCGACGCCCTTCGTCGCCAGCCTGCGCTACACCACCGGCCTCCATCTTCGCGTGGAGCAGATCGCCGCAAGCGACTCTGAAGCTGCCCACTCCGTTCAAAGGCTGACGACCCTGTTGGATCTTCTGCGCCGGATGCAGCTCCTGCAAGGTGGCGGCGACGACCAGCAGGCGATTCGCAGGATCGCCGACTCCCTCAAGATCGAGCAACACGACGATCGCGCGATTCTCACCGCGGTGATTCCTCTGGATTTCGTCCGCAGTTTGGCCAATTCATCGCCCAAACTGGCCTCATCCGCTTCGGGAATCGGATCCGAGATGGGTCACAGATGACCCCATGCGGGACCCGCCGGAGGCCGCCTCTTGGCTTCGGCATCAGACAGGAGCCGCGATGAAGCATTGGCGCACATCACCGCATCGGCAATCGAGGCCTGGATACCTTTCAGCACCGGATCGATTCTGCCGATCGGGAAGACAAACTACCTCATCCTGCCCACGGATCGGGCTCCCGTATCTATCTGATGGGCGATGCGATCACGGCGTCGCTCGACCTCGACTACAGCTACGCCATCCTGCATTCCACGAGCCGGATACCAGGCGAGACCCTGCGCTTCGACACCACCTTCGTTCCTGGCAGCCCTGGCCTCGAACTCAACCACGTACGAACGGTTACGACCCCCGCCGAATCGGGCTCTGCGAGCACCTCGAAGCCTCCCAGCGACACCTCCTTTGACTTCACCTATCAAACTGTCGTTGGCTTCTCGCTGCCTTCAAGCCTCGCAGTTCAGTCCAGAGGCGGCGCCCTGTGGCAAATCACCCTGAGCAAATGCTCCGTGCGCCGCTCGGAAACCCCTCAGTAATCAGCACGATGCAAGGTATGCTCCATGCATGCCTCCATTGCGTGTTCTCTCCCTCCTCTCAGCCGCTCTCTGCCTCGCCCCATTCGCCTTCGGACAGTTTGACCTCGAGGACTCCCATGTAACTGCCAGCCTGCGCGGCATCGACTCCGCAGGCAACGACGTCGCCTGGGCTAGCGGGTCTGGCGGGACGATCCTGCGCACAGTGGATGGGGGCCAGCTCTGGCAGATCTGTGTGGCTCCCAAAGGTGGAGAGAAGCTCGACTTCCGAGGAGTGCAGGCGCTGGACGCGAATACCGCGGTCATCATGTCCAGCGGCAAGGGTGAGCTCTCTCGGGTGTACAAGACCACCGATGCTTGCAAAACATGGTCCCTGGTCTTCACCGACCCTGACCCAGATGGCTTCTTCGACACCATGCGGCGCGTCACGTCTCGCCAGATCTACCTCCTGGGCGACCCGGTGAACGGCAAGTTCGCAATGTTCCTCAGTCAGGATGCGGGATCGACATGGTTCATCGCCGATGATCCAGGGCTCGATGCACAGGGAGGAGATGGTGCGTTCGCAGCCAGCAACACCTCCCTCGCCGCAGTCGGAGCAACGCTCTATTTCGGAACAGGCGGAACGAACGCTCCGCATGTGTACTCAACGCATGCCGCCTGCCCCGCTTCTACTGCTGCGAACACGGAAGTCTACTGTCCGATGGCCTGGGGCAAGAGCGACCCGCCGATGGCCTCGCACTCGCCCGCAGCGGGCGTGTTCTCGCTCGCCGGCAGGTTCGAGACCTCGGCTTCAGGCCGCTCGCGAACGCTACTCATCACGGTCGGTGGAACCTACGACAAGCCTGAAGAGAGTCAGGGCTCGGCAGCGACCTCGAGCGATGGCGGAAAGACGTGGCTTCCCGCAGCGACGCTCCCGGGCGGTTATCGCTCGGCGGTCGCGCTGGAGCGCAGATCCGGAGTGTGGATCACCGTCGGGACCAATGGAACGGATGTATCGCGGGACGACGGCAGAAACTGGAAGCCGCTCGCCCCGGCGGCAACTGACCCTGCAGACGTGGCGAAGGGCTGGAACGCGATCTCCCTGCCTTTTGTCGTCGGCGCAAAGGGCCGGATCGGCAAGCTGCGGGCCGACGCACTCAAACCGTAGGCGCCTCAATCGTAATCGCCCACGGCTTAGCCCATCAAACCAAAGGCGATCAATCCGATTGGGCCGGTATCGCGTATTACGTAAGTCACAGGACATCTTCCTCGCGTAACGATCCTCGTGCGATGTTGCATGTGATACAAAGGCGTGCGTGGGGTGGTTGCGGGGTGCGGGCTGCGCTAAGATGGCAGAACCGAGTGGTTAGACCAAATTGAGAAGTGCAGCCCGAACGGCCTGCAACGGAGAGAGACTCATGGAAAAGGGAAGTTGCGACATCGGCTTGATTGGCCTTGCGGTGATGGGTCAAAACCTTGTGCTCAACATGAACGACCATGGCTTCAAGGTCGCCGTGTTCAACCGGACGGTCTCGAAGGTGGATGATTTCATCAACGAGGAGGCCAAGGGAACTGAGGTCGTGGGCGCTCACTCTCCCGAGGAGCTCTGCTCGCTGCTCAAGACGCCTCGCCGCATCATGATCATGGTCAAGGCGGGCGACGTGGTCGATGCCACCATCGAATCCGTGCTTCCCTACCTCGAAAAGGGCGACATCATCATCGACGGCGGCAACTCGCTCTATACCGATTCCAACCGGCGGACCAAGGATCTGGGCGACAAGGGAATCCTGTTCGTCGGAAGCGGCGTCTCCGGCGGCGAAGAGGGCGCACGTTTCGGCCCGTCGATCATGCCGGGCGGCAATCCCGAGGCGTGGCCGCACGTGAAGGGCATCTTCCAGGCGATCGCGGCGAAGGTTGAGGACGGAACCCCATGCTGCGACTGGGTGGGCGAAGGCGGCGCGGGACACTACGTCAAGATGGTCCACAACGGGATCGAGTACGGTGACATGCAGCTCATCGGCGAGGCCTACCAGCTTCTGAAGGACGGTCTTGGGCTCACTCCCGACGAGTTCTCCGAGGTCTTCACCGAGTGGAACAAGGGTGAGCTGGACAGCTTCCTGATCGAGATCTCTTCCATCATCTTCGCCAAGAAGGACGAGGACGGAACCCCGCTTCTGGACAAGATCCTCGATACGGCCGGGCAGAAGGGCACGGGCAAGTGGACCGCGATCTCGGCCCTCGACCTCGGAATGCCGGTGACGCTGATCGGCGAAAGCGTCTTCGCGCGGTGCCTGTCTGCGCTCAAAGACGAGCGTGTGACGGCGTCGAAGATCCTCGAAGGGCCGAAGGAGAAGCTTTCCGTCGACCAGGCGAGCCGCGCCGAGTTCATCGAGCAGGTTCGCTGCGCGCTCTACTGCTCGAAGATGATCAGCTATGCACAGGGCTACATGCTTTTGCGCGCAGCCGAAAAGGAACAGGGCTGGCACCTGAACCTGGGCGGCGTGGCGCTGATGTGGCGTGGCGGGTGCATCATCCGCAGCGTATTCCTGGGCGACATCAAGAAGGCATACGACAAGGATCCGAACCTCCAGAACCTGCTCTTCGACAGTTTCTTTTCGACCGCGCTTAACAAGTACCAGATGAACTGGCGCAAGGCGCTCGTCCATGCCATCGAGGCGGGCGTTCCGACCCCGGCGTTCTCAACCGCGCTGGCGTTCTATGACGGCTACCGCACCGAGCGCTTGCCGGCGAACCTGCTCCAGGCCCAGCGTGACTTCTTCGGCGCTCATACCTACGAGCGGGTCGACGAGCCTCGGGGCAAGTTCTTCCATACCAACTGGACCGGACGTGGCGGGCGCGTCTCGTCCACGACTTACAACGCTTAGAGCGGATTGTATAGAGCCCGTGGCCCGGTGCTGTGGCAGCCGGCCCACCTTAGCGACGATGAGACGTGTCGCGAAGGTGGGGCACCCAACTTCATACCAACGAGCAATCTGCTCTAACTGTGGACGGGACTATTGGTAGGACCACTGGGTAGAATTCTCCTAATAA
>JAMFSC010000227.1 GCA_026225095.1 bacterium
CAAACCACTTCGACAACCGAGCCAAAGGCAAACACGTCCTGCGACTCGTCAACCGCCTCCAAAACCTCGGATTCGACGTTCAAATCACCCCAATCGCAGCTTGAGCGAGCGCCTGTTTCTTATCAGGTGGCGGGCCTTTGGTCTGACGATTGGAGTGACTGGAGCATTGGCTACAGGAAGAGGGGCGCGAGGACGAGCGTGATCGTCGCCAGGAGCTTGATGAGGACGTGAAGGGATGGTCCTGCGGTGTCCTTGAAGGGGTCGCCTACGGTGTCGCCTACGACGGCGGCCTTGTGGGCGTCGGATTTTTTGCCGCCGTACTGTCCGGTTTCGATCCACTTTTTGGCGTTGTCCCAGGCTCCTCCGCCGTTGTTCATCAGCATGGCGAGGAGGATTCCGGAGATGGTTCCGACCATCAGGAGACCGGCTACGGCGGAGGCTCCGGCGAGGTTGACGGGGACTCCGTTGATCGATGGAACCATGAGGTTGGGGGAGCCGGCGAGGCCCTCGGAGCCGCTGCCATAGACCGGGCTGAGGTGGCGGAAGATCAGGCCTACGGCTACGGGGAGGCCTACGGCGAGGCAGCCGGGGAGGACCATCTCTTTGAGCGCGGCTCCGGTGACGATGGAGACGCAGCGGGCGTAGTTGGGGAGAGCTGTTCCGGCCATGATGCCGGGGTTTTCGCGGAACTGGTCGCGGACGTCCTGGACGACCATCTGGGCGGTTCGGCCTACGGCCTTGATGGCGAGGGATGAGAAGAGGTAGGTCAGCATCGCTCCGAGGAGGGCTCCGACGAAGACGGGGATCTCGGCCAGGTTGATGTTGGTAAAGGACCAGCCCGGAGGCATGAAGCCTCCGGGGACGTTGACCTTGGCGGTGACGATGGACTTGATCTCTTCGAGGTAGGCGGAGAAGAGGAGGAAGGCGGCGAGCGAGGCCGAACCGATGGCGTAGCCCTTGGTGAGGGCTTTTGTGGTGTTGCCGGCGGAGTCGAGCTTGTCGGTCTTGTTGCGGACCTCGTCGGGCTGGTTGGACATCTCGATGATGCCGCCGGCGTTATCGGTGATGGGGCCGAAGGTGTCCATGGCGAGGATGTAGGCGGCGCAGGAGAGCATCCCCATGGTGGCGATGGCGGTTCCGTAGATGCCCTTGGCGTAGGTGGCGATTCCGGCGATGTGGACGTCTTCGAGGCCTCGGACGCCGAAGTAGTAGCTGAGCAGGAGGGCGGCGGAGATGACGACGACGGGTGCGGCGGGGGTCTCCATGCCTACGGCTAAACCGGAGATGATGTTGGTGGCGGGGCCGGTGAGGGAGGCCTTGGCGATGGACTGCACGGGGCGATATTTGCTCTCGGTGTAGTACTGGGTGATCCAGACGAAGAGGAAGGCGGTGGCCATGCCGACGACTCCGCAGGCGAGGAGCCAGCCGGGGTGGACGTCGGTGCCGTTGAGCATCTTGTAGACGGCTACGGCGAAGCCGGCGAGGGCGATGGCGGCGGTGACGTAGAAGCCGCGATTGAGGGCGCTCATGGGGTCTTCGTGGTCGGTCGTCTTGACGACGGCGACGCCGAGGATGGAGGCGACGAGGTTGATGGCGTGAACGATGAGGGGGAAGAGGATTCCCTTGATTCCGAAGACAGGGTAGAGGGCGGCTCCGAGGATCATGGCACCGACGTTTTCGGCGGCGGTGGACTCGAAGATGTCGGCTCCGCGGCCGGCGCAGTCTCCGACGTTGTCTCCGACGAGATCGGCGATGACGGCTGGGTTGCGGGGGTCGTCTTCGGGGATTCCGGCTTCGACTTTGCCGACGAGATCGGCTCCGACGTCGGCGGCCTTGGTGTAGATTCCGCCTCCAAGCTGGGCGAAGAGGGCGACGAGCGAGGCTCCGAAGCCGAAGCCAACTAATTGATATGGAACCTCTTGCGGGTGATCGAGGCCGCCAAAGAAGAAGAAGAGGGCACCGACTCCCAGAAGAGAGAGGGCGACGACGACGAGGCCGGTGACGGCTCCTCCGCGGAGGGCGGACTGGAGGGCTTTGTTCAGGGACGAACGGGCGGCGGCGGCGGTGCGGATGTTGGCTCGGATGGAAACGTACATGCCGGTGAACCCGGCGAGGCCGGAGCAGACGGCTCCGACGAGAAAGCTGATGACGGTCTTGAGGGCCAGCGGGGCGGTGCGGGGGGAGGCGTGGTAGCCGAGGAAGACGACGATGGCGAGGACCAGGGCGAGCATCCCGATGGTGCGGTACTGGCGGGAGAGGAAGGCCTCGGCGCCCTCGCGGATGGCGTTCGAGATGGCCTGCATCTCGGCGGTTCCGGCGTCGGCGGAGAGGACGCTGCGGGCAAGGACGAGGGCGGCGATGAGGGCGAGGAGGCCGACGGCGATGGCGATCCAGAGCCAGAGGGCGTCGTTTGCTGATGTGGCGGGGGTGTCGGTGGGGAGGGTCTGGAGGTGAAACAGCACTGCCGCGAAGACGCCGAGATGCATGAAGGAGGTTCCTCCTGGGAGCGGATGCACGTGAGATGGAGCGATGTGGCGGTTGGCTGCACGATAATCTGTGCGCCCACGGTGGGGGGAATTAGAGCATGGGCTTACTTTGAGGTCAATGAACGGCGGTTGCGAGGGGCCGGGGTGGGGGATGACAGGTAGGGTTCGCGGCCTGAAGGTGCTGCGGTTGTTGGCGAAGTTTCGGGCGTTTCTACGAATTTTTGACTCGGATGGGTGTAGCGTTATGACCTGGGTCACGACGATTGTCGCCGGGCTCTCTGTAAACTTCATGACGATTCGCCGGGGCTCCGCGGCTGACATCCGAAGGCGTTCGGATGGAGCCGCAAAGAGAGGTCCGCCATGGTACGGAATCTGCATGTCTTCGTCGTGGATGACGAGCCGGTCGTGGCGTCGACGCTGGCGGCGATCCTGCGGATGAGTGGGTTTTCGGCGACATCGTTCACCGATCCGGCGGAGGCCCTGAATGCGGCGTATCTGGAGGCTCCGGATCTTTTGCTTTCCGATGTGACGATGCCGGGGCTGTCGGGGGTGGACCTGGCGGTGCAGATTCAGGCTTTGTATCCGGAGTGCAAGGTGCTTTTGTTCTCGGGGCAGGCGAATACGGTGGACTTTCAGAAGGATGCGCAGCGGGTTTGCAGCACGTTTCATATCCTTCCGAAACCGATTCATCCGGGGGATCTGCTTCGGGCGATTCGGGAGCAGGGGTTGCAGAACTAGGCATCACCAGGCTTTGCGCGGTGCTCCCGTGGGTTGAAGAGGAGCTTCTGTGGGGCTCTGACCGGTTAGGCTTGGGGGATGGGTTTGTTTTGCGATGTGGCGCTCCCGGTTCCGTTGGACAGGACGTTTACTTACTCGGTTGAGGGGGATGCGGCTCCGGTGGTGGGGGCGAGGGTCCTGGTGCCCTTCAGCGGGCAGAGGCTGATGGGGGTGGTGGTTCGGGTGCATGGGGAGGCTCCCGCGGAGGGCGTGGAGGTGAAGCCGGTGCAGGCGGTGCTGGATGAGCAGGCGCTGCTTCCGGATGAGCTGATGCGGCTTGCGGTCTGGATTGCGCAGTACTATGTGGCTCCGTTGGGCGAGGTGCTTCGGGGGATGTTGCCGCTGGCGGCGGAGGTGAAGCGGCAGTTCGTTTATCGGATCGGGGAGGCGGGGCGGAGGGTGTTGTATGAAGGGGCAGCGAAGGGGTCTTCGCGGCGGTCGAAGCTGACGGCGGAGGAGCAGAACAGGGAGTATGCGGTACTGAACTACCTGGAGGATGGGGAGGTGGCGAAGGCTTCGGCGCTGCGGTCGGCTACGCAGGCGAATAAAGGGCTGCTGGATGGGATGGTTCGGAAGAAGTGGCTGGTGCGGGAGGCGGCGGCGGAGGAGCGGGATGCTCGCCGGCTGGAGAAGGTGGCAGTGCTGGTGGGGCCAGGTGCGGAGGGCGGGGTGCGGTTGCCGAGGTTGAATGAGAACCAGTTGGCGGTGATGGCGGAGATGGCGGCGGTGGGGGGGCGGATACTGGTGCGGGATCTGCGGAGGATGGAGGTTCCGGACTCTACGCTGGGGACGCTGGTGAAGCGGGGGCTGGTGGTGATCGAGGAGGTTGCGCAGGCCTTTGCGATGGGGGGGATTCAGACGGCGGGGAAGAAGAGTGCGCATGAACATGCTCTGAACGAGACGCAGATGGAGGCTCTGGGGACGCTGGCGGTGGCGCTTGAGCGGGGGAAGTTCGCTCCGCATCTGCTGTATGGGGTGACGGGTTCGGGGAAGACGGCGGTTTACTTCGCTGCCATGCAGCGGGCGCTGTTGGCCGGGAAGAGCTCTTTGCTGCTGGTGCCGGAGATTGGTCTGACCCCTGCGATGACGGGGCAGATGGTGGCGGGGTTTGGGAGTGAGGTGGCGCTGCTGCACTCGGGGCTGACTCCGGATGAGCGGGCGGAGCAGTGGCACAGGATTCGGAGGGGAGAGGCGCGGATTGTGGTGGGGACGCGGTCGGCGGTGTTCGCTCCGATGGTGGACCTGGGGCTGATTATCGTCGATGAGGAGCATGATTCGAGCTACAAGCAGGAGGAGACGCCTCGGTACCATGGCCGGGATGTGGCGGTGATGCGGGGGAAGCTGAACGAGGCGGTGGTGGTGCTGGGGTCGGCTACTCCGTCGCTTGAGAGCTGGGCGAATGCGGATCGGGGGCGGTATGCGCGGGTGGAGATGCTTTCGAGGGTGATGGACCGGCCGCTTCCGGCGGTGGAGCTGGTGGATATGCGGGCGGAGTTTCAGGCGGTGGGGAAGGAGGAGGTCTTTTCGCGGATGCTGCTCGAGGAGACGAAGGCTACGCTCGACCGGGGGGAGCAGGCGATTATTCTGCTGAATCGGCGGGGGTACTCGTTTGTGGTGATGTGCAGGAGCTGTGGGGAGAAGATCGAGTGTGAGAACTGCGCGATCTCGATGACTTATCACAAGCCGGTGGAGGGGACGGATGGGAGGGCTCCGGCGGGGCAGAGGCTGGAGTGCCACTATTGCGGGTTTCGGCGGAGTGTTCCGAAGGCTTGTTTGAAGTGTGGGAGTGAGCATCTGTACTACCTGGGGGCGGGGTCGCAGCAGGGGGAGGAGCGGCTGCAGGAGCTATTTCCGGGGGCTCGGATCGGGCGGATGGATCGCGACACAGTAAGGGGGCGCTCGGATATGGAGCGGCTGCTGACGCGGCTTCATGCGGGGGAGATCAACCTGCTGGTGGGGACGCAGATGATCGCCAAAGGCCATGACATTCATGGGGTGACGCTGGTGGGGGTTGTCGGCGCGGACTTTGCGCTTGGGCTACCGGACTTTCGGGCGGCGGAGCGGGTGTTTCAGCTGCTGACGCAGGTCTCGGGGAGGGCGGGACGGGGGGATCTGCCGGGGAAGGTGGTGGTGCAGACGTACTATCCGGATCACTATGCGATCCAGTTTGCGGCGAAGCATGACTATCCCTCGTTTGTGGCGAAGGAGATGAACTATCGGAGGTGGATGCACTATCCGCCGTTTACGGTGCTGGCGAATGTGATCGTCCAGAGCGACAAGCTGGAGGAGGCTACGGGGTGGGCGGCTACTCTGGGGCGATGGTTTGAGCGGACTCCGATGGAGAAGGTGCGGGTGCTGGGGCCGGCGGCGGCTCCGATCGTGCGGTTGAAGCGGATCTACCGGTACCACTTTGTGCTGAAGGCGGAGAAGCGGTCGGTGTTGGGGGAGACGCTGCGGGGGATGCTGAGGTATGCGGAGAGGCAGGGGATCGGGAGGCGGAACCTGGTGATCGATGTGGATGCGGTGCACCTGATGTGACCGGAGCATCGGGTGTTGCTCTTGTGGCCAGGGTGGCGGGCTTTGGCGCTCCGGCTTACCTTGGAGCGGATTGGTGCTGGTGTAGAGGAAAAACAAACGCAGATGCCCTTCGGGAATGACAGATAGAAGGGCAAAGATCACTCCAGCAGGGTGGGGTCGCTCTAGCTTTGGATAGGGCTAGAGGTAGGACCACTGGGTAGAATTCCTCTGATCAAGTGGTCTGTTTTGCACTATTCTTGGTGCATTGCTGTAATCGTGGTTTTCTAAAGGGGTTATGGGAGGTTGTCGCAGGATTGTCAATGTTTCACCAGAGACTCTTCGATGGCAGAACGTGGTACTTTGTGTGGAAAAACTGGACAGAAACGTGATTTGCGAAAGTGGTATGTTTCGGCTTCGATTATCGGACAGTCTGGCGACTGCGGGGGTCCTTCACTTC
>JAMFSC010000228.1 GCA_026225095.1 bacterium
AGTGCTAAGAGGGTGTCGAGGGAGGCTCGGTTGTCGGCCTTGGTGGTGGAGGTGGAGCGGTTCAGCTCGTAGACGATCTGGGACAAATCACTTTCGTATGCTGACATCCGATCTCCAGGGTTTGGAATGGCTAACGGCGTTATGTGGCTCAGATTGTATGAGCTTTTGCTGCCCGCTGTTCATGGCTTAGACGAGGGAGATCGAGGGATGGTTTTGCTGCTATCGATTTCATCGCGAGTTAGAAGTCGCGGCGGCCTTCGATTGCTCGGGTGATGGTGACTTCGTCGGCGTATTCGATGTCGGAGCCGGCGGGGACTCCGGTGGCGATGCGGGTGATGCGGAGGGTGGGTTTGGTGCGGCGGAGCTCGTGGGCGAGGTAACCGGCGGTGGCTTCGCCCTCGGTGGTGGGGGAGGTGGCGAGGATGACCTCTTCGATGGGGTCGAGGCGGGTGAGGAGGTTGGCGATGCGGAGCTGCTCGGGGCCTACGCCGCCGATGGGTGAGAGGGTTCCGTGAAGGACATGGTAGACGCCCTCGAAGCTGCGGGTCTTTTCGATGGTGGAGATGTTGGTGGGCTCTTCGATGACGCAGAGGAGGGCGTGGTTGCGCGAGGGGCTGGTGCAGAAGACGCAGGGGTCGACGTCGGTGATGTTGTTGCAGGTGGAGCAGAGGCGGAGATGGGCCTTGAGCTCGCGGATGGCGGAGGCGAGATCGTCGGCGTCTTCGTTGGATGACCGGAGGATGTGGAAGGCGAGGCGCTGGGCGGTGCGGGTTCCGATACCGGGCAGCTTGCGGAGCTCTTCGATGAGGCGGGACATCGGTTCGGCGAAGCGGGTGGCCATGATGGTTTGATTCCTTCGGGCAGGACTGCGATTCCAGTGTAGGGGATGGGGCCGGATAGACTGATACGAATGACTACCCTGGCGCTGCTGAGCCTGATCGTTACCGCTGCCGCCCTGTTCGGGTGGGTGAGTTCGCGGGTGTTGCGGCTTCCGATCACGATTGGGACGATGCTGCTGACGGTGCTGGCTTCGCTGGTGCTGGCTGGGTTGAGTCACTCGAACCCGGGAGTGCATGTCTGGGCGGTGGAGTTGGTGGGGCGGATTCGCTTTGAGGACCTGATCCTGCATGGGATGCTGGGGCTGCTGTTGTTTGCGGGAGCGTTCCTGCTGGACCTGGTTTATCTTTCGCGGGAGAAGCTGGCGGTGGGGCTGCTGTCGGTGGTGGGGACGGTGGTTTCGACGCTGGCGCTGGCAGCTTTGATGCACGTGCTGCTGCCGCTGGTGGGGATTGGGGCGGGGTGGATCGAGTGCCTGTTCTTTGGGTCGTTGATCTCTCCGACGGACCCGATTGCGGTGCTCGAGATGCTGCACCGGGTGGGGGTGGCGAAGAACATCCAGGCGCAGTTGGCGGGGGAGTCTCTGTTCAACGATGGGGTGGGGGCGGTGTTGTTTCTGGCGGTGCTGGATGCTTCGCGCGGGGCGGCTCCATCGCTCGCGCAGATTGGCGGGATGCTGGTGCTGAAGGCGGGTGGGGGGCTTCTGCTGGGGGTGGGGCTGGCCTTTGTGACGTCGCAGCTGATGAGCCTGGTGGAGGCTTACGAGATTGGGATTCTGCTGACGCTTTCGCTGGCGCTGGGAGGGTATGCGCTGGGGGAGACGATGCGGGTTTCGGCACCGCTCGAGGCGGTGGCGGCGGGGTTGGCGCTGCGGCACTTCAACCTGCGGCACCACCATACGGAGATCAGTCATGCTTCGCTGGACCGGTTCTGGTCGGCGATTGATGAGGTGCAGAATGCGGTGCTGTTTGTGCTGCTGGGGCTGGAGGTGCTGGTCGTGCCGTTCAGCCGGATGACGTTTGTGTCTGGCGGGATTGCGATTGTGGCGGTGACCGCGGTGCGGGCGGGGGTGGTGACGTTGATCCTGACGGGGGTTCGGGCGATGCAGCGGGGGCATGAGACTTCTTTGCTGACGCTGATCTGGGGTGGGCTGCGGGGTGGGCTTTCGATTGCGCTGGCGTTGTCGGTTCCTGAGGGGCAGGGGCGGGGGTGGATCCTGGGGACGACTTATCTTGTGGTCGTGTTTTCGATTGTGGTGCAGGGGGGGACGCTGGATCTCTTTCTGAAGAGGGTGGGAGTGGGGATAACGGTGAGTGCAAACGCAGGTTCCCTTCGGGAATGACAGACAGAGAGGCAACTGCGACGACAAACGCGATTCCCGGAAGGTGTATAGCTTGTAAATGCCAAGGCGCCCTAACGCCGGGCGGGCGCCACTTCGTGGGGTATTGACGCTTCGCGTGACGGACGCGCTAGTTTTCAGTGGTCTCGCGTTTGTAGGGTTTTTGCATGGAGGCGCGGGCTTCGTTGACGGCTCCCTGGGTGTTGTCGTTGGTCTGGACGGCGAGGCGGTACTCATTGACGGCTCGGTCGCGCTGGCCGGTGACGTCGAAGATGCGGCCTAGCTGGACGTGGCTCCAGACCTCGGTCCACTTGGGCTCGCCGTCGCCGCGGAGGGAGTCGCGGAAGCTGTTGGCGGCGGACTGGTAGTTGCGCTGGTTGAAGAAGATCTCGCCGATGCGGTAGGAGGCGAGGGAGCTGGTCTTGTTGGCGTCGAGGGCCTTCTGGTACTCGATGAGGGCGGCAGTGTTGTCGCCCTGGGCTACGAGCTGCTGACCCCGGAGGACCGCTACGCGGACGGCCAGATCGGGCGTGCTTTTGAGGAGCCAGTTGGATGGGTCGATGGTGATGCGGCGGGGGCGGCCGAAGGTCTCGATGGAGTAGTTGGAGTCGGTTCCGGTGACGTCGATGCGCTTGATCTCGGTTTTGCCGTCGGTCTCGATGCGGAGCTCGACGGGCATGCGGAAGAGGTCGAGATCATGGGTGATGGCTCCGATGGTGCGGAAGCCCTTGTTGTTGCCGAGGCGGAAGACGGTGAACTTGTTTCCGAAGGCGGGGGCGCCGGTTCCGTCGAGCCACTGCGCGAAGAAGGGCCCGAGGTTGTCTTTGGCGGCCTGGTCGGGAGCGACGGCGTCGGCGACGGACTGGACGTTGGCGGCGCGGATGCCCTTGTCGGAGTACTGGGTGAGGAGGGTCTTGAGGAACTTCTGGAAGATGTCGTCGCCGAGCTCCCAGCGGAGCATGTGGAAGACCATGGCTCCCTTTTCGAGGGTCATGGACTGGAACTGGGGGGAGTAGGGGTCGACGCGGCCGAGGGTGGTGAGGGGCTCGGTGTCGTAGGCGAGGGCACCGGCGGAGACGTCGCCGATGGCGGTCTGGAAGGCGGTCTTGCCGGCGGAGTCCTCGAGGAACATGAGTTCGGCATAGCGGCTCATGCCGTTGGTAATCCAAGCGTCGTTGAGGGTGGCGGGCGAGACCTGGGAGCCCCACCACTGGTGGGCGATGGTGTTCGACAGGAGGCGCTGGGAGACGTGGTCCATGATGCGATGGCCGCCGATGGCGACGATCTCGGGGGCCCAGGCGGCGGAGACGGAGTCTTCGGGGAGCTCGACGATGTTGATGCGGGGGGACTCGGGCTGGCCGAACTCGGAGGACATGAACTCGAACTCCTTGGCGGCCTGATTGGCGAAGTCGAGGGCTCCGGATTTGCGTTTTTCGGTGACGAAGACGCGGATGTTGTTGACGCCGGGGGAGATGATGGGGTCGAGGAACTTGCCGGCGAGGATGGTTCCGGGGAAACCGGGCTTGGCCCAGTTGAAGGCGTACTCGGTGCGGTTGGAGGGGAGGACTTTCTTGGCCTGGAAGCCGGAGCCGGAGCCGACGACGGTTTCGTCGGAGGGGACGCGGATGTGCATCTCGGCGGTGAAGCGGTCGGTGAAGAGGCCGGTCATGGGGAACCAGCGGCCGGGGTAGAGGAGGATGGAGATGGGGTCGGCGATGGCGGCGAGCTTGATGCCTTCGACGGGGCTGGTGTCGGAGCCGACGAGCTTGCCGGTGTACTCGAAGGTCCAGGTGTTGACGGTGCCTTTGGCGAGGGGGGTGCCGAGAGAGAAGCGGACGGTGGAGCTGGTGGAGAGGCGCTCGGATTCGAGGGTGGTGTTCTTTGCGTCGCGGACACGGGTGAGCTGGAGGCCATTGTTGAGCTCGAAGGTGGGGGTGGTGGTGTCTTCGGCGACGGTGAAGGTGACGATGGCGATGGCGGTGAGGGTGTTGGTCGCGGGGACGAGATCGGCTGAGATGTTGTAGGCGGTGACGTGGATCTGGGGGCGCGCGGGTGCGGCGAGGGCGGGCAGGGAGGAGACCAGGAGGGCAGTGAGTGCGGCGAGCGGGGAGCGGACGCTGAAGCGCATGGTGATGAGATTCCTTATGAGTGAGAACGGTTTGCGAGCGAAGTCGGATGTAACTCTTGAGGTGAATCCAGGCATGGGGCTGCGCGAACGGTTCAACGTGCTATTAGACGCATGTTACGTCGAATTGGACCCAGGGTCAGGGTTGAGATGACACGATGGTCATGACGGCGTCGGCGACGCGTTCAATTGGGGAAACTTCATGGCCCTCGATGGGGGGCGGAAGGAGGCGCTGGCGGGCTTCGGCGAGGTCGGCGAGCATGGTCGCGCGGGTGGGGGTGTCGGTGAGGAGGGGGCGGAGGGCTTCGGCTACTCTTTGTGCGGTGAAGTTTTGATTGATGAGCTCGGGGACGATTCGGCGGCCGGCGATGAGGTTGACCATGGCGATGGGGAGGTGGCCCTCGGCGTCGGGTGGGGCGGGGATCTCGGGGGGGTAGTGGATGAGGCGTTTTGCTAGGCAGAAGGTCAGGGGGGAGACGCGGTAGACGACGATAAACGGATTGCCGATGGTGAGGGCCTGGACGGTGGCGGTTCCGGAGGCGATCACGGCTGCTCGGGCGTGGTGGAGGGCGGTGCGGGCGTCGGGGACGAGAGTGACGGAGGAACCGGGGGGCCAACGCAGATGTCCCGAGATGTCTTTGAAGACGAGGTCGCTAAACTTCTGACGGTCCAGGGTGCTCGCGACGGGGATTAGAAAATCATATCCCGGACCGAGCGCGGCAGCGGCTTCGAGCATCGTGGGAAGATTCGCTGTCACTTCTTTCCAGCGGCTGCCGGGTAAGAGAGCGACCCACGGCTTCTGGATGTGAGAGCTTGTTTCGGGATGCTCCGGGTTCGCAAACATGTTGGCGGCGGCATATTGTGTGCGGGTATTCGTGGGGAGGGGGAGGAAGGCGAGGGGGTGGCCGATGAACTCGGCTTCGACGTTGCGGGCGCGGTAGAAGGCGGCTTCGAAGGGGAAGATGACCATCATGCGGTCGACGCGCTGTTGGACCCAGCGGAGGCGGCTGCGCTTCCAGGCCCAGAGCTGGGGGCTGACCAGCCAGACGACGGGGATGTTGAGGCGGCGGCAGTGTCGGGCGAGGCGGAAGTTTACGTCTGGGAAGTCGATGAGGACGGCGATGGTGGGGCGCTCCCGTTTGAGGGAGGCGACTAGTTTTCGGTAGCTGCGGTAGATGCGGGGGATGTGGCGGAGGATCTCGGTGATGCCCATGACGGCGACGTCTTCGGCGCGGATGATGCGGTGCTGGCCGGCCTGCTCCATCTCGGAGCCTCCGAGGCCGAAGAAGGTGGCTGTGGGGAGGCGGCGGCGGAGGGAGTCGATGAGCTGGGCTCCGTAGTGGTCGCCGGAGGCCTCGCCGGCGGAGAGGAAGATGCGCGGGTTGGATGGGGTGGCGATGAGGCTAGTTTACGGGAGTGGCAATAAGATACGACGAAGGTATGTTCGGAGGTGTGGGCGATGGCAATTGTTAAGAAGTTTCGCGCGGTGTTGGAGAAGGGGGACGGGGGGTTGGGGTGGACGATCGCGAGGATACCTTTTGAGCCGCGGGAGGTTTGGAAGGAGATGGTGCGGTTGCGGGTGCGGGGGGAGGTGAATGGGTTTGGGTTTCGGACTTCTCTGTTGCCGGATGGGCGGGGTGGGTTCTGTCTGCTGGTGAATCGGGCGGTGCAGGCGGGGGCTGGGGTGGGGCTGGGAGATGCGGCGGGGTTTCGGCTGGAGCCGGATCTGGAGGAGCGGGCAGCGGAGTTGCCGGATGAGCTGGCGGTGCTGCTGGACGATGAGCCGGGGCTGCGGGAGTGGTATGACGGGCTGACGGAGTATACGCGGCGGGAGATTGGGAAGTGGGTGGTGGGGGTGAAGAGCGAGGCCGCTCGGATGGGGCGGGCGGAGCAGATGGCGGAGAGGCTGCTGGCGACGATGGAGGGGGAGCGGGAGCTGCCACCGGTTCTTGCGGCTGCTTTCAGGGCTCGGCCGAAGGCAAAGGCGGGGTGGGAGAAGATGACTGCCTTGCAGCGGCGGAATGGGTTGATGGCGGTGTTTTATTACCGGACGGTGGAGGCTCGGCAGCGGCGGGTGGAGAAGCTGGTGGAGGAGGCGGAGAAGCATGCTTGAAGGAGTTCAAGCAGGGTCCGGGATCCCGGTGCTGAGTCCCTGCTGCCGATGGAATTAACGCTGCAAGGTCAGGATGAGCTTATGATGAGGTTCAACTTCGAAACCTGAACAGGTTGGAGAGATCATGCGTATTTTCCTTGTATTTGCTATCGCGATCGGCGCGCATGCTCAGGTTGGCCCGGTGAGCCGGCCAGGCACCTACAGTGCGAGCCCTAAGGACGCAAGCAGCTTCACAACGATGGCGGACTATCGCACGACGGGGAACGTGGCTTGCGATCCCGCCCAGTTCTTTCACTCAGTTCAGTACAAATTCAATGCGTCTGCAACTGTAGTTGGCACCATCTGTGACACTGCGGTGGATAGCAACGTCCTTCAGCTGGTGGGGGGGCACTTTACGGCGACAACCGGTCATGCGAGTACAACCGCCGTCGCTGTCAATGCTTATGCGTTCAGCCTGGCAAACAACTCGAAGGCGTTCTCGGTGAATACTGTCTGGCAGGACGTGCCTGGACTCACGAAGGGGGTGAGTGGCATTGGGGCGGAGTTGGACTGGCAACCCCAGAACCCGCCAAGCGCGTACACCTACAGCGCGATTCTTCACGCGGCCTTGATCAACAATCGGGGCAACAATGGGACTTATCCTGTTACTGCGCTGATGATCTCTGCGGGGAACAATTTTCCTGGTAGTTTCGCGACCTTCAAGACCGGTATTAATGTCCTCGCGGGCGCTATCGGTCCAGACGGCCAGGTCATGAACATTAATCCCATGAGGATCGCGAGCGCGGGAAAGAACTACAGCGCGCCGATCCACACCATCGATTACGTGAGTTATTGGGATGACACGGTCAACAAAGATGAGTACGAGAGCTTCGGCCAGCAGGCAATTGTGGCACCCGGCAACAATCCCGGTTATGACGCGTGGAGCGTCACTCATAACTGCAGCCCCGGAGTTGGGTGTCCGAAAGGTCAGCAACACTACTTTTCACTCGCCTCTCCGGGGATGATGTTTCAGGCGCCGCTGCATACGCCATCGTCCTCTTCCGAGCCTTGCAGTCCCGGCGCCAGCGTCGATGACAGCGACTACCACTATGTTTGCACGGCCCCAAACAAATGGAAACGAGTTGCGCTGTCTGCATGGTGAGCGGCGAATGGAATCGCTGTTGAGCGTCCCCTTTTGATTGCCACAAGTTTGGCTTTGCTCTACCTCCACAACGCGATCCAATGGATGGCATTGAAGGGAAACTATCTCGCGGCAGTTTCACCTTCTCCTGCCTGCAATGCCAACTGGTGGTGATTTAGTTCGGGTGGATTTGCTCGACCGTGGGTTACATTGAGCGAAACAGCGATACGAGGAGATTTCAATTGATGGCGATTGCTCGCGTTTGGATTCGTGTGTTCCTGTTGGCAGGGATGCTGGCCCCGGGTGTGGCTGGCTGCATGGCGAGCATGGTGCCGGTGAAGCATGTTCTGGCGCAGGATGGAACGGCTTCTCCGCGGGTGCAGGCTTCTCCGCAGGTGAAGTCAGGGGCGGAGCAGGCTCCCGCTTATGACGAGGCGATCTTCGAGAAGAGGATTCCAGGCGATCAGCTTGTGTTCTTGAAGCAGATGGCCGGGATGAGTTCGAACGATGTGTGGCGGGACAAGCGGTTTCGCAAGTTGATGAAGAATGGGATTCCGGACTGCACCTTTCACTATGGCGTGGATATGCCTTTGAGCGACGCGCTGGACATGGTGATCAAGGGATCGAAGGACCCGGTGCGGATTCGCGACGGGCGGTATATGACGGTCTCGGGCGAGAGGGGACCGTATCTGAATGGGCGGGGATTTGTGTGGATCGATCTTCGGGAGGGGATCGTGCTGGGGGGCTTCTACTTTCATCCGACGAACGGGGAGCCGACGCCTTCGGTGAACCTGTTTTCGTGGCAGGTGAGGGAGGAGGCGCTTGGCCTGAATGAGCTGCCTCCGGCGTTTGCGGAGGATCTGGCGCAGTGGTCGATGGACGCGCGGGTTCCGAGGATTACAACCCGATACTTCATCACCGGCTCAAGGCGGAAGGTGCTGCTGGAGCATGATGAAGACTTTTGCGCGCCGGTGGATGGGACGGTTCCGCCAGCGGGAGATGGGTGTCTCCAGATGGAGGCCGATGCGCTGGACCTCGATCTCGACGCGGCCAACTACGTGGAGCAGACGCACCATGCGACCAATGCGACGGCGTGGATGATCAATGGGCCGGAGCAGGTGGCGTTTCTGCAGATGCGGATTACGACGTGTGGGGGCGGGCCGGATCCGCTGGGATGCCGGATCCGGATGACGCGGGAGCGGACAGAACGGATCATCCATCGGCCGGTGCGGCCTCATCCGGGGAGGCGGTAGGGAGAGCGATCTGGTAGGATGGCCGTCTGGACAGGACGGATGGGGTGCTTGTTTCGGACGAACGGATCGGGGGCAATTGGATGGGATCTTGCTTGAGGAAGTGGGCCCTTGGCGGCCTGGGACTGGTCGTGATCTGGTGTGGACTGGGGGTTGTGTCTGGAGCGCAGAAGCCCATGCAGACACTGCTGGTGGGGGTGGACAGGCGGCAGGTTGTTTCGCTGGACGGGGATTGGCACTACCTGGTGGATCAGCCACCGGGGAGGGCGCTGTACAACGCGAATGGCACGGTGCGGGATAACGGATATGGGATGAATACGCACCCGAATATCAGCACGGGTGAGCATAACGAGGAGTATGACTTTTCGACCGCTCCTACCTTCAAGGTTCCCGGGGACTGGAATACGCAGGATCCGACGCTGTTTCGGTTTGAGGGCGTGGTGTTTTACGAGAAGGACTTCGATTTCCAGCCGAAGACTGGGACGCGGACATTTTTGCATGTCGGGGCGGCGAACTACAGGTCTTTTGTGTGGGTGAATCAGAAGCGGATCTGCGATCACGAAGGTGGGTTTACGCCGTTTGACTGCGAGGTCACGGCGGCGTTGAAGCCGGGCGGTAACTTCGTGGTGATCGCGGTGGACTCGACGCGGATGATGGACGGGATTCCTTCGGTGGGAATCGACTGGTTCAACTATGGGGGGCTGACGCGGGATGTGTCGCTGGTGACGCTGCCTGAGGCGTTCATCGACGACTATGACGTTCATTTGAAGCATGACGCAACGTTCTCGGCGGAGCATGCGGATACGCTGGCTGGGTATGTCCACGTGGTGGGCGCGAGCGCGGGGACGGCGGTGACGGTGCGGATTCCAGAGGCCGGGGTCAGCACGACGGTGAAGACGGATGGAGATGGGCGGGCAGGGTTTGAGGTGAGGGCTTCGAAGCTGGCGCTGTGGTCTCCGGAATCTCCGAAGCTATACCGTGTGGAGCTGGCCTCGGGGCAGGATGGGTTGACGGATTCGATAGGTTTCCGCGATATCCGGGTGGAGGGGACGAAGATCCTGCTGAATGGGAAGGCGATCTTTCTGCAGGGGGCGAATGCACATGCGGAGGCTCCTTACCGGACGGGGCGGGCGTGGAGTGAGGAGGATGTGACGAACATCTTTGGGCTTCTGAAGGATCTGAACGCCAACTTTGTGCGGCTGGCGCACTATCCGCATGATGAGCGGATGGAGCGGATGGCGGACCGGCAGGGGGTGATGGTGTGGTCGGAGATTCCGCTGTGGCAGCACATCTCGTTTGAGAAGCCGGAGGTATATTGGAAGGCGACGTTTATGTTGAACGAGATGATTCGGAGGGATCGGAACAAGGCCTCGGTGATCGTGTGGTCGGTGTCGAATGAGACTCCGAATAACCCGGTGCGGACGGAGTTTCTGACGAACCTGGCGAATGCGGCGAGAGGTCTGGATGCGACGCGGCCTATAGCTTCGGCGCTGATCGGGCCGAAGCCGAACGGATTTGAGATGGTGCAGGACGATCCGCTGGCCAAGGCCCTGGATATCGTTGGCCAGAATGAGTATGTCGGGTGGTACCTGATGAAGCCGGAGGATGCGGATAAGGTGAGGTGGACGCTGCCGCAGAAGCCGATTCTGATCTCGGAGTTTGGGGCCGAGGCGAAGTTTGGCGACCATGGCGGGCCGGATGACCGGTGGGCGGAGGAGCAGCAGGTGAACGTCTTCAAGCACCAGTTCGCGATGATCAACAACATTCCGCAGGTACGGGGGCTGGTGCCGTGGGTGCTGATGGACTTCAGGTCGCCGACACGGAATATTCCCAGGCTGCAGGATGGATTCAACCGGAAGGGATTGTTCTCGGAGAAGGGGGAGAAGAAGCAGGCGTTTTATCTGTTTCAGAAGACTTATAAAGAAAGGGCGGTGGGGAAGGCGGAGTGACGTCCAAGGGGCTAGGCGGTGGCGGGTAGAGCGAGGGTGGGGGTGGAGAGTTCCTGGTCGCGGTACTGGAGCTGGTAGAGCTTGTAGTAGAGGCCGCGGTGGGCGAGGAGCTCCTGATGGGTTCCGCGTTCGCGCAGGGTGCCCTTGTGCATGACCAGGATGGAGTCGGCGCGCTGGATGGTGGAGAGGCGATGGGCGATGAGGACGCTGGTGCGGCCGGCGATCATGCGGGAGAGGGCGAGGCGGACGCGCTGCTCCGTATCCGTATCGACTGAGCTTGTGGCCTCGTCGAGGATGAGGATTCCGGGGTCGTGAGCGAGGGCGCGGGCGAAGCTGATGAGCTGCTTCTGGCCGGTGGAGAGGGTGGCTCCGCGCTCGATGACGGGCTCCTGGAATTGTTGGGGCAGGGTGCGGATGAAGTCGCCTACGTTGACCTCGTCGGCGGCGCGTTCGACACGCTCCTGGGTGATCCAGTCGGAGCCGAGGCGGATGTTGTCGGTGATGGTTCCGGTGAAGAGGAAGGGGTCTTGCAGGACGACGCCGAAGCGCTGGCGGAGACGCTTGAGGTCCTGATCGCGGACGTCGATTCCGTCGATGAGGATCTGGCCGTGCTGGATGTCGTAGAAGCGCATCATGAGGGCGGTGATGGTGGTCTTGCCCGCACCGGTGTGGCCGACGATGGCGGCGGTCTCGTCGGGATCGATGACGAAGGAGACGCCGCGGAGGATCCACTCGATGGAGCTGTCGGAGGTGAGCTGGGGCTTGTGGGGGGTGGAGTCTTCGTAGGTGAACCAGACGTCTTTGAACTCGATGCGGCCGAAGGAGGGGCTGGTGGGTTCGGGGGCGATGGGGTGCTCGGGCGAGAGGATGGCGGGCTCGGTGTCGATGAGCTTGAAGACGCGCTCGGAGGCGGCCATGGCGGCCTGGAGGATGTTGTACTTCTCGCTGAGATCCATGATGGGGCGGAAGAAGCGCTGGGCGTATTGCATGAACGCGATCAGAACGCCGAGGGTGACGGAGCCGAGGATGGAGTGGATGAGGGTATGGGTTCCGGCGGCGTAGTGAGTCCCGGAGGCGTAGCCGGGGAGGGTGGTGGCGTTGCGGAGGACGGCGATGCCTCCGCGCCAGATGACGAGGGCGATGGCGATGGCGGAGAGGAGCTCGACCACCGGATAGTAGATGGCGTAGGCGAGGATGGCGTCCTTGAACGCGTCCATGTGGAGGCGGTTGATGGATTTGAAGTCGTCGTAGGCGCGCTCTTCGCGGTTGAAGAGCTGGATAATGGCCATGCCGGAGACGTGCTCCTGCATGTAGGCGTTGATCTGGGCGATGGCGGATCGGATGCGCCGGTAGGAGTCGCGGACATGCTTCCGGAAAATTCTCGTGACATACAGGATCGCGGGGATGACGGAGAGCGTCAGCAGGGCGAGGGGCCAGCTCATGCGCAACATGATGAGGATGATGAAGGCAAGGACAAAGACGTCTTCGAAGATGGCGAGGACGCCGGAGGTGAACATCTCGTTGAGGGCGTCGACGTCGGAGGTGACGCGGGTGACGAGCTTGCCGACGGGGTTGCGGTCGAAGAAGGCGGGGCTCATGCGCTGGAGATGGCGGAAGATCTGGCTGCGGAGATCGAACATGATCTTCTGGCCGGTCCACTGCATCAGGTAGGTCTGGAGGAACTCGAGGGCGTAGGTGAGGAAGAGGGAGCCCAGGTACAGGAGACCGAGCTGGGTGATGCCGGTGAAGGGAACGGGGCTGAGATGGCCGGCGAGCCAGGAGAGTTTGGACGGCGGGGTATCGCCCATGTAGGTGTCGACGGCGACCTTGACGAGGTAGGGGCCGAGGACGTCGGAGAAGGCCTTGAGCACGATGGCGACGGCGGAGAGGCCGGTCTGGAGCTTGTAGGGGCGGAGATAGGTGAGGAGGCGGCGCATGAGGCGGCCGTCGTAGGCCTTGCCCATGACCTCTTCGTCGGGGTTGGGCTTCTTTTCTTCTGTGGCGGGAGGCTTCTCGGTCTTCTCTTCGGCTGCCTGGGTGGCGGCTATGCCGGAGATGCCGGCCTCAATCTCGTCGGTGGTGGGGCTGTCGGGGGCGATGGGGCGGTCGTTGTGAGAGGCAGAGGTGGGATGGATGTCTTGTAGGGGCGGTGTTTGGCCGTCTCGGTCTGGCTGGGCTTGCTCGGTTTCGGGTTCCATTCGCTTGTTTTGATTCTAAAGCGAGGCGAATGATTCGGGATGTGGGGAATGATTTCCGGAGGTGGGAATCAGTGGATGCCTGCGGAGGTGGGTGGCGGGGTGGAAGGGGCGGGGAGGGAGATGGCTCCGAGGATGGGGCCGAGATCGTGGGCCTGGGCGAAGATGACGATGCGGAGGGGCTGGGTGTCGTTGGGAAGCTCGGCCTGGAAGCGGACAGGGCCGGTGCGAAGGTCGATTCCGTTGCCGATGCGGCTGAGGGAGCGAACGACGGCGGTGTGGTGGAGGGTGAGGCCGGCGTTCTCCCCTGCACGGACGGGGGTGGTGGCAGTGGGGGTGATGAGGGCGAGGAAGAGGTCGGCCTGGGGCGAGAGGGAGGGGGGGGCGGTGGATCGAACGGCGCCGTAGATGCGGTGGTCGTGGAGGGTGAGGCCGGTGACTTCGAGGGGGAGATCGGGGGATTGGGCGGCGCGGACGATGGCGCGGGCGGCGGCGCGGGCGTCGGAACCGAGGAGCTGCTCGCGACCGGCGACGATGAGTTGCGGGGTGTAGACGTCGGCGGTTCCGAAGCGGGTGGCGTATTTCGTCTGGCGGGCGGTGGCGGCGGGGGAGGAGAAGCGGTCGTGCCAGCCGAGGGTGTCCCAGTAATCGACGTGCTCGCTGAGGACGATGACCTCGGCGGCGCGGATGGGCTGGTCGCGGTCGAGCTGGGTGACGAGGGCGTCGGCGGGGGGGCAGCTGGAGCAGCCCTCCGAGGTGAAAAGCTCGACGAGGACGGGCTTTCTTGGGGCGGGTGGCTGCGCGTGGGCGAGGGACAGGACGAGGATCAGGAGGGCGGCAATGCGGCGGGTGAGCATGGCGTAGGTGCGGGCGAGCCCTTGAACGTACGGGTCTGCTGCTCGAATGGACGCAGGCGGGCAGCGGCTGGATTGGATCATCGTGAAAGAATAATAGTAGAGGAGTGGTTATTGTGGACAGTTCATTGGGTGTTTATATCTCGATTCCGTTCTGCAAGGCGAAGTGCAGCTTCTGCAACTTCGCTTCGGACGTCTTTGGGATGGAGCGGGTGCAGGGGTATGTGGACCGGGTTTGTGAGGAGCTGCGGGGGGCCCGAGGGGTGGCGGCGGGTCGGTTGGCGCGGCTTCCGGAGCGCGTGGATACGGTCTACTTTGGGGGTGGTACGCCGAGCCTGTTGGAGGCGCGGCATCTGGAGCAGATCTTCGGGACGCTGCGGGGGGAGTTTGAGGTCGCGGCGGATGCGGAGGTGACGCTGGAGGCGGCTCCCGGCCAGGTGGGGGAGCGGACGCTGGAGGCGGCGATGCGGCTGGGGGTGAACCGGGTGAGTTTTGGGGTGCAGAGCTTTGTGGATACGGAGGCGGCGGCGGTGGGGCGGCTGCATACGGGGAGCGAGTGTCACCGGGAGATCGGGCGGATGCGGACGGCTGGGGTTGAGCGGGTGAGTCTGGATCTGATCGCGGGGTTGCCGCACCAGACGGAGGAGAGCTGGGGTTGGTCGGTTGGGGAGGCGATTGCGACCGGGGCGGACCATGTGAGCGTCTATATGCTGGAGGTGGATGAGGACTCGCGGCTGGGGCGGGAGGCGATGGCGGGTGGGGGGCGGTATCACGCGGGGGCGCTTCCGCATGAGGATGCTACGGCGGAGTGGTACGAGGCGGGCTGCTCGGCGTTGGATGCGGCTGGGCTGGGGCAGTATGAGATCTCGAACTTTGCACGGGATGGATACACTTCCAGCCATAACGTGAAGTATTGGAAGCGGCTTCCATATCTTGGGGTGGGGCTGGATGCACACTCGATGCTGCTTTCGGATGAGCCGGAAACGGTGGCGGTGCGGTGGGCGAATCCGGATGAGATGGGAGCGTACCTGGGTGGGAGCGGGGACGGCTCTGGTCTGCGGGTGCTCCAGGCTGGTGGGGTGGTGGTGGATCGGGGGGGGGTGGATGAGGCGTTTGAAGAGTCGCTGTTTCTGGGGTTGCGGCTGAATGTCGGCGTTGATATGGAGGCTTTGGCGCGGGAGTTTGGGGATGGACGGGTGCGGGTCGCGCTGGATGCGCTGGGGGATGTGGAGTTGGCGGGACTGGTGGAGCGGCGGTCGGCGATGATTCGGCTGACGGCGAAGGGTCGACTGGCTTCCAACGAGGTTTTCAACCGGCTGCTGGTGGCTTGAGCGGCGTAAATACAAGAGGGAATTGGCGGAGCATGATGGATTTGAAGAATAAGGTAGTGGATTTGCGCAGCGACACTGTTACGAAGCCGACACAGGCGATGCGCGATGCGATGGCTTCGGCTGAGGTCGGGGACGATGTCTATGGGGAGGACCCCACGGTCAACCGGCTGGAGACTCGGGCGGCGGAGGTGTTTGGGCGCGAGGCGGCGATCTTTGTTCCGACGGGGACGATGGGAAACCAGATCGCGATCCGGTTGCATACGCAGCATGGGGAAGAGGTGATCTGCGAGGCCAGGTCGCATGTGCTGGACTGGGAGATGGCGATGACGGCGGCTTTCTCCGGTTGCCAGTCGCGGACGGTGATGGGGGAGCGCGGTGTTTTGACGTGGGAGGCGATTGCGGGGGCTATTGGGCCGAAGATCTACTATCGGGCGCGGACCGGGCTGATCTGTATCGAAAATACGCACAATATGGCGGGGGGAACGGTGACACCGCTGGGGGTGATGCGGGAGGTCTGGGAGGGGGCGAAGGAGGCAGGGCTTCCGGTGCATCTGGATGGAGCGCGGGTGTTCAATGCGGCGGCGGCGCTGGAGGTTCCGGTGGCTGAGCTGACGGAGGGGTTCGATACGGTGATGTTCTGCCTGTCGAAGGGATTGGGTGCCCCGGTGGGGTCGATGCTGGTTGGGTCTCGGACGATGATAGATCGGGCGCGGATCTACCGGAAGGCGCTGGGCGGGGGGATGAGGCAGGCCGGGATACTGGCGGCGGCGGGGCTGATTGCGCTGGATGATATGCCGGGGCGGCTGGGGGAGGACCATGCGAATGCCCGGCTGCTGGGGGAATCGGTGGCGAAGTCGGCGGCGGTCGAGATCGATCTGGATGGGGTGCACACGAATATTGTGATCTTCCAGTTGGCGGGGAAGCGGGATGCGGCGGCGCTGGTGGCACGGTTGAAGGCTGAGGGTGTGCTGGCGAGTGCGATTGGTCCGCATAGCGTGCGATTTGTGACGCACTACGATGTGAGCCGGGCGGATTGTGAGTGGGCTGCGGGGGTTGTGGCGAGGGAGTTGGCTGAGTTGGAGGGGTAGAGCATCCCGGTTTTGTGTGGTGCTGGCGGCCTTCCAGATCGGCTAACTAGAGAAGGTGATCGATCTGGTGGGAGAGCGAGTCGGCGAGATGCTCGGAGGAGTCATAGCCGAGGTGAATTACTCGTAGCCTGCCGGATCGGTCGAGGACGTAGAGCGCCGGAAGGCTAGTCACGCCGAGACTCTTTGCGGCCGGTCCCCAGAGGTCTTCATCTGGGGCGACTCCAACGCGGTCGATGGCTGAACTGAGCATCAACTGTTTTCGCATGAGGTAGGCTTGCGCTTTCTCGGGTGTCTCTCCGTGATTTCCGGAGTTGAGGGCGACGATCAGAACGTTGGGATTGTCGTGGTACCTCGCTTGAAGGGCCGCTATCTCTGGTAGCTCGGCCTGACAGGGTGTACACCACGTTGCCCAGAAGGTAAGCACCACAACGTGGCCCTTCCACTCCTCAGAGGACAGCTTGTTGCCGGACAGGGTCTCGGTGTTGAACGGGGTTATCTCCTTGTCGACGCTGCGATAGGCGCTGCTTTCGATCCACCGGGGTATTACGACAAAGACAGCAATGATGCCTGCGATTGCGGACAGGCAGCCAAGTGCTGCTGCGCGCCGGACGCCGCTTCGCGCATTGAGCCAACGGGTTCCCGTGCCCAAGACGGCCGCACAGATGGTCAGAAGGACGAATGACAGGATGAACGACTGGGCCGTAAAAGCGATTCGCAACCGGTTCATGGTAAGGACCGGAACGATTCCGCCGAGTGCTACGAGCAAGACCGTGAGCCACAAGCCCTCACGCCAGGGTTTGGTTCGATAGAAGGCTGCTGCGAAGAAGGCGAGGTACGTGGCCAATGTGAAGGAGCGGATGTCCTGGTGCTCGCGAGTGAGCACCACGACTGCCAATACTGCCGCGAAGGCGACGAAACCCAAGGCAAGATCAAGGAATCGGCTTCCCATGGTTACCTCACTCTGGAATTGTGGACAACTTCGCAGTCTCGCGACCGAGTTACCTGACCGCATTACGTACGATGAGCAATGCTTGTTCCGTCGTTCCGGCAGTGGCATCTTGATGTGCTTCGGATTCCGGTTGCGTGATGGCCCGTTCGAGGCGGGGTTCGCGCCCGTAGCCGTGGAACAATAGAGAAATCGCCTCGTTCGGGAAAAGGCGCAGGCAGGAGACTGATTGATTCGCTTGTCAGAACTTGGAGAACGCATCTGCATTCTGGGGCCTTCCAACAGTGGCAAGTCGACACTCGCCGACGCCATCGCGAGAAAGCTTTGCCTGAAGGCAGTCCATCTGGATCAGCTTCATCATCTTCCGAATACGAACTGGAAGATGCGGCCCGCGGACGAGTTTTTCGCACTGCACGATGAGGCGATCGCCGACGAACGGTGGGTGATGGACGGGAATTACTCGAAGTTGTTTCCCCGGCGGTTTGAGCGGGCGACAGGGGTCATTCTGCTGGATATCTCTACGGTCGCGAGTCTATTTCGCTACGTTCGCAGGACCCTGTTCGACCGCAGACGGGTCGGTGCGTTGGAGGGTGGGCAGGACAGCATTCGGCTCGAGATGCTTCATCACATTGCGGTGGTTACGCCAGGGAATCGAAGGCGCTATGCGGAGGTATACCGGCAGCTTGAATTGCCGAAGGCATGTCTGCATTCGATTCGTGCGATCGATGCCTGCTATCGAGATTGGGGTTTGGAGCGCATTCCGTCGGAGGGAGGGGCTAGCGGATGAAAGATAGAAGGGCAACGTCAACAGGCCGCTGATCCTGGGTCAGTCGCCGCCAAGGTGGATGTGGGGCTTGGTGGCGAGGAAGACGCTGACGCGGGTGCCGTGGGTCTGTTCGGCGGTGGAGCTTTGGATGTCGATGGTTCCGCCGTGCTTGCGGATGATTCCCTGGCTGACCCAGAGTCCAAGGCCGGTTCCGTTCTCTCCCTTGGTGGTGAAGAAGGGGCGGAAGAGCTGGTCGAGCTGGTGGGTTGGGATTCCGCAGCCGTTGTCGGCGACGGTGATGATGACTCCCTCCTCCTGCAGGTGGCCGTCGGGGAGGGGCTCGGCGGGCTGGGGCTGGGCGGAGAGATGGACGCAGGCTTTCTCCTGGCCGGTGGCGGCTTCGGCGGCGTTGGAGATGAGGTTGGTGAAGACCTGACGGAGCTCGGCGGGGAACCCTTCGATGTGGAGGCCGGGAGAAACGTCTTCCGTGACGTGGACGTGGAGGAGGTTGAAACGTCCCTGCATCAGGAGGAGGAGGCTGGCGAGCATCTCGTGGATTTCGATGGAGACGGGTGCCGAGGCCTCGCGATAGAGGCCGAGCATGGCGCGGCTGATCTGGGTGACGCGGGTGAGCTCCTGCTGGGCCATTCCGAGGAACTGGTGGGTCTCTTCCGGGGTGGATCCGGATTCCATGAGGAAGAGGAGGTTGGCGACGGCGTCGAGAGGGTTGTGGATCTCGTGGGCGATGGTTGCTGCCAGGCGTCCGGTGGCGGCGAGCTTCTCGTTGGCGAGCAGGGCGGCCTGGGTCTGGCGCTCGGTGGTGATGTCGCGAAAGACGGTGACGACACCTGTCATGTCTCCGCTCTGGTTGCGGATGGGAGAGGCGTTGTTGTCGATGAGGCGCTCGGAGCCGTCGCGGTTCAGCAGGAGCACGTCCTGGGACTGGTGGACGACGCAATTGAGACGCTGGACGGTGGTGGCGGGGTCTTCGACGGGCTGGCGGGTGTTGCGGTTGAGGAGGCGAAAGACGGTTTCGATGGGGAGGCCGTGGGCGTCCTCCTGACTCCAGCCGGTGAGTTGCTGGGAGACCTCGTTCATCATGCCGACGTGGCCTTCGGTGTCGGTGGCGATAACGCCGTCGCAGATGGAAGAGAGGGTGGTGCGGAGGGATTGCTCGGATGCGAAGAGCTGGTCGGCGCGGGTGCGGAGGACGGCCTGGGCGCGGGTGTAGGACTGCGAGACCTCGTGGAGGCGTTTGCGCATGAAGAGGCCGATGAGGAGTCCGGTGACGACGGAAAAGACCAACAGGGCGATGAAGGTGGCGTGGACCTGGCGGCTCCAGTAGGCGATGCGCGAGGCGCGGCGGGATTCCGAGTCGCGGATGATGGTGTCGATGGCGGCGCGGATGGCGTCGATGCGGACCTTGCCGAGGAGGTTGAGGGGGATATCGGAGGCGTCGCCGCCGGCCTGGACGGTGGCGATGACAGGGATGGCGAAGCCGACGCGCCAGGCCTCCTGGGCGCTATGGAGGCTTTCGAGATCGTGATGGTCGGCGGGAAAGTCGGCAAGGAGGCTGCCGAGGCGGCTGAGCTGCTGGTCCAGCGCGGCCTGGGATTCCTGATAGGGCTGGAGGAAGCGCGGATCTCCGGTGGTCTGAAAGCCGCGCAGGCCGCTCTCCTCGTCGACGATGAGCTTTTCGACCAGCATGGCCTGGGTGATGGAGGCGTCGGCCTGCTGGATCTGGCGGACGGTGGTGTTGGTCGACTGGATGGCAAGCAAAAGGGCACCGGCTGCGGCGAGCAGAACGAGGATGGGGAGCGTGAGGACCTGGCGAAGGATCTTGTCGAACTGGGCCGGATTCAAGAGGGCGAACTCCTTCAATCCTTTCGTCTTGTTCCGGACTTGGTACCCGGAAGTCCCTTGACGCAGGCTGTTCCGCTGCGCGGCGGCTACGGGTAGAGAGAGATGGAGGCGGGTAAGAGGCTGTCGAGATTTCTGAGCAGCACGGGTGCTCCCTCGCCTTTGGTCATGTAGAGGTCGACCATGGCGGTGATTTCGGCGGGCAGGGCGATGTTGGCGGAGAGCAGGAGGATGGGAATCTCGGGCTTGGTCTGGCGCATGCGGTTGGCGACCTCTCCACCGTTCATTCCGGGCATCGAGTAGTCGAGGATCACGGCCTGGATGGGCTCGTTGGCGAAGACTTCGAGACCGGAACGGCCGTCGAGGGCGGTGAGTACCTGGTAACCGGCGCGTTCGAGCAGAATCTTGCGGACCTGGAGGCCGACGACTTCATCATCCACACACAAGATAAGGCGAGCGCGGTTTGGCATAGGGGAGGGCCTCCAGAGGCTTGGAGAGCGGGTGGTCAAAGCCGGCGTGTGCCGGGTGACTTTAGTGTAGCCCGGATGACAGATAAATTGCGGCTGTATTCAGGTTACGCGGTAGGAGTTTTGTCGGGTGACCGTAAATCCGATATGGGTCGCTGGCGCGGACCGCGATGATTCATGAGAAGTTCGCACAAACTGTATCGTCTCTGGACTAATCTAGCCACGGAAGGGCTATATGCCCGCCTGAGGGATTTGGGATTGAGTCAGACGATCGTGGTTTTGGAAGATGATCCGGATATTTCGCGGCTGGTGCAGTATCACCTGGAGGCTTCGGGTTTTGAGGTTCGTCCGTACCTGGCGATTGGGCAGGTTCTGTCGGACGCGGAGAGGCAACCACCAGCACTTTTTCTGCTGGACATCATGGTTCCGGGGGGGGATGGGCTGGACCTTTGCCGGAGGCTTCGGCAGAATCCGACGCTGAGCAGCGTGCCGATCATCTTTCTGACGGCGCGAGCGGCGGAGAATGACCGGGTGCAGGGATTGGAGCTGGGCGCGGACGACTATATTACGAAGCCGTTCGGGACGCGGGAGCTGGTGGCACGGGTGAAGGCGGTGCTGCGGCGGTTCGAGCGGCCGACGACGCCGTCGCTGCTGAAGTTCGAAGAGATCGAGATCGACGCGAATGCGATGCAGTTGCGGGTGAAGGGAGAGCTGGTGACGACGACGGCGACGGAGTTCCGGCTGCTGGACTACCTGGCCCGGCATCCCGGACGGGTGTTCAGCCGGGATCATCTGCTGGATGCGGTGTGGGGCGATGCGCGGTTTGTGACGCCGCGGTCGGTGGATGTGTATGTGCGGCGGATCCGGGAGAAGATCGAGGCGGACGCGGAGACTCCGCGGTATCTGAAGACGATGCGCGGGGCGGGATACCGGTTCGAGATTCCGAAGACTCCGGTCTTGCAGGATACGCTGCCTTGAGTAGAAGCCTGTTCTGGATGGTGCTTTCGCGGGTGGCGCTGGTTCTGGCGGCGTTTGTGGCGCTGGAGATGGTGGTGCCGGGCCTGCATGGTCTTCCTGCGCTCGGAGTGGGGTTGGGGTTGGCGGCGCTGGTGGCTCAGTGGACGGTTCACTCGCTGCGGCGGGCGATCGCACCGCTGCAGGTGGCGGCGAAGGATATTCTGGGCGAGACGCCGGAGGGCCGGAAGGGACTTTCGCTGACGACGGTTCGCGACTTCGATCTGCTGGCGCAATCGCTGGGGATGGCTTCGCGGCAGGTGCACCAGGCGCTGGCGGCGTCTTCGGCGAGTCGGCAGGAGCTGGAAGGTTTGCTCGACAGCATGCAGGATGCGGTCGTAGCGATCGATGCGGGTGGGCGGATCCTGTGGTCGAACCAGAGGATGCAGCGGCTGATGCCGAACGCCTACATCACAGCGGCTGGAGGGGCGTCGGGGCGGTCGGTGCGAGTGGGGCATGCGCTGGTTCAGAGTATTCGCGATCCGGATGTGCTGCAGGCGGTGCAGACGGCTCTGGAACTGCGGACGGTCTCGCAGCGGAGGGCCACCAGCGTGCTTCCGGGGAGCATCTTCGAGGTGAACGTCTCGCCGATGCCGGGTGGCGGGGCGGTGGTGGTGCTGCATGACATTACGCGGATCGAGCAGGTGGAGCGGACGCAGAGGGATTTTGTGGCCAATGTGTCGCATGAACTGCGGACACCGCTGACGTCCATCTCCGGCTATGTGGAGACGCTGCTGGATCATGAGGCGAGCCTGAGCGTGAGTGCGCGGTCTTTTCTGACGACGATTCTGAAGAATGCGACGCGCATGAACCGGCTGACGGAAGATCTGCTGGTGATGGCGCGGGTCGAGTCTTCGGAGCAGGTGCTGACGCCCACGCCGCTGCGCCCGGATCTGCTGGTGCGGGACGCGGTGCTGGGGATGAGCGGGCTGGTGCAGGAGAATGAGGCGCTGCTCGAGATCGGCGAGGTGACCGACAGGCAGGTCTTTGCCGATCACGACGCGGTGCAGCAGGTGCTTGGGAACCTGATCGAGAATGCGATCAAGTATGGACAGGCCCGGGATGCCCCCTACTCGCGCGTGATTGTGAGCGCGCGCGTGGTGATGGAGCCGGAGGAGGCGGTGGAGTTCAGCGTGCGCGACTTCGGGCAGGGGATCGCTTCGGAGCATCTTGCGCGGATCTTCGAGAGGTTTTACCGGGTGGACAAGGCGCGGTCGCGGGAGTCGGGCGGCACGGGGCTGGGGCTGGCGATCGCTCGTCATATGATCCAGGCGCAGGGTGGAGCTATCTGGGCGGAGAGCAATTTAGGGGGCGGAAGCACGTTTTTGTTTACGCTGCCGGTGGCGCAGTATCCGATCGATTAGAGATGGGAAACGGTCGGTATGATTGAAGTTTCGAATGAATCTTGGATTGCCTTCCGGGAACGGCGGATGAGGCCGGCGGTGGAGAGGAAGAGGGGACACAGTTGGGCGTAGGAATCGAAGTCGAACATCTGAATGCCTGGTATGGCAAGACGCATACCCTGCAGGACATCAACCTGCCGGTTCCGGCGAACCATTGCACAGCGCTGATTGGGCCGTCCGGCTGCGGGAAGTCGACGTTTGTGCGCTGCCTGAACCGGATGCACGAGACGATCGCGGGGGCGAGGGCCGAGGGCTCGGTCCGGATTGGGGATATCGACATATATAAAGATGCCTCGCCGGTGGTGATCCGGCGGCGGATCGGCATGGTGTTTCAGCGGCCGAACCCGTTTCCAACGATGTCGATCTACGATAACGTCGCTGTAGGAGTAACGCTCGATGGAACCAGCGCGCGACGGGTGCTGGATGAGCGGGTGGAACGATCTTTGCGGCAGGCCGCGCTTTGGGACGAGGTGAAGGACGTCTACAAGAAGAAGAGTGGGGCGTCGCTGTCGGGGGGGCAGCAGCAGAGGCTGTGTATCGCGCGGGCACTGGCGATCGATCCGGAGGTGCTGCTGATGGATGAGCCGGCGAGTGCTCTCGACCCCATCTCCACGTCCAAGATTGAAGACCTGATCTTTGAGCTGAAGCACCAGTACACGATCGTGATTGTGACTCACAATATGCAGCAGGCGGCCCGCGTGGCGGAGAATACGGGATTCTTTTTGAGCGGCAAGCTGGTGGAATTCAGCCCGACGCACCAGATCTTCACGAACCCACGAGACAAGCGGACGGAAGATTACATTACAGGGAGGTTCGGCTGATGCGGATCAAATTTCATCAGAGTCTTGGGGATCTGCGGGAGCGCCTGCTGGTGATGGCGGGGATGGCGGAGCAGGCGATTCAACGCTCGATCGAGGCTTATCGGACGCGGGATCTGAGCATCTGCGAACTCGTGTTTCGTTCGGAGCCGGCGATCAACCGGCTGGAGCGCGAGATCGACCAGATGGCGCTGGACCTGCTCGCGATGGAGCAGCCGATGGCGATCGATCTGCGGTTCATCCTGTCGGTGATCCGGATCAACGCGGACCTGGAACGGGTTGGGGACCAGGCGGTGAACATCGCGGTGCGTGTGCGGGAGATGGGCGCGTTCGCGAACTATGATCTGCCGGTCGATATTCCGAAGCTGGCTTCGCTGGCGTCGGCGATGGTGCGCAAGGCGCTTCAGGCGTTTATCGAGGCGGATGCGGAACTGGCGGAGGCAGTGCTGGCGCTCGATGACCAGGTGGATGAGATGAACGATGCCGCCTTCTTATCGCTGAGCACGTTGATCAAGGAGCAGCCGAGTCTGACGCCGCAGTCGTTGAATGCGCTGATCATTGCCCGGAACCTGGAGCGTGTGGGGGATCATGCGACCAACATCGCGGAAGATGTGATCTTCTGGGTGCGTGGGGCGGATGTGCGTCATGCCAGTACGGCGTTGTAAGGACGGGGTCCTGCCGGACGGGCCCCCTGCGCGGGGAGCGGTCACTCCGTGACTTGTGTTGGGCTTCGCGAGGCGCTCCCGAAGGTCGCGAGGAAGAGATGCGGGCTATGACGGGATCCACCATTCGAGGCGGGCCAGATGGGGGTAGTAGAGGGCGATGCGGATGTTGTCGTCTGACTTCGCTGCGGTGAGCCGGGCCATGCTGCGGGCGTAGGCCTCCAGTTGGGGCTGATACTTGGTGCGTTCGGACTGAATGAACTCTTCGAGTCCTTCGCGGCCATGGCTTGTGGTGGTCTTGAAGTCGACGATCCATTGATAGTCGCTGCCCGGAGCCAGTGGGGTGGCGCCGGCGCGGAAGATGCGGTCGAGCCGAACGCTGGTCCGGCGGTCGGTCCAGCCGGTGAGGGCGAACTCGCTGGAGGCGCCGGGATGCGGGGCCAGGATCCATTGGCCGTGAGGGTCGGCCAGACCACTGACAAGAGAGGCGATGACGGACTGGGCGTGGCGTCGAGCCAGGGCGGGAGCGAGGCCGTCGGCCCGGAGGAGCGCTTCGACGCGGGGGAGCCAGCGGGGGGCTTCGGACAGGAGCGTCTCGGCGGAGGTTCCGTCGGCGAGGCGTTGGGCGGCCACTTCGAGAAAGGCGTGGACGGCGTTGCCGTAGGAGCGGGCGGCGAAGGAGCCTTCGGGGCGCTCGAAGGGAGCGTTGGCTGGGTCTGGCTGGGCTTCGGGTTGAGCTTCTAGCTGGGTGGTGGGGAAGCGTTGGGCGGGGTCGAAGTTCAGGGGAAGACGATGCAGCAGGGGGGGCTTGCCGATGGGGTCCGGAGCTGCCGGGGCGGCGAGGTCGAAGGCGATGGACGGCTCGACTTCGGCCGGGGGGACGGTCGGATCGAAGTGAGATTCGGCGACGGGCCATGCGGCCTTGAGGAGGCTGCTGGACTCGACCGAGAGGGCTCCCTTGGTGGTCCGGTCGGGGAGGGCGAAGAGGTGAAGCTCCTCGCGGGCGCGGGTGCAGGCGACGTAGAGGAGGCGCTTGCGCTCGGCGGCTTCGCGGGTGGCGTGGACGGAACTGATCCACTTGTTCAACTGGGCGGACTCTTCCCCTTTGCCGACGATCGGTGCGAGGACAACATGGGCGGCGGTCTCGTCTTCGGAGTCGACCTCCATCCACTGTAGGAGGCGGCCACGGTCAGCCTGGCCTGCGCGTTCGAGGGCGGGGACGATGACGACGTCCCATTCGAGGCCCTTGGCCCCGTGGATGGTTAGCAGATCGACGGCTCCGGGGTGGACGGCGGCCTCGGCGTAGAGCCTCTTCATGCTGCGTTCGAGGGTGGCGAGATCGATGGGGCCGCCTGCGGCCTCGAGGTCGTTCAGAAGGTCGAGGTAGCGGAGGGCGTTAGCGAGTTCGGCGGGGGAGAGGTAGGTGTCGCCTCCGAGGGAGCGCCAGGTGCGCTCGATCCACTGGGCGAGCGGCAAGCGGCCGCGGTGGGTGAGGGCACGGTCGAGGATGGGCCAGACGCGGGAGACGGCGATCTCTCCCTCTTCGCTGACGAGGTGGCCGCGTTCGAAGAGGAGGTCGGGGACGCAGCGGTCTTTCAGGGTTGCGTCGTCGGCTCCCGCGAGGGTGTGGAGGTCGGCCAGGCCGAGTCCGCACCAGGGGGCGTGGAGGACGGCGAACCATGCGACGCGGTCGGCTGGATGGAGGAGGGCGCGTGTGAGTCCGAGGAGGTCGAGCACCTCCTGGCGCTCGCCGAGGGCTTCGATGTCGACGGCGCGGAATGGGATCGCGGGGCCGTCGGTCTCCCTGCGGAGTTCGGAGACGATGGGTACGAGATGGGACCGGGAGCGGACGAGGACGGCGATCGTCCAGGGTTCAGTCCGATTCGGGGGGAGGGGTTGGTTGAGCCAGTGGGCGGCGATGGCGCGGATCTCGCGGGCGGAGTCGCGGGTGAGGGCGCGGCGGGAGCGTGTCGTGTCTTCGGGCGCAGGTCCGGGCTGGAGGGTGTCGGTGTGCCAGAAGAGACCGTCGGATGCGCCGTCGGGACAGATGGCGTCGGCCTCGACGTAGGGAACGTCTTCGGGATGGGCGAGGTTGATGTGGCTTGGGAAGAGGCGGGAGAAGTCCTGGTTGAACTGCTGGACGAGGCGCCGCTGGGAGCGGAAGTTGCTGGTGAGGTGGAGGCGGCCGAGGGGGAGATCGCCGAGGCGCTGCTCGTGCATGGCGCGGACGAAGCGTTCGACGCGGGCCTGGCGGAATCGGTAGATGGACTGCTTGGGGTCGCCGACGAGGAAGATGGTCTGGCTGTAGCCGTCCCAGCCAGAGGTGAGGTGCTCGATGAGGTCGTACTGGCTGGTGGAGGTATCCTGCATCTCGTCGACGAGGAGGTGGCGGGTTCCGAAGCCCAGGGCGGCGGTCAGGTCTTCGAGGCCGCGATCGGTGGAGAGGGCGGCACGGGCGCTCAGGCCAAGCTCGGCGAAGTCGCAGGCTCCGCGTTCGGCGAAGACGATCTGGAGCTCGATGAGCGCGCTGGCGAGGACGCGGAAGAGGCTCTTGGCGACGGCCCACTGCTCGGGCGGGTACTTCGCGGGGGGAAGCGTTCCGATGCGGGCGATGGCTTCGAGGAGAGTACGGTTTTCGCGGAGATCGATGAGGAGTGAGGCGAGGCGGTCTTTGTGGTGTTTTTCGGCCATGAAGCCGAGAAAGTTCACCGAGAGACCTTTTGGGCTGCGCCATTCGACGCCCTTGGTGACGATGAGGTGGAGCAGCGCGCGCCAGTGGCCGAGGTGTTCGGCGATGGCTTCGGGTGGCTCATTGCGGCCGGCGCAGATGGCGATGGGGGACGGGGATCCCTTGTATCCGTCGAGACGGGCGAACTCGGCGGCGGCCTCAGTCAGTTCGCCGAGGATGCCGGAGGGCATGGTGTGGGTGAGCTGGGTGAGGGCCTTGCAGATGGCGAGGTCGAGGGCGCGTTCGAGGCTTGGGAGAATGTTCGCGTCCAGCCAGGCGTCCTCGAGTTGGCCGGGCGTGCGGGGGATGAGGCTGCCCCACTGGTCGCGGAGGGGGAGCATATCAACGATGAGGGACTGGCAGCTGGCGAGGTCCCCGTCGCGGTGGAGGAGGAGGTCGCGGAGGGCGGCGTCGAGGGGTCGGTCCGGGCCTCCGAGCTGCATCAGAGTGCGGTCGGCGGCCTCGCGGTAGAGGGGGGTGGCGTCGAGGACGGGGGACTGGCGGCCACCGCTGCCGGAGGTGAGGGGGAGGGACCGGGCGATCTCGGCGCAGACGGAGTCGATGGTGCGGAGGTTGAGGCGTCGGGGGTTCTCGAGGAGGTCCCAGCCGGCGAGGCGGTCCTTGTGGAGAATGGCCTCGGCGAGGGTGCGGGTGTGCTGCTCGAACTCGTCCCGTACGGGCTGGGATTGGGCGGCGGCTTCGAGTTGATGGAGGACGCGCTCACGCATCTCGGCGGTGGCCTTGAGGGTAAAGGTGATGGCGAGGACCTGCTCGGGCCGCTCGACGTCGGGTGCGGCGAGGAGCTTGAGGAAGCGCTGGATGAGGAGGCCCGTCTTGCCCGAGCCGGCGGGGGCTTCGACGATCCAGGAGGCCTGGATGTCGAGGGCGCGCTCACGATCCTGCCAGTCAGGGGGCTGGTTGGAGGGCTTTGAGGATGGAATGGTGCCGGGACGGATCGAGACGACGTTAGGCAAGCACATCCTCCGCGGCGGAGTATTCGGATTGGAATTCGGATTCGTCTTGTTGGAGGGCGGAAACGTCGAGCCGGCAGATGAGGCGCTGGGCGCAGAAGGTGCAGGTGCCGGGGTATTGCTTGGGGGAGACTTCGGTGCGGCCCTCGGCGAAGTCGGTGGCGAGGCGGACGAGGACGTCGTGCCAGGCGTCGAGCTGTGCTTCGAGGGATTCGACCTTCAAACGGGCGGGGCGGGTGAGGGTTCCGGGCTGATCTTCGTAGCCGGTGAGCTCCATGGCGGAGCCGGCGCGGAACTTTCCGAAGGCGATGGCGTGGAGGTGCTCGGGATGCTGCGGGTCGGGGCCCTGATTTTGCGTGAGGACGGCGTAGAGGGGGAGCTGGGGTTCGTCGGGACGGCCGCCGAGCCAGGAGCCGGCGCCAGCCTCGCCGGTCTTGTAGTCGATGAGGACGGAACCTTGTTCGGTTTGGTCGACGCGATCGACCCGCAGGGTCAGGTGGAGGGGCCCGATCTGGACGTTGCGGCTCTCGGCCTCGCGGCGGACGACCGTGAAGGGGATCTGGCGGGCTGCCTCGAGGTCGAGCCAGCGTCTGCCGAGGGTGAGGAGGCGGGTGCGCTGGGTTTCGAGGTAGGCGGCGTCCCATGCAGTGGTGGGTTCGGCGGTGACGGCGGCCTGGGTGCGGGCGAGGCTCTCGTCGATGGCGCGGAGGAGCTGGACGTCGCGGGCTTCGGTGGTCATGGCTCGAAGCGCGGACTGGGTGCGGACGACGTTCCAGAACCGCTCGAGGACGTTGTGGACGATGTTGCCGCGTTCGCGGGCGTTCATGCCGGGCTGGTTGGTCTCGAGGCTGGTCGCGAAGAGGCGGCGCTGGGCGAAGGCGCGGAAGGCGCAGGCGGCCTGGTCGCGGAGGACGGTGGCGCCACCGGAGATGGGACGGTCGGGCAGGGGCGCGATGCGGGCGGTGTCTTCGATGATCTCGAGGGCGATCCGCGGCTCGGGATCGAGGGTGGAAGGGAGGTCAAGCTCTTCAAGGGTGAGGCCCGTGAGGGCGGGTGAGGGTCGCTGGTTTCCCTCGGAGGTGTCGCGGGCGAAGCTGAAGACGGCGACTTCAGCAGATGCGGCGACTCGCCGGGCGAGGTCGCGGGCGTGGGCCAGGTCGGCGGATGGGTCCGAGCCGGGCATGCCGAGTTCGCGGCGGAGGGGCCAGGAGAGGAGGGGATTTCCGGCGATGGGCTGGGGCCAGGCCAGGTCTCCGGACTGGAGGAACCAGATCGCGTCGAAGCTGGATCCAGCGGCCTCCTCGGGCGTCATGATCTGGATGGGGCTGTCGCCCGAATCGAGGGCGAAGTCGGTCTGCTGGGCGATGGTCTGGAGCGTGGCAATGGCGTCGGATGGTAGGGCGCGGGCTCCCTCGAAGTCGAGGGTGGAGAGCTCGTCGATGGCGCTCTCCCACTTTTCTTGGGCCTCGAAGCCGGTGAGGTCGTCGGGGGCGTAGGTCCAGAGGGCGGCGAGGAGCAGTTCGCGGATGTATTCGGCCCATTCGGCATAGGTGTTGCGGGTGTTGGGGGCGAAGCGGCGTCCGATGACCGCGCGCATGGCCTGAAGGCAGGCGACGAGGGCGGTCAGGCGTCCGGCGCGCTTTGAGGTCTTGATATGTTCGATCAGGCCGTCGAGTGAGATCTCGGGGCGGAGAAGGACGGCGGGGCGGAGATCATAGGCGTCGAACTCGGCGCGGGCACTGCGTTCGGCGGTTCCGGCGAAGTGGGGGGAGAGGAGAAGGTGACTGATGCGGTCGAGCGGCAGGCCCTGCTGGGTCCAGTGGAGGAGATCGAGCGCCACGGATACGAGGGGGGTGTCGGCGAGAGGTGTGCCGGTCGAGATCTCGTAGGGGAGGCGATCTTCGCCGCGGGTGATGGTCTGCTGGGCGGGTGCGAGGACCTGGCGGAAGGTGCGGTCGATGTGGGCACGGAGGGATGGGTCGTCGGTCGCGAGTCCGGGGACGAGGACGGCAATGTGGGCGTCCGGGCGTTCGGCCAGATACCCGCGGATCCAGAGGGCGGCCGTGCGGAGTTCGGCGGGGTCGTCGGTGGTGGGGGCCAGGACGTTCTGGCGCGAGGGCTGCGGTGGGGCTTCGAATTCTACGGGCAGTCCGGTCTCGCGCAGGGCATCCAGCAGGGCTCGCTGGGTGGGGAAGATGCGGTCGAAGCCCATGAGGTAGAGGCCCGCTTCCCCCGGCAGGGGGAGGGTCCGGGACTGGGCGGAGCGGCGGAGGACTCCGGTGAGGCGGGCGCGGGAGAGATATCCGCTTCCGCGGCAGCGGCGGTCGAACTCGGCGGCCCATCGCGCGAAGGCCTCGGTGTCGCTGTTGCTGGCGGAGCCGGCGAGACGGGCGACTCCGCGATGGCGTGCGAGCAGGTTCCACGCATCGGCAGACATGCGGGCCAGAGACTCGGTGGCGGGGCG
>JAMFSC010000229.1 GCA_026225095.1 bacterium
CCGGCATGGGCGACAACATGTTCCGCCTCAAGGACCGCAAGGGCGCGGACCTCTGCCTCGGCATGACCCACGAAGAGGTCATGACCGACATTGCCTGCAAGGAACTCCGAAGCTACAAGCAATTGCCACAGATCTGGTACCAGATTCAGACCAAGTTCCGCGACGAGCCCCGCCCCAAGTCTGGCCTCCTCCGCGTCCGACAGTTCATCATGAAGGACGCCTACTCCTTTGACATCGACGAAGCCGGGCTCGACCTCAGCTATCAGAAGCACGACGAAGCCTACCGCCGCATCTTCACCCGGTGCGGTCTTCAGTTCGTCGCCGTAGAAGCCGACTCCGGAGCCATGGGCGGCTCCCAGTCCCAGGAGTTCATGGTCTACACCGAGGCCGGCGAAGACCTCATCGCCTCCTCCCCCTCCGGCTACGCTGCGAACCTCGAAAAAGCCACCAGCATCCTGAACCCCGTCGAAGACCTGCCCGCGACCGGCGACGGCACACCCGAGCTCATCCACACCCCGGGGCACAAGACCATCGACGAGGTCGGAGCCTTCCTCAATACCCGCTCCGAACACCAGATCAAGACGATGGCCTACATCGTCGAGCACCCCGCGACAGATGAAAAGCAGATCAAGGTCGTCGGCAAGACCCGGCCCGTCGTCGTCTTCCTGCGCGGCGACCATACTGTCAACGAGGCCAAGCTCGCCGTTGTCGCCGGCGGCGAACTCCGCCCCATGACCCCCGAAGAGCTCGAGTCCATCTTCAAAGCCCCCGCAGGCTATCTAGGACCAATTGGTCTCGAAGCGGCCCCCCACCCTAAGAAACACGGAACCCTCATCCTCCTCGACAAGGCCCTCGAGGGCCGAACGAACCTCATCGCCGGCGCCAACAAAGCTGAGTACCACCTCCGCAACGTCACCCCCATGCGCGATTTCAAGCCCACGCTCGTCGCCGACGTCCGCAACATCCTCGAAGGCGAACTCGACCCCCTGGGTCACCAGCCACTCCGGCTCGGCAAGGCCGTAGAGATCGGCCACATCTTCAAGCTCGGCTACAAATACACCAAATCCATGGGAGCCTCCGTCCTCAACAAGGACGGCAAAGAAGTTACCCCCATCATGGGTTCCTACGGCATCGGCATCGAGCGCATCCTCACCGCCGCCATCGAGACCTCAGCCGCCGCGAACAAGGGCGAGTCCTACGCCCTTCCCGCTGCCATCGCGCCCTTCCAGGTCGTCGTCACCGTCACCAACATCACCGAGCCCGCCCTCTTGGCCGCCGGAGAAAAGGTTGCCGCCGATCTCACCGCCGCCGGCTTCGACGTCCTCCTCGATGATCGCGACGAGCGCGCCGGAGTCAAATTCAAGGACGCCGACCTGATCGGAATCCCCTACCGCATCAACATCGGCCGTGGAATCGCCGACGGCGCCATCGAACTCGTAGACCGCCTCCGCAACCAGACCACCACGCTGCCCCTCAACGAAGCCTCCGGATATCTCTCGCACGCCCTGCAACCGTAGATCCTGTCCTTGATTTCTTGAGCAACGTTGTTTGTACATCCGCTTCACGGGGCAATCGCGAAACCGAATGCCGCTCGGGAAGTCAAACCAGGGAGAAAGAGGCCCGCTTGGCCGTCAAAATCAAACTCGCTCCGACCCGCCGACGCGGATTCTTCTCGAGCATCTTCAGCGGTGTCATGGTCCTCATCCTCGCGGGGGCGGTGGTGCTGGCCGGAGTCTTCTTCTTTTACTACCAGCGCTATCAGACCGTGGTCGACGACCGTCTGGCCGCAGGACCCATCTTCTCAAACGTCGCCCAGATCTATGCCGCACCCCGCGAGATCCGCACCGGTCAGAAGCTCACCGTCGCCTATATCGCCCAGAACCTCCGCACCGCCGGCTACAACGCCAACCCCCAGCTCGGGACCTTCCAGCTCAATTCCGACAACATCCTCATCAAGCCCGGCCCCCAGTCCTACCACTCGACCGACGGCGCCACCATCAACACCGAGGATGGCATCGTCCAGTCCATCACCGCCGAAAACGGCGTCGCCCTCCGTTCCTACGAGCTCGAACCCCTCCTCATCACTGCCCTCTCCGAAGACAAGGGCCGCGGCAAACGCCGCCTCGTCACCTACAAGGACATCCCACCCCATCTCGTCCAGGCCGTCGTCGCCATCGAAGACCGTCGCTTCTTCGAGCACTCCGGCGTCAACTTCGTCCGTATCGCCAAGTGCGCCGTGCAGGACGTCCTCTCGCACCGCATGTCCTGCGGCGGTTCCACCCTCACCCAGCAGCTCGCCCGCGGCTTCTTTCTCTCGCCAGACAAGAAGATCACCCGCAAGCTTCGCGAGATCATGATCAGCTTCCAGCTTGAGGCCCACTTCACCAAGCCGCAGATCTTCGAGATGTACGCCAACCAGGTCAACATCGGCCAGCGCGGGTCTTTCGCGATCAACGGCTTCGGCGAAGCCTCCCAGGCCTACTTCGGCAAGGACATCCGCCAGCTCGATCTCGCCCAGTGCGCCCTGATCGCCGGCATGATCCAGCGTCCCAACTACTTCTCTCCCTACAAGCACCCCGACCGCGCCATGGAACGTCGCAACCTCGTCCTGGATTCGATGGTCGACACCGGTGCCATCACCGACGCCGAGGCCAGCCGCGCCAAGGCCGAACCGCTCCGCCTCGCACCGCCCAACGTAGACGCCTCCGAAGCCCCCTACTTCGTCGATCTCGTTCACGACCAACTCGTCCAGCGCGTCAACGAGCAGGACCTCACCCATCAGAGCCTCCGTATCTATACCTCGCTCGATCCGGAGCTCCAGCGAGCCGCCTCCGAGGCCGTCGAGATCGGCATGCGCAACGTCGACGACCTCGTCCGCAAGACCCATCGCAAAAGCACCGGCCCCATCACCATGCCGCAGGTCTCGCTCGTCGCCCTCAACCCCCATACCGGCCAGATCCTGGCGCTGGTCGGCGGCCGCAACTATGCCGTCTCCCAACTGAACCACGCCGTCGCCAGCCGCCCCACCGGCTCCATCTTCAAGCCCTTCGTCTACGCCACCGCCTTCAACACTTCGCTGGGGGGCACCTCGCTCGACGAGTCCGGCGTCTTCACCGCCATGACCAAGCTCAACGATGATACCCAGACGTTCATGTACGACGGCAAGCCATACACCCCGGGCAACTTCACGCACGGGGAGTTCCCGGGCATGGTCACCGCTGCCGATGCGCTCGCACACTCGCTCAACATCGCCACCATCGCCCTGGCTCAGAAGGTCGGATACGGCAACGTGGCCGCGCTCGCTCGGTCAGCCGGAATCACAGACGCCAAGGGAACACCATCCGTTGCCATCGGCACCTACTCCGCCACGCCGATCGACATGGCTGGAGCCTACACAGTCTTCGCCAACAATGGCGTCCACCTCAAGCCGTGGATGGTCGCAAGCGTCCGTAACACCAATGGAGATATCGTCTCCGACTTCACTCCTGAGGCCAAGCAGATCCTCGACCCACGCGTCTCCTTCCTCACCCAATCCCTCCTCGAAGGCGTTCTCAACCGAGGCACCGCCTCCCTCGTCCGCGCTCACGGCTTCACCGCCCCCGCAGCCGGAAAGACCGGCACCTCGCACGACGCATGGTTCGCCGGATACACCTCCAGCCTGCTCTGCATCGTGTGGATCGGGAACGACGACTACACCGATGTCAAGCTCGAAGGAGCCAAAGCCGCAGCGCCACTCTGGGCCGAGTTCATGACCCGCGCCATCAAGCTCCCCCAGTACTCCGACACCAAGCCCTTTACCCCACCGGAGGGCGTCACCAACTACCGTCTGGACAAGCTCACCGACCTCCTCGCCGACGCCTCCTGCCCGAACGATTTCACCGCCGCGTTCCTCGACGGCACCGCTCCTCAGTCCACCTGCAGCCGCATGGCTGAATCCCCCCGGACCCTCGTTCAGGAGCTCTTTGGAACCCCCAGCTCAACCCCTCCGCCACAGTAAATCGTATTCGTACGTCCAACGGCTCTGTTGCAAAATTGTAGCGACCGCGTGAGAATGGGCTGAACGCGGGGGAGTTGCTGATGTCAGAGTTCAAGTGGCATCATTTTGAAGGCGAGATCATCCTTTGGGCGGTGCGATGGTACTGCCGGTATGGGATTAGCTATCGTGATCTCGATCAGATGATGGGCGAACGTGGCGGGCCCGTTGATCACTCCACAATCTACCGTTGGGTTCAGAGGTATGCGCCGGAGATGGAAAAACGACTGCGCTGGCAGTGGCGTAGCCCGCGGTCGACAAGCTGGCG
>JAMFSC010000230.1 GCA_026225095.1 bacterium
ACCCGTCCCCCGAGCCGTAGCCTTCCCCGCCCCGCCCATCCCCGCCACCACTGGAATCGCCCCATTCATCCCATCCACCGGCGAACTCAGCCCACCCGGCCCCGGAGCATGCAACAGCATCAACCGCCTCTGCCCGACCCCATACCGAGCACCATCCCGCCACAGCCCCGCCCACTCCCGAAAGACGTACCTCGCCCCCGCTCCCTCCGGCTGACGAATCCACTGCTCCACCCCAAACTCCACCTCAACCCATCCCACCCCATCTCCGCCCGCCACATTCGCCAGCGGAAACCGCACCCCCGTCACCGTCCCGACGAAGATCACCCCGGCCCGGTCCGCCATCCCCGACAGCACCCCCTCCGCCGTCGCCGCAGGCACCTCATAAGCACGATCCGAACTCCCCCCCACCCCCCGCACCGGAGGCCGCACCACCACCCCCTGGCCCGACCCCGCAACCGCACCCGCCAGCGCCGCCCACCCCACCGCCGCAGTCAAAAAGACGCGCTCTATCCTCATGCCGCACCTCCATCACCTCCCCTTTCGTCATCGGAGAAGGCAAAGAAGTAACGTGCGCCATTTCGGAACATTCCTCATGAAAATTCCCATGAGCGGAAATCCAACCATCGGTAATGCAGACCACAGCCTGCAAATGCCGGAAGCCCAGCCTGAATGCCTAAATCTCAGGATAAAAGTCGAAGAACGCGTCGATACTCAGCTTCAACTGAGCCTCGATCGCCTCCCGGCTGCCCTCCAGCACATGCATCGTGCAATGCGCCTCGTTCCCATTCTTCAACGTAAGCGTTGCGTCACTCACCGCCGCCAACTCCTCGGCCGGCAACAATCTCAATCCATAAACCAACGTCAGATTCGCCATCCCCCATTCTCCCACCCTGAATCCTTTTCGCCCTTCAGGCATTTACACTGATGTGGCCCCTATGTCAGATCCCTCCGTCATGTCAGACCAATCCGTACGCGACACCGTCATCCTCGGCTCCGGCTGCTCCGGACTCACCGCCGCCATCTACGCCGGCCGCTCCAACCTCAAGCCCCTCGTCCTCGAAGGCCACGAGCCCGGAGGCCAGCTCTCCATCACCACCCTGGTCGAAAACTTCCCCGGCTGGCCCGACGGCATCCAGGGCCCCGAACTCATTGAAAACATGAAGAAACAGGCCGCCCGCTTCGGTGCCGAGCTCTCCATGGCCCACCTCGTCTCCGCCGACCTCTCCAAATACCCCATCGAGCTCAACCTCGGAACCCATATCGTCCGCACCCGAACCCTCATCATCGCCTCCGGAGCCTCCGCCCGCTGGCTCAACCTCCCCTCCGAGCAGGCCCTCATCGGCCACGGAGTCAGCTCCTGCGCCACCTGCGACGGATTCTTCGCCCGCGGAAAAGAGATCGCCGTCATCGGCGGTGGCGACTCCGCCATGGAAGAGGCCCTCTTCCTCACCCGCTTCGCCACCAAGGTCACCCTCATCAACCGCACCCCCAAATTCCGCGCCTCGCCCATCATGCTCGAGCGCGCCATGGCCCACCCCCAGATCGAGTTCCTCTCCAGCACCATCGTCGAAGAGGTCCTCGGAGTTGAGGTCAAGGACGTCACCGGCCTCCGCCTCCGCAACACCGTCACCGACACCGAGTCCATCCTCCCCATCTCCTTCATGTTCCTCGGAATCGGCCACATCCCCAACGCCGGAATGTTCAAGGGCCAGATCGACCTCGACGAAGACGGCTACATCCTCGCCCACGACGACGTCCACACCACCCTCAACGGCCAGCCCATCCGCGGCGTCTTCGCCTGCGGAGACATCAAGGACCGCAAATACCGCCAGGCCATCACCGCCGCCGGCTCCGGCTGCATGGCCGCCCTCGAGGCAGAGAAGTTCCTCGAAACGCACGGGCGATAAAGGACAATCGGCGCAAGCAGACGTCGGCGACTAGAGCGGATTGCCTGTTGGTATAAAGTCGGGTGCCCCACCTTCGCGACACGTCTCATCGTCGCTAAGGTGGGCCGGAGCGCCACGGTACCCGACCCATAACCCGACACCTTCAGCGAATCTGCTCTAACCCTTGGCGCGTCTCCCGCCCGCCCACCCAATGCGGCGGCGAATTACACCAGCGATCCCTAGAACCCCAGTACCAAGCAGGATGAAACTACCCGGTTCAGGAACCGGCGATTCCGTCCACGTGCCAGGGTCATTCGGAACACTACCGGAGTAGGAATTGTTGCCGAAGAAAGGGAATACATCACCTCCGTCGAAAACGTTTTGACCCACGATATTTTCGGAACGGAGCAAATACCCGGGCCTGTCAGGGCCTGGAGTTCCAAATTCGAGAAACCAGTTGATGATGTTCCCATTCGCATCCGTCGAAACCCTGAAGACGGGGTTGAAGGGGTTATCGGAAGGTTCGCTGCCGACGTAGCTCTGGAGCCCATCGCCAAAGTTGTACAGGATAGGTTCGATCGTCACATTATCGAGATTCGCTGCCAAAGGAGTCACCGTCATGAACGATCCGTAGAAGTGATTGGACGTCGAATACAGGTTCTCCATCAGATGCGGGCCGGCGTTAAACGTGTTGTAGTAATTTCCAACGTAGTTATAAGACGTATAGAGCGGATCTGCCCTCAGGCTCAAAGGCAGAAGCATCACACCCGCGACGAAGACTCCAAACCGCATCCGCATCACATCTCTCCCAATCGAGGTATCGATAACGTTCGTCGCTAGAGCAAAGTCAGCCTTGCTGTAGTGGTCTTTGCCCTTCTGTCTGTCATTCCCGTAGGGAATCTGCGTTTGTTTTCCTCTACACCAGCACCAAATCCGCTCTAGTCAATCTCGGAGAGGAAATAAGTGCGGCCTGCCGCCGCACACGATCTTCCAATTCCCAGTCCGCCTTGTAGCCCGAAATAATACCTCTCTTTCCGACCTCTGCCGAAATATCTTGCGAATCTTAGGCTCTATCCCGACCTCGTAGCCCGACTCCGCAGCATCAACGCTCCCAAGCGCGCTGACCTCAAGGACCCAGGCCCCGGAACTCGCCATATCCCCCTCCACTCGCCTCCGCAGAGCCCCCCACCTCCTGCACTAGACTAGAAAACAAGATGTCCATCGCCGAAAATCTAGCCCGTGTCGAGACCCAGATCGCAGACGCCTGCGCCCGAGCCCACCGCCCCCGCCACGAAGTAGCCCTCATGGCCGTCTCCAAGATGCACCCCGTCGAGTGCCTCCTCGAAGCCCACGCCGCCGGCCTCCGTCTCTTCGGCGAAAACCGCGTCCAGGAGTGGCAGCAGAAGGCCCCCGCCGCCGCCCATCTCGAAGGCCTCGAGATCCACCTCATCGGCCCCCTCCAAAGCAACAAGACCACCAAAGCCGCCGAGCTCTTCCACGCCATCGACACCGTCGACTCCCTGAAAATCGCCCAGCGCCTCCACTCCGCCGCCGAGTCCCTCGGCAAGATCCTCCCCATCCACATCGAAGTCAAGCTCAGCCCCGAAGAGACAAAACACGGCCTCCCCCCCGAAGACCTCCCCGCCCTCCTCGAATCGCTCCTGCCCCTCACCCATCTCCGCCCCGTCGGCCTCATGACCGTCCCCCCCTGGTCCGAAGACCCCGAGACCGCCCGCCCCTACTTCCAGCGTCTCCGCCAGCTCCGCGACCAGAGTCTCGCCACCATCCCCACCCTCACGGACCTCTCCATGGGAATGTCCGGAGACTTCGCCGTAGCCATCGCCGAGGGCAGCACCTCGATCCGCATCGGAACCGCCCTCTTCGGCAAACGCATCTACCCTTAGAGCAGATTGCCTGTTGGTATGAAGTTGGGTGCCCCACCTTCGGCGCAACGTTTCACCGCGCCTGATAAGAAACAGGCGCTCGCTCAAGCTGCGATTGGGGTGATTTGAACGTCGAATCCGAGGTTTTGGAGGCGGTTGACGAGTCGCAGGACGTGTTTGCCTTTGGCTCGGTTGTCGAAGTGGTTTG
>JAMFSC010000231.1 GCA_026225095.1 bacterium
GGTGGCTTGTCGAAGAACCGGATGCCGTCGATGGTGGGGGTGACGAAGTCGTGGCGGGCGAGCATCTCGCGGGCGATCTGGATATAGACCGAGTCCACATCGTCGAGCAGGCCGGGGGAGAAGATTCCTCCGAGCTGGAGGATGAGCCAGGCGAGCAAAATGAGCGCGAGGGAGCGGACGGACCAGGGGACCCTGGGGGGACTCTCGATGGGGGTTTGCGGAGGGTGGGCGATCTCGGTCACTTTTCTGGCCTGAACAACGATTGGTAAGTATGGCATGGGTGGGGAGCGGGAGTGCTAGCGGTCGAGCGGTCGATCGGTGATGAGGGCTTTACCGGAGGTCTCATCGATGAGGACCTGGCGGGAGCCGAGAAGATGGTCGACCTCGTCCCGCCTTTCGAGGGGGACAAAGAGGAGTTTGCGTGGTCCGGTGCCCCAGCTACTCAGCAGGTCGGCAGAGGAAAGGAAGATCGGCGGCGCGTCGGGGAAGGTGGAGCCGAAGAGCATGGAGGTACTGCGGCCGTCGACGAGGGAGACCTGCTCGCCAAGATAGAAAGGAATGGAGGACCCGTAGGACTGGTCTCCAAAGAGGAGGACCTTCCGGGTGGGGGCGATACGGTGCTCGTTGTCGAGCTGCCGGATGGTGTCGGCCATGTCTTTGGACGAGAGCATGGGCGAGAAGCGGCCGAGGGCGATGTGGGCGGCGACCAGGAAGAGCGCGGAGGTGAAGGCGATCGTGGTCGTGGCGGCGAGGTGACGGCGCTGTTGACGGAGGATCCAGGCCAGCGCCGGGCCGGTGGCAAAGGCGAAGAGGGCGATCGCGGCGGGAAGTCGGAGCGCGGCGAAGCTTGGGCCGGTGAGGTCGAAGAGATGGGACATGGAGAGGGTGTAGTCGCCTACGCCGCGGTGAGCGAGGAGGTCTCCGATGTCGGGCACGAAGGGGAGATGGCGGGACGCCCAGAGACCGTAGGCCAGGGCTGACGCTGCCGCCAGGCCAAGGACGGTGAAAGCGGCGTGAGCGAACGTGATCCAGCGGCGGGCTGACGGGTCGGAGGCGTAGGTCTGCTCGGCCCGGGTGATCGCGGCGCAGGTGAGCAGGAGGATGGGGAGATAGGCGGGGAAGGTGTAGTACTCCTGGTTGGTGGAGAGGGAGAAAAAGAGGAGGACGAAGGTGGTGAATAGGGTGAGGAGGAGGGTGGTGCGGGCGGTGAAGGAAAGGTTCGAAAGGGGCAGTCCGGGCTCACGGAATGCTGTTCTTCGCTTGTGGTACTCGTAGAACCCCCCGCCAATTCCCCAAATTGTAAGGAGAGTAAGGGCATTTCTCAGCCCTATCCACTCGGCGACGAACGCAAGAATGCCAAAAGGAAGGTACTCGACCATCCCGGACATCTTCGGTCGAGGACTGTGCAATTTAAGAAAGCTTGTCCACTGCCGATTCTTCTGTGCGAGCCAGATCGGAAAGAAGAGACTCCAGGGAAAAAGCCAGACGAGATGCTGGAGCCAAAAGAGGTAGCCAGGCAGCTTGTTGTAGTCACGCGGAATACGCCGGCCGAGGAAGCGCAGGACATGCTCGTTGACGAAGTAGAACCAGAAAAAGCCGTGGCCGTCCATGCCTCCGGTGTTCCGGAGACCGGCGAGGATGTGCCAGGGGGCGGCGATGGCCAGGAAGAGAATTAGCCCGGTGAGGGGTTTAGTGCGGCGGAGATAGCGGTAGTCGCCGGTGAGCGCCAGGTAGAGTGCAGCGATTCCGAAGAAGAAGACCAGGGCGACGAGGCCCTTGGTGAGGACTGCGAGGGCGAGTGTCGTCCATAGGACATAAGGGTAGAAGTGGGGACCGGCGTACCATGCGACGGAGGGTTGCTCGGTGGGGTCGGACTCCGAGGGCTGCGGGATGGGGTGATGGGTGACCGCGTCCGTGGCGGGGTGGAGGGACTTTAGAAGTGCGAACAGGGCGGTCGCGAGAAAGAGCGATAGCCAGACCTCGGGGATGAAGATCCGGGTGAAGAGGAAGACGCCGGCGGAGGTGAGGATGGCGACCGCGGTGTAGAAGGCAGTGCGCGCTCCGAAGGCCTGGTTGGCCCAGCGATGGGCGATCAAGGCGAGGAGAGCAACGGCGAGGCCTTGCGGAAGGTGGGTTGCGAAGGTGTTGAAGCCGAAGATTCTGTAGGACAACGCTACGAGCCAGTAGGGGAGCGGGGCCTTCTCGAGGTAGCGGATGCCGTTGACCTGGAGGGTGACGAGATCCCCGGTGGTGGCCATGGCGCGGGCCGCCTGGGCGTGGGTGGCGTCGGCGTCGTCGAGCAGGGGAGGGGCAAACAGTGCGGCGAAAAACAGGATCAGCCAGAGACCGCCCAGGATGAGCGCGGCGTTTCGGGGTCGGGGTCCGCCCGGAAAGGAGCGGGCGAGGATGGAGAAGGATGCGGTTGGCTTCATTGAGACGGACGATGCAGGTATCAGCATAACGGACAACGGTCCTGCCGGACGGGCACACTCCGCGTGGGGCGGCCACTTCGTGGCCGGTATACCACTTTGCGTGGTGCTCCCGATGGTCGCAAACGAGATCTCGTGCCGACCAACGGGAGGGCCCCGCGAAGCCCAATACGTGTCACGAAGTGACCGCCCGCCCGCGCAGGGCGATTTTGCATCGAGCCTGAGGAAGTAGACTTTCCACAGTGAGGAGACTGGATGCCGACGTTTGCCGCGATTGATATAGGTTCGAACTCCTGTCGTCTGAAGATCGCTTCAGTGGTCCAGCATCGGCTAAAGACGTTGCACGAGGATCGCGAGGTGACGCGGCTGGGCGAGAGCGTGTTCCAAACGGGAGTGATCTCCCCGGAGGCGATGGCGGGGACGATCAAGGCGCTGAAGCGGTTTCACAAGGCGGTCCAGACGCATGTGGTCGACAAGGTCCGGGTGGTCGCGACCAGTGCCATGCGGGATGCACGCAATGCGGCGGCTTTCACGGAGTGGGTGAAGTCGGCGACCGGTTGGAATGTGGAGGTGATCTCGGGCCTGGAGGAGGGGAGGCTCATCCACCTGGGAGTGGTGACGCATGAGGAGGGCGCGCAGGGGAAGTGTCTGCTGATCGACCTGGGCGGCGGTAGCTGCGAGGTGACGTACTCGGATGGCGGACGCGTCAAGGCGATGGTGAGCCTGCCGCTGGGCGCGGTGCGGCTCCAGCAGGAGTTTCTGCCGGCCGATCCCGCGACCAAGGAGGATATCCACCGGCTGAAGCAGTTCATCGACCGCGAACTGAGGCGGGGAGAGCGCAAGCTGGGCAAGCCCGAGGTGGCGCTGGTGATCGCGACCTCCGGGACCGCGGCGGCGCTGGCAGAGGCAAGCGCGGCGGTGGAGGTGAAGCTGGCTGAGCGGAAGGTGGCTCCGAAGGCGTTTGTCCGGGTGAAGCCGATGGAGGCTCTGACCCCGAACGTGCGGAAGCTGGCGGAGAAGCTGGCGAAGATGACCAACGACCAGCGGGCGGCGGTTCCGGGGATTGGGCCCCGTCGGTCGGAGATTATCGTGGGCGGGGCGGAGGTCTATGCCGCGCTTCTGACTCGGATGGGCCTGAAGGGCTTTCGCTACTCCCCGCTGGGCCTTCGGGATGGAATGCTGGCGCAGATGCAGGGCGAGGTGGATCTGCGGGGATCGGTGCACCAGCGGCTCGAGAGTGAGCGCTGGGCGGGGGTGCTGGAGCTATGCAGGCGGTACGGCATCGATGAGGGCAAGGCGGAGCCGGTGCGGCAGCATGTGGGGCAGCTCTTCGACGCGCTGGCTCGGGTGCATGAGCTCCCGCCCGAGTATCGGCTTTGGCTGGAGAGCGCGGCGATGATGCAGGAGGCTGGTAAGTTCATGAATCATCAGGGACATTACCGGCATAGCCAGTACATCATTGCGAACTCGGAGATCTTCGGATTCTCGCCCGAGCAGAGGGCAATTGTCAGCGCGCTGGCGCGATATCTGGGCAAGAGCCGGCCCGATGCGATGGATCGGGTGATGAGGACGGTACCGGTAGAGGAGCATACGCGGGTGGCGCGCGGCGTGGTGCTGCTGCGGCTGGCAATGGCCTTGAACCAGGACCGGGCGAGCGCCGCGGTCAAGGTCAAGACGCATGTTTACCCGAAGCGGATTGTGATGGAGCTGGTGCCGGGGAGGGGCGGAGCCGAACTCGAAGCGTGGTCGCTGAAAAAGGAGGCGGCCTACTTCCGTGAGGTCTTTCGCCGGGAGCTCTTTGTCGAGGTGGCGTAGAGGGCCCGGACGGTCCGTGGATCGAGCATCCACATCAGGGTGTTCGAGCCGCGTTGCAGGCTTACGCGGGCGAGTGAGCCTTTGCGCAGACGCACATTGGCGGACAGATGGCTCGAGGCTGGGACAAGCAGAGAGCCGAGAAAGTTCTCGATATTGGGGCTGTGGCCGACGACCATGACGTTCTCGTGAACCTGGATCTCCTGCAGGAGCTTGTGGAAGTCTTCAAGGCTGGCGGTGGGGGCGAGGGCAGTCGAGAGCAGAACTGGCGCTTCGTAACCGCTCTCGGTCCCGACGAGCGAGGCGGTCTGGGTGGCGCGCTTGAGAGGACTGGAGATAATGGCGTCGAACTGAATCTTCATCGCCTGAAGCACGTGGGCGAGTTGGAGGCAGTATTGCTTGCCTTCCTTGTCGAGCGGCCGTTTCCCGTCAAGAAGTGGATTCACGCGGCGGGTGCCCGCGCTGGCGTGGCGAAGAACGAATAAATTCATGCGTAAAGGTGATCCATGGCGCCGTCTGACGCGGCGTTTTTCTGCGTGATTTGTGAAACTTCAGTGAATTTAGTTTAGCAAGTCTTTCTTGGGGGTGACGTCGTGGTGGAAGACGCCGGGATCCGGGGAGGCCAGCGAGGGAGAGATTGGCTCGGGATTGGGAAGGGGGTCGGGCGTAGGGCCGGGCTCAGGGAGAGGGTTTGAATTCGGGCCTGGGAGGATGGGCGACGGCGGATCGGAGACTGGAAAGGGGCCCGGAAAGGTGGAGCCGTAGGAGGTCATCTCTGGTTCGATTGAGGCGCGAGGGATGGGGTTGGCCGGAGCGTAGATGCGGGAGCGGCGGAGGATGGGGTTGACGTTGCGGAAGTGGACGGTCTCGGCGGCGCGCTGCCAGAAACGAGTGAAGATGAGGGTGAAGACTCCAAGTTGTCCCAGGAGGGCAGTGGGCCAGACCCGAGGCTGGGCCAGGTGCCGGAGGGCCGAGAGGGAGAGGAGGTACGCAGCCAGGCCGCCCAGCACCGCAAGAAAGAGGAACGTGAGGGCGGTGGCAGGGAGGCCGGTACAGAAGGTTCGCCAGGCGGGGGCGAGTGTGGCGCGGACGCGCCGGTCCGGTTTGCCGCTGGGACGCATGGTCTGGGCGAGGTCGATGGTGTGGATCTCAACGAGATCGAAATAGAGCCGGAGAAGCGACGCGACGACGAAGATGGCGACAATTCCAACGAGGTCGAGCAGGAAGGCGGGTTCTCCCGTGATGTGTTCCCCGATGCGCGAGGAGACCGCGCCCTGGGCGGCAGAGAGGGCTCCAAGGATGGGACCGGCGATGAGCAGGGTGAGGAGGGTGATGCGGACGAAGCTCCAGAAGGACTGCATCCCCTGCTGCAGGAGTGCTCCGAGACGCCTCGGGGTGTTCGTGAGGTATGTGAGGAGGGTTCCAGGAACGAGCAGGAAGAACGCGAGCAGGTAGACGGGGATCCCCGTTCGGGCGGGGACGGCGAAGCTGCCGTGGGGGCCGGCGGAGAAGCGTCGGCCGGCCTCGAAGATGGTGGCCAGATCGAAGCCGGAGATGAGGGGCTGCGCGGCAAGGGTGGTGCTGGTGATCTGGGCAAACTCGGCGCGGAGGGTCGCGGAGGCGATCCACGCGGCGGCCAGGGAGACGACGTAGGTCCAGAGCAGTGGCCGGGGGTGTCGGAGGGTGAGGAAGAGGCCGCGAAGGATGGGGGAACGGGGCATGAAAGTCCTTGGTGAAGTGGTGGATGATCTCGATGCGGCGGAAGGCGGCTAGACGATCCAGGCGGCCAGTTGGGCGGCGAGTTGGTGAAGGGTGACCCAGATGGCGGCTAGTTTCTGCGTGGGGAGGTAGTTCGGAGCGGTGGTGATGCTGTTGTTGAGTACGTCGCTGTCGAGCGGAACGATGTGGTCCGGGTCGATCTCGGCGGAGACGATCCTGCCGGAGCGGGTATAAGCAAACTTCTTCCAGCGGTCGACGCCGTCCCAGGAGTCACGAAGGCTGGAGCCGTCGCTGAAGACGACCTCGACGGTGACCGGAAGGATGAAGTCTCCTCTTCGACGAAGGACAACGGTATCGAGATACTGGGTCTTATCTTTCGCCTTTAAGTCGGATTCGGCGGGAAGCCACCACTGGACGGGGGAGGAGTCGATCGAATCGACGGCATAGTCGAGGACCTGCGTCCCGTAGACGGCCTGGTTGAAGAAGGCACGCAGGGTCGTGGAAGTGAAGGTCATCGTGGTCGGGGCGACCGCGAAGGCCTTGAGCGCGGAGGAGATTTGCTGGCTGGCCATTGTCTGGCGGAGGGCGCGGAGGTCATCGGGAGGGCCTGTGTGGGCTACGCCGATCCCAGGCCGATCGCTGTTCGGCTGGGTGAACGGAAGGCAGGGCGGGTGCGCACCGGCGGGCAGTTCGACGATCACGTGATATTGGTCGACTCCAAATGTGCGCTTGAGCTGGGAGGAGTCGCCCAGAGCCTTGGCGATCGTAAGGTCGCTGAGTTCCCGGAGCGGCAGTTGAGTACAGGGAACTCCGCTGGTCGGGGTGTAACCCAGGGCAGTTGCCCTCCCGTTCTGGATGGCGGCCTCTTCGATCGTTCGCAGGAAGTCTTCGGCCGTGGGGTGGGTGAAGCGGTAGCGTGTGAACCAGAGCCGCATGGCGTCATTCATCGTCTGGGTCCCGACGATGCCTTCAAGGGTAGCGAGAAGCGTGGCCGATTTGCCATAACTGATCGCACCGTAGGAGGCCTCGTTCCGGAACTGCCAGGCGTGGCGGGTCACGGGGTCGAAGTCGCTGGCCAAGAGATATTGCATACGCTGGAGGCTCGCGTCCGAGAGATTGGCCCACGGAAAGTTCAGCACGCTCGTCTTGCGGCCAAGGAGAGCACCCGTGACGGTGGCCTCGGTATAGGAGTTGATGCCCTCGTCGAGCCAGGCGTCCTCGAACTCGTTGGTTGCGACCATGCCGTACCAGTACTGATGGCCGAACTCGTGCTCGGCGGTGATCTCGGTGATGTAGGTGGGCTCAAACCAACTGGTGTCGCCGGTGATGAGGGTGGGGTACTCCATTCCGCCGATCTCGGAGCCGGGTTCTGGGTCGATCACGGTGATGATCTTGTAGGGATAGGGGCCGTAGCGCTCTTCAAACTGCTCCATGGTGCGCTGGAGGATGGAGAGGTAGCGCTGTCCCGCCTGCGGGTGGGCCTTGAGGGCGAGAACGTGGATCTTCACGGGGCCCAGCGATGAGAGATAGGTTCCGTCTGTGACCGTGAAGTTGGGACTCAGGGCAAAGGCGAAGTCGCCGACGTCTTCGGCGTAGAAGCCCAGGGTGTGGGTGCGGTTGGAGTTGACAGTGTCGCCGGTGGGGACGCCGGACGCCCCGACGACAAAGCGGGTCGGAAGCGTCAGATGGACGTTGAAGGTGGCGAAGTCGGAGAAGAACTCCGTGGTGGCGTGATACTGGTGGCAGTTCCACGCGCCATGCCAAAACACGCCAGGCTTGGGGAACCACTGGCCACCCATAAGGAAGTCGCGTTTGTAGCCGTTGCGGGCGACCGAGAGGGGGAACCTGTCCTTGAAGTTGAGGTGGAACGTGATGGAGTCCCCCGGTGCGAGGGGGCGGGGGAGGCTGACCTCGGCCACGGTGTGGTCCTGCGCGTTGCCGTCGTCGGGTGCGGTGAATCGCAGGGAGAGGTCTCCGAAGCCGACGGCGTCGAGGTGGGTGACCTCGATCGAGCCCAGCTTCTCGCCAGGGTAGTCGTTGTCGGAGATGTTGTCGCGGATTCCACCGTTGAAGTGGGTCTCAGTCGAGACGGTCGACTGGGGGCGGAATGCGTTCAGATAGAGATGGAAGGGAAATGTGGTGAGGGGCTGGCCCGTGAGGTTCTTGTAGGTGAGGGTCTCGATGGCTTCGAGGCTGTGATGATCGGGGTCGACGTTGGCCTCGATGCTATAGGCGACCACCCGTGTGGAGAGGGGAGTAGGGGAGTTCGTGGCGGTCTGGCAGAGCGCGGGCAGGGATGAGGCGAGGGCCAGAAGAGCGAGGTGGACGGGGCGAGGCATGGGAGTGATTGTAAGACGCGTTCCGGGCATTGGAGACATTCTTTAAGGACGGTCCTGCGAGACGGACCCACCGCGCATCCGGCGGTCACGGAGCCTCCGGCAAGACCTTAGTGCGTTGGTCGGCAATGAGCGTCTATTGGCTGCGGAGGGCTAGTCCCCGGGCGACGGAGGTGAACTCGTTGCCGGTGCGCACGCGTCCGGACGTGAAGCGGGCTTCGAAGATGCGGCGTACGGCGGGGACGAAGCTGGTTCCACCCGTCAGGAAGACGCGGTCGACTCTGTTCGGCGGTGTGTTGGTTGAGGTGAGAAGCGTGTCGACGCAGGTTTCGATGGACTGGAGGTCGGCGGCGATCCAGGATTCGAAGTCGGAGCGCGAAACCTGCGTCGTGAGGCCCCGTGAGCCAGTAGGGTCGAGTTCGGGGAAGCGGAACTGGGCGGTCTCGTGGGCGGAGAGGTCCATCTTGAGCCGCTGGACGGCCTGGTGGAGCTGGTAGCCGAGATCTTCGTCGACGAGGGTGATGAGTGCGTCGATCTTCTCGGGCTCTTCGGCCCGGACGCGGGCGGCCCTAAGAATATCCGTCACATTGCGCGTCTTAAGGAACGACAGGTAGTGCCAGCGTTCGAGGTTGGCGTAGATCCAGGCCGGGACAGCGGGGATGATCTTGAGCTCGCGCCGGGGTGGGAGCACGGCGGCGCGGCCGGGAAACCGTTTGGGGATAGGTGGCGCGAAGGGGTTGGCGTAGGTCTTTTCGAGCGTATCCGCACCCAGCGCGGGGGAGACCAGCTTGCGGACGATGCGGGCGTCGAAGGTGTCTCCGGCAAGGCCGAGTCCGGCGTTGCCGATGATCTTTCGGGTTGGCTGGTGACGATGCGAGGGGCCTACTACCAGCAGGGAGAAGTCGCTGGTGCCGCCGCCGAAATCTCCGATGAGGATGGTCTCGTCATGGTCGAGGGTGGACTCGTAGGCAAACGCGGCGGCGATGGGTTCGAGCTCGAAGGTGACGTTGGGATAGCCGGCCTGGACAAAGGCGGAGCGCAGGCGCTCGGTCGCGAACGTGTCGTCTTCGTCGGTCTCGGCGGAGACGAAGCGGACGGGGCGGCCCACGGTGATGGGGGTCTCCGCGGTGAGGGAGTGGCCGAGGTGAGATTCCGTGCGGGCACGAAGATCGGCGAGGATGCGGCTGATCAGGTCTTCGAGGGTATAGCGGCGGCCAAAGACCTCGGTTCCGGTGAGGGTGCGGGATGGGAGATAAGACTTGAGGGACTGGATCAGACGGCCGGGGGAGTCGGCTGCAAGATAGTGCTGGATGGCCTGGGGGCCAGTGTAGGAGGCGATCCTGCCCTTATGCTGTTCGAGGTAGAGGACGGAGCGAAAGCTCTCGGTGGGGGTGGTGGCGGTGGGGAACTGGATGAGTTCGACCGCGCCCGAGGAGTGGGCGAGGGCCACCGAGCTGTTGGTGGTTCCGAAGTCGATTCCGATTTTGAGGGTCTGGGGCATTGGTGTTGGCCTGGGGAGGTTGGAGGTGCAACGGCGACAGCAAAGGAAAACGCAGATTCCCTTCGGGAAGGACAACCACCATGAGAACCGTTAATTGATCGGTTGACCGTGGAGGATGGTCTGGATGAGGGTTCCATCGGCGGCGAAGCGGTTGAAGTGGGCCGGGGAGCCGGGGACGACGGCGGGGTCGAGGCCGAGGAGCCGGGCGGGGTTCGATGAGGCCAGTCGAACGGCGGTCGCCAGGCTGGCCCCGGTGAAGGCCTGGAGGTTGGCGACGGCGCGGTCCATGGTCAGGACGGATCCCGCGAGGGTCTCGTGTCCCTTTTCGAGGTCTTCCTGGAGCTGACAGCGGCCGTTGGCCACGACGACCTGGAAGGTCCCAAGAGTGTAGATGCCCTCGGGCATTCCGGCGGCGGACATGGCGTCGGTGACAAGGATCGCGAGATCTGGACCCTTGGCCTTGAGCCAGAGGCGGACGACGGCAGGGTCGACGTGGATGCCGTCGCAGATGAGCTCGGCGAAGAGCTCGGGCGAGTCGAGGACGGTTCCAAGGACGCCGGGGTTGCGGTGGTCGAGCGGGCGCATGGCATTAAAGGTGTGGGTGGCGGAGCTGGCTCCGGCAACGATAGCGGCCTTCGCCTGGGGGGCGGTGGCGTCGGTGTGGCCTAACGAGACGCGGACTCCCGCGTTTTTGGCATGCTGGATGAGGTCGAGGGCTCCGGGGATCTCAGGGGCCAGGGTGATGAGGCGGATATGTCCGCGTGCGGCCTGCTGGAAGCGGTCGAAGAGCTCGATGGAGGGTTCGAGGAGGTGCTCAGGAGGGTGGACTCCACGGCGGACGTGAGAGAGGAAGGGGCCTTCCAGATGGACGCCGATGGGGATGGCTGCGGGACCATGGTGGGGAAGCTCGATCTGGTCGGCGATGGCTTCGAGGGCGCGCAGGGTTGTGTCGATGGGCGCGGTGACGGTGGTGGGGAGATAGTGGCCGACGCCCCGGGTAGCGAGGAAGCGATTGATCTCGGCGAAGTCTGCGGGGTTCGAGGCCATGACGTCGTGGGACATGGCGCCGTGGGTGTGGATGTCGAGGAAAGTGGAGGTGAGGGTGTCGTCGGAGTGGGGAAGGGTAGGGTCGGAGTCGATGGAAATGATGAGGCCATCGGGCGTGAGGGCGATCACGGGGAATTCGATGGAGCCGATCGGAGTGAGGAGACGACGTGCGTGGAGAGTTTGCATGAACAGATAGTTTAGCCGGGTCGCCGGTCCCAGCTGTTTCGAGCCCGAATGTCCGATAATCGAAGCCAAAACATACCACTTTTCAAAAGCCGAATTCTGTCCAGTTTTTCCGCACAACGGCCCACGTTTGACTCACCACAAAGTTCCTGGTGAAACCTTGGCAATTCAGCGACGGCAACCCATAAGTCCTTTAGAAAACCACGATTACGGACACACACCGAAATTGCCGCAAAACATACCACTTTATGAGAAGAAATTTGGCCGGTGGTCCTACCTCTAACCCCGTGCTACGGTGTAACGGAGCAGCAGGGCATGGTCATCGGTGGCGCGGGAATGCCGAGATCGGTGGCGGAAGGGAGAGCGTGGATCTCGGAGTACTGGCGCTGGGCGCTGCGGATCTTGTCGATCCGCGAGATCCAGAGGGCGGTGGCGGCGTCGTAGCGGTCGAGGACCTGGCGGAGGGCGTAAGGGCGGTTGGTTCGAAGCCAGGTCTGGGTATAGAGCTCGCGCTGGAAGGCGTAGCCCTGGAGGAGATCCTGCAGGCGACCGTTGACTCCGTTGATATCGGAGAGCTCGCGGAGGGTCGTCCGGTGGATCTTGGAGTCGGTGCTGGTGGCGGCGATGAAGGCCCGGGCATATCCGGCGGACATCTCGTCGGAGAGCTGGAACTTGAGCGCCAGGAAGTCGAGTCGGCGAGCTCCGAACTCCACCGCATCGAGGGCGTTGGTCTCGCGCAGGGAGGTTGGGGCGGAGGGGTAGGCGTTGGCGGGATCGTTGGGAGCGGCGTACAGGGTGGCCTCTGAGGCGAGGCTGCGCGGGGACGGGGCAGCGGCCTCTTCGGTCAGGACGAAGGCCGGGGTAGCGGGAGACGCGGCGCGGGCCTCTCCGATAAGGTCGATGGCGCGTTCCGCGTGCAGGCGGATGGCGGAGGCGAGCGGTCTCATGCGGCTGGCGAACTTCTGGCCGTCGGGGGTCCAGGGATCGACCCAGAAGAGGCCGTCGGTACCCTCGGTGGGGGTGATGACCTTGGCCTGGGTGATGAGGTCCATGGCGGCGACCAACTCCTGCTGCGCCTGATCGATCTTGCCGGTGCGGTCTCCGTGAAAGACCCTCCCGAAGGCCTGCTGGTAGGTGGGGATGGAGGATTCGCCGGGCTGCCATGCGGCGGCGGCTCCGAACAGAAGCCCGTACCAATTCTGATCGGCGAGCGATTCACCATCGTCGTTCCAGAGAGTATTAAGCTGGCCGGTTGCTCCGTATCGCTGGCCGTCGCGCGTGAACTCCTGGATGTCGAGGAGGCCGGCTCCAAAGTTTGGATAGACCTGCCGGTAGTTGTTGATGGCGGGGGCGACCCAGGTCTCGATTCCGGCGTCGGTGAAGGGAGTGAGGATCTTGCGGAAGCCGGCGGGGTTGGGCGTGTAGCCCCAGGCGACGGCGATGGTGGAGTCCTTGAAGGTCTGGGGCATGGCCTTGAGCTGGGCGGGGGCGTCCTGGGCGATATCACCCCAGAAGAGCAGGCGACGGTGGAGGGGCTGGAGGGCGTCCACGATGCGGCTCATGAATTCCAGGTAGACGACGGAGCGTCCGCGAGTTTCGACGTCGGTTTTGGTCTGACCAACGCCGAGGTCGATGGTCTCGTCGGCCCCGAGATGAAGAAACGGAGAGTTAGGATAGTCGACGGCGAGCTCGGAGAACCAGCTCTTGATGAGGTCGATGGATCCGGGCTGGCCGGGCGCGAGGACGGCTCCGTGGGGGGTCTCGGCGAGGGCGCTGTATTTTTCCCAGATGAGGGTGTGGCGAAGGTGGCCGAAGGCTTCCTGCTCTGGTACGACCATCACGTGATAGCGGGAGGCGAAGACGGAGAGCTCCTTAGCCTCAGAGGGGGTAAGGGAGCCGCCGGGGGGCGCGGCGAGGGAGCTGACGTTGTAGAGCTGGGTCTCTTCGAAGTAGGGGGAGTAGAGGTTGACCTTGTAGGCGGCGAGGGTCCGGATGAGGTGCTTCTGGAAGGCGAGGGTGGGGATGGGGCCGCGGGAGAGGTCGTCGTGGAGGCCTCGATACTTCATGGCGGGCCAGTCGCGGATGGTGGCGGCATGAAGGACGGCGGTGGTTCCGGAGCCTTCGACAAGCTGCTTGACGGTCTGGGCTCCGTAGAAGATGCCCTCGGGAGTGGCGGCGGTGATGGTGAGGGTGAGGCCGAGGACGCCGATGGTGTAACCCTCGGGACGCATGGCTGGGGTGAAGTCGGGGCCGGGATGGCGGGAGAGCTGGATCGTGAACCCGGAGGAGGAGACGGGGACGCCGCGCGATTCGAGGGTCTGCGCAAGGTCGTCGGCGGCGAACTGGTCCTGCGCGTCACAGGCAGGGCAGACAATGCGGAGGCCGGAGGGGAGCGGCTGGTCGGGGAGGATCTGTACCTCGCGGGGCATGGGGACAAGGGCGAGTGTGGGGGCCTGGGCGTCGCAGGCGGGGGCGAGGCTGGCGAGGGTGATGAGAAACAAAACGGGACGGCAGAATCGCATAAAAATACGGTACATGACTTGATCGAAGGGCTGACGTACGAGGAGCCGCGAGATAGGATGGTTTTCACCCCGCACCGGTGGATCGCGGGAGATGTTTCCCCAAACGACACAAGAGGAGAGCAAGGATGGAGAGGCTAAAGGGAAAGCGCGCCCTGATCACGGGCGGAACGAGCGGCATCGGGCTCGAGACAGCGAAGCAGTTCCTGGCGGAGGGCGCGCGGGTTGCGGTGACAGGGACGAATCCGGCGACGATTGAAGCGGCGCGGGCGGCGCTGGGGGCAGACGTTCTTATAATCCGCGCGGATGCGGGGGATGCAGCGACACAGCAGGGAATCGCCGATGCGGTGAAGGAGGCCTTTGGGGCGCTGGATGTCCTCTTTATCAACGCCGGCGTGGCGGATCTGCGGCCCGTGGACCAGTGGGACGATGCGGGATTCGACCGGTCGTTCTCGATCAACGTAAAGGGACCGTTCTTCCTGGTGAAGGCGCTGTTGCCGGTGTTTGCGAATCCCACGTCGATTGTGCTGAATACCTCGGTCAACGCGCATATCGGTATGCCGAATACAAGTGTCTACGGTGCGACGAAGGCTGCCCTCCTCTCGATGGCGAGGACGCTTTCGGGGGAGCTGGTAGGACGGGGAATCCGTGTGAATGCGGTGAGCCCGGGGCCAATCGAGACGCCGTTGTATGGGAAGCTGGGGCTTTCGGAGGCGGATTTGAAGGCGGTCGCGGGGTTGATTCTGGGGCAGGTTCCGGTGGGACGATTCGGGAAGACGTCCGAGGTTGCGAGCACCGTGGTGTTTCTGGCGTCGGATGAATCTGCGTATATGGTGGGGGGTGAGGTGCTGATTGACGGGGGGATGAGCCTGTAAACGGACAGAGGTCGGACAACTTTGATAGGCTGCTAGGGCTGGCGTCAGTGACGCCAATCCCGATTCGTTTTAGAGGTGATGGATGTTGGATGCGAACAGGCTGTTTCCGAGCGAGAGTTCGGCGCGTGCGGTGGCGGTAAAGCTTTATGAGACGGTGAAGGACCTGCCGATCATCTCGCCGCATGGGCATACGGACCCGAAGTGGTTTGCGGAGAACAAGCCGTTTGCGAATCCGACCGCGTTGTTTCTGCAGCCGGATCATTATGTGTTTCGGATGCTTTACTCGCAGGGGATCTCGCTTGAATCGCTGGGGGTTCCGCAGCAGGGGCTGAATGGGGATCCGACGGCCGCCGATTCCGTCGATCCGCGGGCGGCCTGGCGGGTGTTTGCCAAAAACTACTTCCTGTTTCGTGGGACTCCGACGCGGCTTTGGCTGGATTACTCGTTTTCGACGCTGTTTGGGCTGACGGAACGGCTCTCGGCGGACAATGCGGATATCTATTACGACACGATCGACAAGGCGCTGCAGACGCCGGAGTTTCTGCCACGGTCGCTCTATGAGCGGTTCAATATGGAGGTTCTGGCGACGACCGATGCGGCGACCGATACGCTCGAATATCACCAGGCGATCAAGGCTTCGGGATGGAAGGGGAGGGTGGTTCCGACGTTCCGTCCGGACGCGGTGGTGGACGCGGAGTACGCGGGGTTCAAGGGCAATATCGAGCGGCTCGGGGAGGTGACGGGCGAGGATGTCTCGGGATGGAAGGGATATCTGAATGCCCTGCGGGAGCGGCGGGCCTACTTCATCAGGAATGGCGCGACGGCTACCGATCATGGGCATCTGACGGCGATGACGGCGGACCTTTCGGTCGATGAGGCTTCGCGGCTGTATGACCGGATCTACTCAGGGAAGACCGACGCGGGGGATGTGGAGCTGTTTCAGGCGCAGATGCTGACCGAGATGGCGGGGATGAGCGTGGACGATGGGCTGGTGATGCAGCTTCATCCGGGGAGCGTTCGGAACCAC
>JAMFSC010000232.1 GCA_026225095.1 bacterium
CGAAATTTCCCAATGTTTCACCAGAAGTTTTTTGTGCGTCGAATGTGGGACTTTGCATGGAAAAACTGGACAGCGGGCGCTGATTCGAAAGTGGTCTGCCAGTGTGCGTTTATCGCGCGGATGAAGTCCGTCGGGGAACCCCTTAGCCGGCACGCGGATCGGGGGCCGAGGCTGTTAGAACAGATTCGCTGAAGGGGTAGGGTTGTGCGTTGGATGCCGTGGCGCTCCGCCCCACCTTAGCGACGATGAAGCGTGTCGCGAAGGTGGGGCACCCGACTTTGTGCCAATAGGCAATGCGTTCAGTGGCTACTTCATGGTCTCCATGGTGACACCGGACGGGATCTGAAGCTCGAACTGATTGTCTTCCATCTCCTGATTGGGCGTCAGTTTCTGAACCGTGATCTTGACGGTGTACTCATCGATGGGCCGGTTGATGACGATCTCGGTGGGAAACTGAAGGTCTCCGAACTTCTGGTAGTTGGAATACTGGACGGTGGTGACCAGACGGCCCTGCGGGTCGTAGATGTCCTGCTGGTAAGGCTCCAGATCCACCCGGTTGAAGTGGATGACGCGCAGACGCTCGAGTATCTTGCCGGACTTCTGTTTGAGTACGGTCACATCGTAATCGGGTTCGAGGATGGCGTCGCGGTGCTTGGTCTCCGGGGCCAGGGTTCGCGAGCTCTCGGTCAGGGCGACGAACTCTTCGGGATGAATGCCGCGCACGAGCAGGGCGTCGAAGAAGATGCCGGGACGGAGATTCTCAAGCGGATTGTTGGACGGCCTGGTGACGACGTCGGTTCCGGTCATGGCGCGGGTCTTCGAGGGGGTGGCCATGAGGAGGGTAAACTTCTGGCCGTTGCTGACCATATCCATCATGCGGGTGCTGATGACCGGGGTGAGGAGGATGACGCGGAGGTCCTCGGGTTTGCGCACCAGGATGTAGCCGCGGACGGTGGTGTAGTCCTTGACCTCGCCACCTGTGCGCGTTCCGCCGGTGCTGACCGCCATCGTCACGGACGCGTTCAGGGTCTTGATAGTATCAAACTGCGAATCGACCCTCTGGACCAGATCGTCGAGCGTCGCGTTCTGAACCACGGGCGCGGTCCTGATGACCTGCACGTGGCGCGTTGTACTGATGCAGCCCGTCAATAGTGGGGTCGTCCCCAGCAGAGCCAGGGCCAAACATGTTCTTAAACCTTGAGACACAATACGCAAGTATATCGACCTGTCCGAGCCCCGGCACTGCGAAAGTCACCTGCACCAGAACCAGCACCTTCTTGTTTGATAGCGATTAGACGATACCTGGACCGGCTACGCGTCAGAACTTTTATCCTAAACCCGCCGCCTGGTTGCACCTGGTCGATCCGACGTCCCAGCCCGCCTGGCCTTAGAGCAGATTCGCTGAAGGTGTAGGGATTTACGTTGGATGCCGTGGCGCTCCGGCCCACCTTAGCGACGATGAGACGTGTCGCGAAGGTGGGGCACCCAACTCTATACCAACAGGCAATCCGCTCTAGTGTGCTCCGAGGCCTTTGCGATAGCTCTGCACGTTGGCGGTGTGTCCGGCGAGAGTGGCCGAAAAGCGACTTCGGCCTCCTGCATCTGCAACAAAATAAAGGTAGTCCGTCTTGGTGGGGGACATGGCGGCTTTCATGGCCGCGACCCCGGGGTTGCAGATCGGCCCGGGGGGCAGGCCGGTGTGACGATAGGTGTTGTAGGGCGACTCCGATTGCAGGTCTGATTGATAGATGGTTCCGCGCCAGCGACCGTCGAGGATCGCCCCGTAGACGACTGAGGGATCGGTCTGGAGCGGCATTCCAAGCGCCAGACGGTTGACGAAGACCCCCGCCACGAGGGGGCGTTCCTCGTCCATACGCACCTCCTTTTCGACCAGTGAGGCCATGGTGACCGTGGTGGCGACCTCCGCTCCGTTGTTGGTGAGACCGATCTGTGTGGCGACCTGGTGGAAACGCCTCACCATCGTCGCGAGCATCTGCTCCTCGGTCGCGTGGCGGGAGAAGCGGTAGGTGTCGGGGAAGAGATAGCCTTCGAGCGATGGCGCGTGGGGACTCCACTGCGCCACAAGTTCGACGTGCTGGCGGGCGGCGGCGAGGAATTGCTGGTCGGTGCCGAGTCCGGCCTCAGCCATGGCGGACGCGATATCGAAGAGATTGAAGCCCTCCTTGACGATGACCGTGCGGGTGTAGACGTCGCCCCGGACGAGGCGCGCGTAGACCTCGGTCATCGGTGCGGGATGATCGAAGCGGTACTCTCCCGCCTTGAGCAGTCCGCCCTTTGCGAGGCGGAGGAGAGCAAAGCCGTACCGGTTGCGGATGACGCCGGCACGCTGCAACTGGGCGCCCATGGCCATGCTGCCGGTTCCGCTCGGGATGTCGACGAACGTCTCGGAGGATGGCCCTGCCGGAACCAGAACCCAGAACCCCACCACGGCTGCCGCGACGATCGCCAGAAGCAGCAGAAACTTGAAGAATCGCAAATCCGCACCTCGCCGATCCCGCTCACCCGCCGATTGTGCAGCGAGGAGCGTCCAAGGCATTCTACGGCCAGAGCAGATTTGCTGAAGGTGCAGGGTTGTGGGCTGGATGCCGTGGCGCTCCGTCCCACCTTAGGGACGATGCGACGTGTCGCGAAGGTGGGGCACCCAACTCGATACCAACAGGCAATCCGCTTTCGAGGGCGCTGGAGTTCGAACCGACGGCTGGGAGTTGCCAGGTCATATCCGCGGACGCTAACACGTATAATCAAGTTTTCACCCTTGCGCGGCACGAAATAGCTCCATCACGCGCCGCGCAACGACCTACGGAAGGCAGCATGCCCGAAAAGATCAAAGCGAGACTTCAGGAAGAGATCAAACAGCTCGAATACGAGCTGACGACCGAACTCCCTGCTGAAATCAAGAAAGCCGTCGCTCTCGGAGACCTCAGCGAGAACGCCGAATATCACATGGCCAAGCAACGCCAGGTGTTCGTCAACGCGCGCCTGGGCCAGTTGAAGAAGCGCATGGGCGAACTCGCCATGGTGAACCTGGCGAATATTCCCCACGACAAGAGCGGCTTCGGCTCCACGATCACCGTCTTCGACACCAGCAAGAACGAAGAGATCCGCTACAAGCTGGTCACAAGCGAAGAGTCCGACGTTTCGATCGGACTGATCTCAACGACGTCGCCGATCGGACGAGCGCTTTTGAACAAGGAAGTCGGCGATACGGTCACGGTGGTGACTCCGAACGGCAAGCGAGAGCTCGAAATTTTGAAACTCTTCACCATCCATGACCTCGATCCCGACGAACCTGTCGTGGTGCCTGAGTCCAATTCCTAGCGCCGGTTTTTCTCGCAGCTACACCTGCGCTTTGGCCGAATGCCAAGGGCTCACGGCTGACAGCTTGTACCTTCGAACAAACTCATGACCTGGACAAGTGCATTCGGTAGAGGCAGCGGCTGGCTGCTGGGAAAGATCGTCAACGGTCTCGCGCTGTCGCGTATCTCGCCGAATACGCTGACCTTTATTGGGCTGTTGATCAATATCGTCGCGGCCGTCTTCTTCGGGTATGCGCGGGCTGAGAATAAGGACCGCATGTTTCTGTATGCGGGCCTGGTGATCATCGCCGCTGGGCTGTTCGACATGGTGGATGGCCGGGTGGCGCGGCTGACCAACCAGGTGTCGCTGTTTGGGGCGTTCTTCGATTCGGTGCTCGACCGCTACTCGGATGTGGCGTTGTTCTTCGGGCTGCTGGTTTATTACGCGCGGGGCAATCGGTTCTTTTACGTGGTGCTGGTCGCTTTCTGCATGACCGCGAGCTTGATGGTGAGCTATACCAGGGCTCGTGCGGAAGCCCTGATTGGAAGCTGCAAGGTCGGTTTTATGGAGCGGCCGGAGCGGATTGTGCTGGTTATTCTGGGGGCGCTTTTCAATCACTGGGGCTTGATGGCTCCGGCGCTTTGGGTGCTGGCGCTGTTCTCGACGATTACGGTGATTCACCGGATTCGCTATACTTACAACGAGACGGAGCGTCGGAAGTTGTTGGATCTTTAGATCTTAGTAAGGGGTGCTTTATCGCCGCCAAGCCGGTTCTGCTGATTCATGGGGGTGCGTGGGCCATGCCGGATGAGGCCATTGAGGCCCATCAACGGGGGATTTCGAACGCGCTTTCCGCAGGTTTCGCGCAGTTGGAGATGGGCCGTAGTGCGGTCGATGCGGTTCAGGCGGCGGTTTCCGTCATGGAGGATGATGACACCTTCGATGCTGGGCGGGGGTCCTTCTTGACTCGCGATGGGCGGGTGCAGCTCGATGCGCTGATGATGGATGGATCGAACCTGCGGGCGGGAGGCGTGGCTTGCGTGGAGCGGATTCGGAATCCGATCCGGGCGGCGCGTCTGGTGCTCGATCATAGTCCGCATGTTTATTTCGTCGGCGTGGGGGCGGAGCGGTTCGCTCGGCAGCATGGCATGATGCTTTGCGAGAATACGGATCTAATTGTGCCCAGGGAGCGGGAGCGGCTGATGGCTTTTCAGCGGGCGGAGCTTGCGGGGGAGCCGGATACTACCTTTTCCGGGGATATTGCGTCGGAGGAGGCCGCGGTGGAGCAGGAGGTGGGCCGCGTGGTCACGCCGGAGTTGCGGCCCCACGATGAGGCGGATCCTACGCTTCGCTCGCATGACACGGTGGGCGCGGTGGCGCTCGATCTTCATGGGCATATCGCGGCTGGGACGTCGACGGGTGGGACGCTGTCGAAGGCTCCGGGGCGAGTGGGGGACTCGAGCCTGATCGGCTGCGGGTGCTATGCGGATGATGAGAGTGCGGCGGTCTCGCTGACGGGATGGGGCGAGCCGATTATGAAGCTGGTGCTGGGCAAGTGGGCGGTTGACCGGGTGGCTTCCGGGGCCTCGCCTCAGGATGCGGCGGAGGCGGCGATCGACTATCTGTACACGCGGCTCGGAGGCCATGGAGGGATCATTCTCCTGGCCCCCGATGGGCGGCTTGGGCTGGCTCACAACACGCCACGGATGGCCTGGGGGATTCAGGACGGCCAGGGTGCGCGGTATGGAATCACCCGTAATTAGATCGAATTGGATGTTGGTGTAGAGCCTGGACCTGGGTGCGGTGGCGATCCGACCCCACCTTAGGCGCGATGATGCGTTGCGCCGAAGGTGGGGCACCCTACGTCGTACCAACAGGCAACCTATTCCAGATCACGCCTGAAGTTAGAACAGGAGCTTGCCTCCGAACTGGAACTTGCGTGCGTCCCAGGTGGAGGTGACCTGTCCGAAGTTGCTTGCGGTGAAGCTGTTTTGGAGGTTCTGGAACTGGGTGTGGTTGAAGGTGTTGAAGGACTCGGCGCGGAGTTGGAAGCGGAGTGCCTCGCCGTGGATCGGGAAGGATTTGAAGACGGACAGGTTGGTGTTGAAGCGTCCGGGGCCGACGACCTTATCCTTGCCGGAGTTGCCGAAGCCCTGATTGACGCCTGTGGTGTCTCCGCCGGACCAGGGAGCGAGCGGGGCGGCGAAGGCAGCGGTGTTGAAGAACTTTGAGTAGGTCTTGGATCCGACGGTGGAGACGCCGGGGACGATGTTGGCGCGGTTGGTGGTGCCGCCGCCGAGACCGATCGTATCGGTGCCGTAAGTTACGGATACGGGTGTTCCGGAGTTGGCGATGGTGATGCCGGAGATCTGCCAGCCACTCAGGAACTCGTGTTCGGCGAAGTTATTGGAGTGGCGGAAGAAGGGCAGGTTGTAGATGTAGTTGGTGCTGAAGATATGGCGACGGTCGTAGGAGCCGGAGCCGCGGTCGTAGCGCTGGTTGAAGGGGTTGGAGAGGGTGGCGAGATCGCCTCCGTTGCTGGCGAGATCGATCTGGTGAGACCAGGTGTAGGAGACCTGGACAGTGAGGTCGTGCTTGTTCTCGACTCGAAGGCCGGTCTGGAGAGAGTTGTAGCTGGAGTTGGTGGTCTGCTCCTCCTGCGTGATGCCGGCGAATCCCTGGAACTGGCGCAGGGTGTTGGTATCGACCTTGCCATTGGCGACGCTTTGACGAACCGCTGGAGAGCTGTTGAGGGGAAGCGTGTTGATGGCGCGGTCATCATTCTGATGCCAGCCCGATGTTCCGACGTACTGGAGTACACCGATGATGGAGGGAGCGACCTCGCGCTGGATGCCGAGGCTGTACATGGCCAGCCCTGGAAGCGGATAGCGATAGGCGAGATTGGTAAGACTTGCAGGCTTCGGGTTGGTGGATGCGGTGAGGCCGGTGCTGGCGCTCCGATTGGCGTTCGAGAAGTAGACGTTGGACGCGGAGGGCTGGTAAGAGAAGGGCGGATTGCTACCGGCGTTGTAGGAGTCGTTGCCCTGGATGCGTTCGAAGAAGAGACCTGCGCCTCCGCGGAGGACGGTTCTTCCGTCACCGAAGAGATCGTAGGCGAATCCGACGCGTGGCTGCGCGGACTTCCAGTCGTTCTGCACGCCTCCGCGGGGGAAGCCGTTGACGCCCGCCAACTGGATGCCGTTGAGGTAGAAGGGCTGGGAGCCTCCGGGGGGTACGGCGAATCCGGGGCCGGTCGGGTTCAGGGTTCCGTTGACCGGGGTCTGCGCCTTGGTCGGATCGTAGTTGGCGGGAACGAAGTTGGCCAACTCGTTGAAGCGCTCGTAGTTGTGCGGGATCGCGTCGTAGCGGAAGCCAAGATTGAGGGTCAGTCTCTTGGTTACCTTCCAATTGTCTTCGGCATAGATGGAGTAGGTGTTATTGACCCAGTGGAGACCGTTGAGCGTCTGCAACTGCGTGAACGTGGCCGCGTCGCCGAGGAGGAAGTTGACATAGGGGTCGCCGGCGAAGGTGGAGTTATTGAAGACGTAGGTTCCCTGCGTGTTGGACTGGAGCTGCTGGTTCTTGATGAAGTGCATCCAGGAGACGCCGAACTTGAGACCGTGACGGCCCTTGTTCCAGGAGAGATCGTCGCGGTACTGGAAGTCCATGGCGGCGTTGTGCCACGGATAGTAGGAGGAACTCCAGTTGGTGCTGTAGGGGGCACCGAGATCGACCTCGGGGAGGCGGTTGAGTGCGTTGTTGCCGGTGAAGAAGGTCTGGATGCTGAAGCCGGTTGGCTGCGCGAAGTTTCCGACCGGGGTGATCGTCAGCTTGTTGCCGTTGAAGTTGAAGGCGGTCTCGTTGAGAAGGTTGGGAGAGAGGGTCTGGGTAAGCTTGACGACGGCTGCCCATGCGGGGTTCTTGATGGCGCTGCCTACGGATGGATAGTTGTCGTTGCTCCATAGGGGAGGGAACTTTGTCTGGGCGTTCTGGTCGTGGATGTAGTTGCCCATCAGTTGCAGCTTGTCGTTGATGGTGTGATCGATGCGGACGAGATCTTCGCGGACGAAGGTGGGCTGGCTGATGGAGGTCACGAACTGATTGGCACCACTCGACACGTTGGGCTTGGGGAAGATGCCGGTCGCGATCATGGCGACGGCGTTCGGATCGATCAGGTTCGCGGGGATGACGTTGCCCGGAAAGGGCTGGCCCGGAGTGAGGTTGTCCTGCGCATAGATGGCGAGCTTTGCGGGGTCAGTGGTGACGGGAACGATGGGAATGTTGCCGCCGCTGGGCGCGACGTAGCTCAAGGGCTGTCCGGCCACGGGGAAGTCAGCGGCGGGGATGGTGTTCGTGGTGCTGGGCGCGGTGCCGGCGATCTCGCGGCGATCTTCTTCGTTGAAGAAGAAGAAGGTGCGCTGGCGGCTGTTGTTGTAGAGGTGCGGGATGAAGAGGGGTCCGCCGATGTTGCCGCCGAAGATGTTGACGCGAAGCTTGGGGGTGGGCTGATGGTTGAGCTTGGAGATGTAGTTGTTGGCATCGAAGGCTTCGTTGCGGTTGAACTCCCAGAGGCCGCCGTGGAAGTTCCTGGTGCCGGATTTGAGGACCATGAGGACCTGGCCGCCGGAGCCGATTCCGTAGTCGGGGCTGTAGTTGCTGGTCAGGGTCTGGAACTGTGCGATGGAATCCTGGGAGACGAGGATGCTGAAGCAGCCGCCGCAGCCGCGGTCGTAGATCTCGCCGCCATCGACGAGGTAGATGTTATGGCTGGGACGGGTGCCGTTGAAGCTGATGCCGTTGCCGGCGGTGAGCGCCATGACCCCGTTGTAGTCGGGGAGGGTGTTGGAGACGCCGGGTGCGAGAACCGCCAGTGCCGTGATGTTGCGGCCGTTGGTGGCGAGCTCTGAGACCTGCGCGCCGGAGATGAGGCTGTCGACCTGGCTGGTCTCGGTCTGGACCTGGAGGGCGTTGGCCTCGACCGAGACGGTCTGGGATTCGCTGCCGACCTGCAGGATGATGTTCTGTTCGACCGTCTGCGCCGCGTTGAGGACGATGTCGTTGGTGGCGGCGATCTTGAACCCTGGTGCGGTGATCGAGAGGTTGTAGTGGCCGATGGCGAGGCCGGTGAAGTTGAAGAGACCGGAACCGTTGGTGGTTGTGGTCCGGGTATCGCCGGTGGCGGGGTTGACGAGCTTGACGGCGGCGTTCGGAATCAAGGCGCCGGTCGAGTCATTGACGGTTCCGTTGATGGTTCCGTTTTCCTGCGCGTGGGCGAAGGGCGCGCCGGCGAGAAATGCGGTAACGATAAGCGCTACTGCGAGAAGTCTGTATTTGTGCATCTGTATCTCCTCCAAAAAGTACGATCTGTCTTACCAGCGTGGAACGGTGCAGCGAGGGCGTGATCTGTGGCGATTCGTGGTTCGCCTGGGTGTTGCTACCGCTTCCGGAAAACCTTTACTGGAGCGGTTCGATTCAGGATCAAGAGGACTGCAATCGACTGTGAGCCTGCTTGCGGTGAGGTCTGCGTACGGGAGCGCATCGGACGATCTGGACTATCCGGACTATCCAGACTGTCCGGACGATGCGAAGGGTTTGGTCGACAGCCGAATCTATTGATTTCGCAACGTTGCCATACTCAAACGGTGGATAAACTTCGGTGCAACAAATAAATCGAATCTGGAGCGACGCGAATAGTATTCGGCACGCGAAGGAGTGTCAAGCCTTTTGTCGAGAGGTGTTTTTTGGGTCCGGGAGCAACGTCCGGTGGTCAGTCCAGAGAGTGTCGGTTCAGACGCAGCCGCAGGAGTTCCGCCGGATCAGCATGGCCCCGAGCTCGATGCGCTGGACCGGGAAGGGGTCGCTGGAGCCGACACGCTTGAAGAGGAGGCGGACCGACTCGCGCGCCATGAGGTCCGTTGGTTGGACCATGACGGTCATGGGCGGTTGTACCAGGGTCGCGAGATCGACATCGTCGAAGCCGATGAACGCGATCTCGCTTGGATTGTCTGGCTGAACATTACGGATGGCCTGCATCGCGGAGACGGTCGCCATGCTGCTGAGGGCGAAGAGAGCGCGGGGGGGGTGCTTGCTTCGGAGGGCGTTCGCTATCTCGGTCTGGAGTGAGATGTAGTCGCTGGCCGCGATGACGCGACTCTTGAGCCCGGCTTCCTGCATGGCCTGCTGGTAGCCGTGGATGCGCTGCTGAAAGGAGTAGATGCTGGGGTTGGCGGTGACGCAGGCGATCTGCTGGATACCGTGCTGGACGAGGTGAAGGGTGGCTTGGCGGGCCGCGTGGCGGTGGTCGAGCATGACGACGTCCGCGTCGTCCCACAGGGGGCGGTCGAGGGCGACGATGGGCATGGTGCCGAGTTCGCGGCGAAGCTTTTCCATGTCGGAGTTGGGGGCGGCGGCGAGGATGACGCCGTCGGCGCGGGAGCGGCGCAGGACCGCAAGTTGTTTCGACTGGCGGTCGGGATCTTCCTGGTGGGTGAGCAGGATGACGGAGGAGCCCTGACGGGTGGCCTCGAGCTCGATCTCCTGCACGCAGCGACTGAAGTAGGGATTGGCGATCTGGGGGAAGATGACGCCGATGGATCTGGACCGGCCACCGCGGAGGCTGCGGGCTACTTCGTCGGGCTCGTAGCCGAGGGAGTGGACGGCATCCATGATCCTCTGGCGGACCTCGGGGCTGACGTAGGGTCCGCCGCGGAGGCATCGCGAGACGGTTGAGGCACCGACCCGGGCTGCCTTGGCGACGTCGAGAACTGTTGGCCGGCGTGAGGGGACCATGAGGGGACGAGAGACTAGGTGAGTTTAGCCTGAGTGGCGGCCTCGGGGTCGAATGGCTAAGACAACCGGGGCTGGCTAGGTCGTCTGATGGTACAGGCGGTAGGTCTCTTCGGTGATGGCGGGGTAGGGGATCATGCGGAGTTTGCCAGTGTCGGTCGTGACCTGCCAGACGGCGGAGTCGCCGATGCGCTGGGCGGCGAGTAGTCGGTTTTGGGTGATGGGCTGGGTGTTGGGGGCGATGCTCGGCTCGATGGCGAAGAGGGCGACGGGGCCGTGGAGGAGGGCGACGAGGTTGGGGTGGCGGTCGTCGATGGGGATGAGACGGAGGGGCAGGTCGAGGGAGAGTTCGATGCGGTCGCCGTCTTTCCAGGTGCGGTCGAGAGGGGCCCATGTTCCGGGGGTGAGTGCAGTATCGGCGGGTTTGCCGTTGATGGTGACTCTGGATTGGGTGCCGGCCCAGGCGGGGATGCGGAGGGCGATGGTGAAGCGCTCCGGATGGGAGAGGGTGAGGGCGAGCGTGGTGTCGCCGTGGTCCGGGTAGAGGGTTTGCTGGGTGAGGGTGGCGTGGGCGCTGCCCTGTTTCCAGGTGATGCGGGAGGGGACGTAGAGGTTGATGTGGATTCCGCTGGGGCTGCGGAGATAGGAGCTGATGCCGTAGTCGGCGGTGAGTTGGGGGAAGGTTCCGGAGCAGCAGGGCCACTTCTGCTCGTAATCGACCTTGCGGGCGCTCTGGTTGTAGTCGGCGTAGTAGAAGCTGGTGCCGTCGGGGCGGATGGGGCGCGCGCCGAGGATGGTGTTGTAGAGGACGGTCTCCATGCTGTCGCCGTAGCGGCTGTCGCCGGTAGTGCGGAGGAGGTAGCGGGTGATCTTGAAGTGGCCGTAGGCTCCGCAGGGGGTCTCGAAGCTGTTGTGGGTCTCGGTGAGCGAGTCGGCGAGGGCGTTGGAGGCTGGATTCTGGAAGCCTTCGTTGGGACCCCAGCCTCCGGTGGCGAAGCTCTGCTGCTGGACGAAGGCGAAGCCGTTGCGGGCGGCGTCGAGATGCTTGCGGCTGCCGTCCGTGAGGTAACACTGCATGGCGGAGCAGAGCGCGTTGAGGTGGCTGTAGGCGTGTTGGCCGGGGAGGACGTTTTTGTTCTCCGACAGAGGGTTGAAGAAGGTGTCGTCCTCAAGGAAACGCTGGGCGAGCTTGCGGTAGCGGGGGCCGGCTCCGCGCTGGTACGCGAGGTAGAAGTTTTCGGGGAGGGTGTAGGACTCGTCCCAGGTGAAGGAGACGTTCTTGTGAGGGCGGGCGGCGAGCTCTTCGCGGTTGAGCGCCTTGGGCGGGAGGAAAGGGAGGACGGCGTCGGTGGCGTGGTCGAGGACGGTGAAGGCGTGGGGGTCGCGGGCGAACTGGTGAGCGTCGATGAGGCCGCAGCTGGTCTTGTCGAAGGTGTAGGCGGGGAGGCAGTAGTCGGTGTAGAACTTCGGGCTGATGGTGGGCGCGAAGCCCGCGACGAGGCGATGGACCTTGGCCTGGGTGGGCTGGTCGCCGGTGACGGCGTAGGCGCGGGCGAGGCCTGAGACGTACTGGCCGAAGGTGTGGCCGGGGATGTACCCGGTCATGTTTTTGGGCGGGTCGAAGTCGGGCGAGGGCGAGTACCAGCCACCCATGTCTTCGCCTGGAGCCGGAAGGCCGGAGGCCTGGCGGAAGGGCTTGAGGAGGCTGTCTTCGTCGAGCGAGAGGAAGAGGCGGTGGTTGTGCTGGAACTGGACCAGCATGGGGCCGTCGAGGAGCTGGACGTCCGGATAGTCGAACTGGGCGAGGGGGGTGGGGCTGACGGTCTCGCGGAGGGCGCGGGCGGGGGTGCCGCGGAGGACGGCGGAGGTGGCGAGGGCGGTTCCGGTCTTGAGGAAGGTACGGCGGGTTGTGGTGTTCACGGTCTTCTCCGCGAGGTGGGATGGAGGCTGTGCTGCATGATCCATCTCCGCTCGTTTTCTCGGTACAAACTTACCTCATAGCGTGAACACGCGAGGAGAGCTCTCAGGAGCTACAACATGCTGTTCGTCGCGATTTGGTAGAGGCCGATCATCCGAAGGCGAGCCCCTTCAGGGCTTTCGGGGGATCGTGAGGGGGGCGGGGGCGTCGATGGTGTAGGTGGTGGAGAAGTTGCGCTGGTTGATGCCGAGGGAGAGGCGGCCGCGGGAGTCGATGTAGAAGAGGGGCTTGCCGACGGGGACGTCGGAGAAGGTTTTGACGAAGGGGAAGACAAAGTGCCTGGCGGCGAGGTCGATGGGGACCTGGTCGCCTAGCTTGTAGCCGAGTTGGGCGAAGGTCTCGGATGGGATGTTGAGGACGAGGTTGCCGAAGGGTCCGTCGGTGCCGATGACCTCGCCTTTGAGACCGGCGGGGGTGAGGGTGGCGGTGCGGAGGTCGAGACGGACGAGGGCGGATGGGTCTACTGGCGGACCGGCTTGCGTCCAGTCGTCGCCGCGGGCCAGGTGGGCGGCAGCGGGGGAGAAGATGTCGCGGCCGTGGAAGGTGGAGGACATCCTTGCGCCGATCATCCAGGCTGGGTTCTTGATCTCGCGAACGGCGTCGATGGTGTCGCGGTCCTGGATGAGGGTGAGGAGGCCGTTGTCCGGGAGGACGAAGAACTGGCCTGTCTTTGCGTGGGCAATGATGGCCTTGCGGGTGCTGCCGACGGTGGGGTCGATGACGACGACGAAGACGGCGTCGTGGGGGAAGTAGGGGGCGGATCCGGCGAGAAAGCGCGCTCCCTCGGCGATGGCGTAGGGAGTGACCTGGTGGGTGATGTCGAGGATCTGGACGCCGGGGGCGATACCGTTCATCACGGCTTTGCAGATGCCGACGGCGTCGTCGCGGACGTCGAAGTCGGTCATGAAGGCGATGGTCTTGAGGTTGGTCTGGGCAGGGGCCGGGGCGGGGCCGACTGCGGTTGCGAGGGTGAGGAGGGCGGAGAGGATGGTGCGGGTGAAGACGCTCACGGTTCGGTGCTCCTGAAGGGCGCTTTGGGCGGGTCAGGATTCATGATACGCAGGGGGACTGCATAGGACATGGACGGACTATGAAGCCACGTGTTTATTGGGCGTATTCGACTTCAGCGGACGATAGTGGATGTCTCTGGAATCCACTTTACTTGCCGATGCAGAAGGTGGAGAAGATGAGATTGAGGATGTCGCCCGAGGTGGTGGCTCCGGTGAGCTCGTCGAGGGCCTGGAGGGCTGCGTAGAGGTTGATCATCAGGAGTTCGTGGGGGAGTCGATGATGGACGGCCTGGCGGGCTTCGGCGAGGGAGGCCAGGGACTGGGTGATGGCGTGGTGCTGACGACGGTTGGTCAGGAGGCCGGATTCGGCGGCTGAACCGGAGTGGATCTGGGCGGCGATGGCGTTGCGGAGGGCTTCGATGCCGGTTCCAGTCAGGGCGGACGTTGAGAGCCCCGGCTCGGTGCAGTGTGGGTGAAGATCGACTTTGTTGCGGATGAGGAGATGCGGGCGGGCGGCGAGAGACTCGAGGAGGGTGCGTTCGTCGGGGGAGAGGGGCTGGCCGGAGTCGGTGACGAGGAGGATGAGGTCGGCGGTTGCGAGGGCCTCATGGCTGCGGGCGATGCCCAGGGACTCGGCTTCGTCGGTGGTTTGGCGGAGGCCCGCGGTGTCGATGAGCTGGACGGGGATTCCGCCGATCGCGGTGTGCTCGGTGATGAGGTCGCGCGTGGTTCCTGGGGTCGCGGTGACGATGGCTCGGTCGCGGTCGAGGAGACGGTTGAACAGGGAAGATTTGCCGGCGTTGGGGGCTCCGACGATGGCCAGGGTGAGGCCGGAGTGGAGGATGCGGCCGTAGGCAAAGGAGGCTTCGAGTGCCTGGAGGGGCCGGGTGATGCGCTCGAGGGAGGACAGGATCTCGTGGTCGGGAAGGACGTCGATGTCGTCTTCGGCGAAGTCGATTCCCGCTTCGAGGGCGGCGATGAGATGGATGAGCGACTGTTTGATCGGGGCCAGGCGGCGGGAGAGGGCTCCGCCAAGCTGCTCGGCGGCGAGGCGGGCCTGGTGGAGGGTCTGGGCTTCGATGAGGTCGCGGACGGCTTCGGCCTGGGTGAGGTCGAGGCGCTGGTTGAGGAAGGCCCGCTGGGTAAACTCACCGGGACGCGCGAGCCGGGCGCCTGCTTCCAGAGCCGATTGGACGAGAAAATCCAGAACGACCGGGGCGCCGTGGGAGGCGATCTCGAGGACATCTTCGCCGGTGTAGGAGTGGGGGGCGGGGAAGAAGGTAACGACTGCTTCGTCGATGAGGTGGCCGGTGGAGGGGTCTTTGATCCGGGTGAAGCGAGCTTCGCGGGGGGAGGGCGGCGAATCGAGCGTAAGGATGGGGAGGAGGAGCGGCAGGGCAGTGGTGCCGGAGAGGCGGACGATACCGATGCCACCGCGGCCGGGTGGTGTGGCGATGGCGACGATGGTGTCTTGATCGAGGGTCACTGGTTTTATCTTACGGAGGCGTGCCCTGCTGGACGGGCCCACTTTAAGATGAGGTATGGGGATTCGGTTTTCAGATGAAGGATTGAAGTTTCTGCGGGCGCTCGCGCGGCATAACGATCGGGAATGGTTCGGGGCCAGGAAGGAAGTCTTCGAGCGGGAGCTGAAGGCTCCGATGCTGGCCCTGATCGACGAGATCAACCATGCGCTGGAAGGGTTCGCGCCGGAGCATATTAGGCCTCCCCAGAAGGCGATGATGCGGATCTATCGGGATACACGGTTTTCGGCGGATAAGACGCCATACAAGACGCAGGTTTCGGCGTGGTGGTCGCGGGAGGGGCTGGAGAAGACCTCCGGGGCGGGGTTCTATCTGAGCTTCGGGGTGAAAGGATTGGTCGTCGCCGCGGGGTCCTATATGCCGGAGCGTGAGCAGTTGCTGGCGATGCGGCGGTACCTGGCGGAGCATGGGATGGAGTTTCGTAAAGTCATCGAAGGGAAGAGGCTGCGGGGGTTGCTGCCGGAGTTCGAGGGGGCGAGTTTGACGCGGCCTCCCAAGGGGTTTGTAGGGCTGGAGCCGGAGGTGATGGAGATGGTGATGTGCCGGCAGTGGGGCCTGTCGGTGACGCTGCCAGTGGAGGTTGGGTTGGCGGATGGTCTGAAGGGGGAGATCGTGAAGCGATTCAAAGCGGCGGCGCCGATGGTGGAGATGCTGAACGCTCCGCTGGTGAGGGTTGGACGGAAGGCGATGTTCTAGTCCTGCCGGATGGGCCCACTACGCGTGGAGCGGTCACGGGGCCTTCGGCAAGACCTTCGTGACTTTTATACCGCTTCGCTGGGTGCTCCCGATGGTCGCCAGCTGAGCTTCATTCCGACCATTGGGAGGACCATGCGAAGCCCAACGCGTCTCGCGGAGTGACCGCTGCCCGCGCTGGGCGCTTTGGGCCTGAAAGCGCCGTTTTCTGAGGAAATCTGCCGGTTTTGGGCTGAAATGAAAAGATTTCCTAAGAAAACCTCTAAAAACCAGTAAAAACCGAAGATACGCGGTTGACAAGTGACGCCGAAAGGTCGAAGGTGAATTGCGGTACGGTACTCCGCGCCCGCATAAACACTGGTGTTTTGCTACATCGGTCGCGGGTATCGGCGGGCCGGTAAGGCCGAGATGCTGTATTCGGACAAAATACTTTTCTAGGAGCAAGAGACGATGGCTAAGGGAATGACCAAGACCGCGCTGGTGCGGGCGATGGCAGAGAAGATGGAACTGACGAACAAGCAGACATCGAGCTTTCTGGAGCTGCTGGCCGAGACCGCAGTGAAGGAGACGAAGAAGAACGGGGAGTTCACGATTCCCGGAATCGGCAAACTGGTGAAGGCCGAACGGAAGGCTCGCCTTGGCCGTAATCCGCAGACGGGTGAGACGATCAAGATCAAGGCGAAGACGGTGGTGAAGTTCCGTGTCGCGAAGGTTGCCAAGGACACGATCGCTCCGCCAAAGAAGTAGTTTCGTCGCCGCTCCGGGTGGGGCTCCCTGGCTGGGAGCGGCGTCTGATTTGAAAGATGATTGTGCGGGAAGAAGCCTGCCGTGAGACCTGGTGCTAAGCGCCGGGGATCACGGCAGGTTTTTGTGTTGCCGGGCTGGCTGGGGTGAGGGCGCGGAGGACGAGGGAGACTCCGAAGGCGATGAGGACGCACTTGGTGAGGAGGAAGGCGTTGTAGCGCCAGCCGAAGACCAGGAAGGCCGCGGCGGCGAGGATCATGTAGCTCTCGGCCAGGATGGCCTGGAACCATTGGGGGCGGGCTCCGGCGGAGGCGATTCTGGGCGTGAACGAGGGCAGAATGCGGGGGACTGCGGCCTGGTAGGCGAGGTAGGCGGGGCCCTGGGTGGCGGCCAGGAAGGGCTCTTCGCCGGCGATGAGACGGGCCTGGAGGAGAGCGGTGGCCAGGATGGTGAAGATGGCTCCGGAGAGGGGCATCAGGAGGGACAGGCAGATGGAGTGGAGAAAGGTGCCGAGGTAGAGGGGGTTGCGGAGGTGGCGGTAGGGGCCGTCGGCCACGATCGCGGCACCCTGCAGGGTGGGGGCGGAGACGGTGGTGGCTCCGAGGTAGGCAGTGCCCCAGGTACGGAAGAGGGCTGCGGTGGTGGCGGGGAGAATTCCGAGGATGAGCACGGCGACGGTTGAGGCGGAGAACGAGAGCCAGCCTGTGCGGGCCGTGAGAGAGGCCAGGGCGAGCCAGGCGGACTGTCTTGAGGCCAGGATGTCACCCGGCGGGAGGAGACGCAGCCAGGGGGACCAGAAGCCCAGGGCGAAGACGATGACGTGGAGGAGGTATCGGAGACGGAATTCTATGGAGCTGGCGCGCATGGAGATGGTGGATTCCTTTGGATTTAGCGGGAGCCGAGAGCGGCCAGGATGGCGTCGAAGTCTTCGACTCCGGAGTACTCGATGATGACTCGGCCTTTTCCGTTCTTGTCTTCGATTTTGACCTTGAGACCGAGGGTTCGCTGGAGGCTGTGCTGGGCTTCGCGGACGTTGGGGTCGACCGGCTTGATGGCCTTATCGTCTTTTGATTGTTTGGTTTCCGGGCTCAGGAGGCCGTGGATATAGGTCTCTGTCTGGCGGACAGACATGGAGAGGGCGATTACTTTTTGAGCTGCGGCGGCGATGGCTTCGGGGGTGTCGAGGGCCAGGAGGGTGCGGGCGTGGCCGAAGGAGAGTTCGCCGGCTTCTACCTTTTGCTGGATGGGCTCGGGGAGGCGGAGGAGGCGGAGGAAGTTCGCGACCGATGCGCGTTCCTTGCCGGTGCGGGTGGCCATCTGCTCCTGGGTCATGTGGAAGTCGCGGGCGAGGCGCTGGTAGGCGCGGGCCTGTTCCATGGGGTTGAGATCGGCGCGCTGGAGGTTTTCGACGATCGTCATCTCCATGGCCTGCTCGTCGGAGACGACGCGGACGATGGCTGGGATGTGTGTTTTGTTGGCTTTACGGGAGGCGAGGAGGCGGCGTTCCCCGGTTATCAACTGGTAACGACCCTGTTCGATCGCACGGACTACGATGGGCTGGACGACCCCGGTGGCGGCGATCGAGTTGGCTAAGTCGTTTAGTTGGGCCTCGTCGAAGCGGGTGCGGGTCTGGAAAGGATTGCGTTCGATAAGGTCGAGGGGGATCTCGAGGGGTTGGCCGGTGGATGGGGTGGGGGGTGCGGGCGGAGGGGTGGCGGGGCGGCTGGGGAGGAGGGATTCGAGGCCTTTTCCGAGGGCGCGGCGCTTGGGGTCGGTTGTTGGAGGCATGTTTTTCGGCTACTTTCGCTGGTTAGTTACTGGGCCGTTGTATGGAAAAACTGGACAGGCGCTACTTGTTGTAGGGCCAGAAGCGGACGGTTTTTGCGGCGGGCCTGGGGGCCTCGGCGCGGCGTTCGAGTTCTTTGGGACTGACGACCTGGTTGCGGGTGAGAAGCTCCTGGGCGAGGGACTGGTAGGCTTCGGCACCGCGGGAGCGCGGGTCGTAGAGCTGGACGGGTTTGCCGTGGCTTGGGGCTTCGGCGAGACGAATGTTGCGGGGGATGGTGGTGGCGAAGAGCTTCTCTCCGAAGAAGGCTTTGAGGTTTTCGGTGACCTGCTGGGATAGGTTGGTGCGGTCGTCGTACATGGTGAGGACGACGCCTTCGAGGGCGAGGCCGGGATTGAAGGCGGCGGCGACGCGGTCGAGGGTACTGATGAGCTCTGAGATGCCTTCGAGGGCGAAGTATTCGGCCTGCATTGGGACGAGGAGGCCGTCGGAGGCTACGAGGGCGTTGAGGGTGAGGAGATCGAGTGCGGGGGGGCAATCGAGGAGGATGAATGGGTATTTGGAGCGGATGGGGTCGAGGGCTTCGCGGAGGCGGAACTCGCGGCGTTCCTGGCTGACGAGCTCGAGGTTGGCTCCGATGAGGTTCTTGGAGCCTGGGATGAGCGATAGGTTGGGGATCTCGGTGGGGAGGATGGCTTCTTCGGCGGTGGCGTTGCCGACGAGGAGATCGTAGACGCTGGTGCGGGCTGGCTCTCCGGGGATGTCGCGCGGGACGCCGAGGCCTCCGGTGGTGTTGGCCTGGGGATCGCAGTCGATGAGGAGGGTGGGGAGGCCTTCGAGGGCGAGGGCGGCGGCGAGGGAGATGGCGGTGGTGGTTTTGCCGACTCCGCCTTTCTGGTTGACGATCGCGATGACTTTGGCGACGACGACTTGAGCGGATTTGGGGAGGGGGGTGGGTGGGGTCTTGATCATCGCAGTAGGTTGAGGGTACCGGTAAGGAAGCGAAGAGGCAATGTAGAGATGATTTGCGGGGGAGATGGTTGTTCCACGTGGAACATTGTGCGTTTGGGAGGCGAATGTTCCACGTGGAACGTTCGCAGTGGGACGGTTCTAGATCCGGGAGAGGCAGAGGACTATTTTGTCCGCTGAACCGGGGATAGGGATAGGCGGGGCCTCTGAGAACGCGGGGAGCGATGGGATCTCGGCGCGGGCGGATGTGGTGGTGAGAAGGACCAAGGATTGGGAGGCGATGGTTTGGGCGGCGAGGATCGCGGGGCCCATTGCGTCGACAGCTCGCAGGGTCACGGAGTCGAAGAGCGTTCCCTGGGGCAGGTCCTCGGCTCGGCGGGACCAGACTTCGACTTTCAGCCCGACGGATCGGACGGCTTCGCGTAAAAACGAGGCCTTTTTGTTCTGGGATTCGGCGAGTGTGACGTGGATTTCGGGGCGGAGGAGGGCGATGGGAAGCCCGGGAAAGCCTGCTCCGGAGCCAAAGTCGAGGAGTGTCCGAGGGTTGCCAAGGTGTCGGGCGGCGAAGAGGCTTTCGCCGAAGTGGCGGGTGACGATCTCGTGGGGGGAGCGGATGGCGGTGAGATTGGTGCGGGCGTTCCACTTCACCAGGAGGTCGAGGTAGATCGAGAGGCGGTCGAGGAGGGGAGGCTCGGGGGATTGGATGTAGGGGGCCAGGAGATCCGCGATCTCCTGGGGGGTGAGGGTAGCCATTGGGATGATGATACTTCGATCTACTGTGTAGAGCGGGGCCAGGCGGCGGCTTCCTGGACGAGGCGGCCGAAAAGGGCTTGCGAGGCCGGGCTCTCGGTGTAGCTGCGCTCCGGGTGCCACTGCACGCCGAGGACGAAGTGGCCGGGAGCGTCGGACTCAATGGCTTCGATGACTGCGTCGTGAGGGCAGCGGGCGGAGATGCGGAGGCCTTCTCCGGGGATTCCTACGGCTTGATGGTGGCTGGAGTTGATGGGGAGGCGGAGGAAGCCCTCCTGTTCGGGGGATTCGGTGTTTTCCGAGTTCGGGGAGACGACGGTGCCGAGGAGGGATTCGGGAGCGATGGAGGCGGAGTGGGCGATGGCTACGGAGCGGCCTGCTCCGTGGTTGACGGGCATGGGGGCGAGGTCCTGGATGAGGGTTCCTCCGCGCCAGACGTTCAGAATCTGGGTTCCGAAGCAGATGGCGAGGACGGGCTTGTGCTGCTGGTGGGCCTCTTCGAGGAGGAAGAGGTCGACGGTCTCGCGGGAGAGGTCGGCGGGGGCGCACTCGGGGATGGGTTCCTGGCCGTAGCGCTGGGGGTTGACGTCGGCGGGGCTTCCGGGGAGGACGACGCCCTGGCAGGTGGCGAAGAGGGAGATGAGCTCCTGACGGGTGGAGGTCAGGGGGATCTCGATGGGGTCACCACCGGATTGACGGACGGCCTCGGCGTAGTTGGGCCAGGAACGCTGGTTGTACTCGAGGTCGGAGGTGGTGGGGATGGGGATGGCGATGCGGGGTGGGGTCGGCATACTGGTGATTTGATGATAGCTGGAGGGGGTTCGACAGAGGATTCGGTTTGCAGGTTAGCGCAGATTCGCTGAAGGTGTAGGGTTGTACGTTGGATGCCGTGGCGCTCCGGCCCACCTTAGCGACGATGAGACGTGTCGCGAAGGTGGGGCACCCGACTCTATACCAACAGGCAATCTGCTCCAGGAGGTCACGGAAAAAGCCCGGAATGGGAGGCTTCAGGAGGAGTTTGGAGGTAGTGGGGGTTCAGAATTGATTTGCAGGGGCGCCTGGGGCGTTTCTGTGCGATTTCGGCTGTGAGGGATGGCGAAGGAGGGGCGAAGACCGGGTCGGCGTCCTATTTTGCGGCACTCTGTCGTTCAGGTCCGCTCGTTGGACCGGTTCTCCTTGGAGATTGGTTCCGCTCCTTATAGGTCGGGCCTTCAGCCCTCGGATTCCTCTCGATTCCGAATACCCAGGCCTTCAGCCTGGGCTGGCATAGAGCGGGCTTTCAGCCCTGAAGACCAGGCCCATTCAAGAATGGGCTCGTCTGCAATTGCTATCTACTCGGAGAACCATTGCAACGGAACGGGCAAATGGATCTAAGCGAAGTCCAAGTGCACGACGCGGCGATGTGCAGGAACCCGTGACGGCGACGACGCATGGAGGAGAAGAGGCCGCATGAGTAAAGCTCCGCCACGTCCAACGGTGCAGACAACGTCGGGGCCCGATCGCATCGCGGGGATATCCTCTTCGGGGATTCGACCATGAAGGTGGGACCCGGGAATGACACGGAGCGCACCGTTCTCCTCGCCACAGTCGTCGAGATGGAGTCGCACCGTGATCATGTGCTCAAGGACGGAGGCCGGCGGCTGGACGTGCAATACTCCAGCCTTGGTCGACCAGGGGCCGAACCCTTCGGCTTCGACCCTGTCCTTGACCGCGATGGTCAGGTCCTGATGCCATGGGACTGTCCAGTTTGCGTCTGGAATCTTGTCGAACAGAATGCCGCGCACGGGGAAGAACTCAACCCCCAAAATCGGTGCGACGAGTTCCCTGAGCGCATCCGAATTGGCAAGCTTCATCACCTCCGGTGACACGTCCAAGAGATTCCGAACAGCGAAGATGCCACCGCGCTTCCGGACTCCACCGTTGTCTCCCATCTGCTCCATCGCGGCCAGGAGTTCCGTGACAGTATTTTGCGAGAGAACATCTTCGACGACAGCGTAGCCGCTCGCTGCAATGGTCTCGCTAAGGCTGGCGCTGCCGATCATGGTTTGGCTCCGGCCTTACGGGGTGGCAAACGAACTGTGTTCGGCGTACATGGTGGAGATGGCTGCGTAGAGGCGTTGAGTGAGGGCTTCGGCCTCGCGGGTGGTGAGGCCGGAGGTGGGGATGGGTTCGCCGATGACGACCTTCAGGGGGCGCGGGGTGAGGTGGTAGGTGTGGATGGGGAGGAGCTCGTAGGTTCCGATCAGCGCCATGGGGACGAGGGGGACCTGGGCCTTGATGGCCATGAAGGCGGAGCCGGGGAGCATGGATTGGAGGACACCCCCTTCGGACCGGCCGCCTTCGGGGAAGAGGACGAGGGGGAGGCCGGATTTGAGGGTGGCTACACCGCGGAGGAGGCCGGCGATGGCGGAGCGGCCGGATTTCTGGTCGATGGGGACCTGGCCGGAGCGGTCGAGGTACCAGCCGATGAAGGGGATCTTCCAGAGGGACTGCTTGGCCATGATGCGGAACTGGAAGGGGAGGGTGGCGAAGAGGACGGGGGTGTCCATGTAGCTGAGGTGGTTGGAGGCGTAGACAGCGGTGGGGTGGGCGCGGAGGTGGTGTGGATCGACAAGGGTGACCGGGGAGAGGCTGATGTGCAGGAGGGTGCGGGCCCAGATATGGGCGACGAAGTGCTGCTGACGTCCGGATTTGTCCCAGATGCCACAGACGAGGGAGATGCAGCCGAAGGTGGCGGTGGCGAGGGCTCCGAGGGGGATGAGGAAGAGATAGGTGAGGGCGCGGAGGGCGGGGGAAGGTTTGGTGGGGGTCATGCTTCCTTGGCCAGGTGGCGGATCTCGCCGATGAGGTAGACGGAGCCGGTGGCGACGATGAGGCCTCCGGGGGGGGTGATGGCGTGGGCCTGGGCGAGGGCGGCGGCGAGATGCGGGGCGGCGTGGGCGGGGACGTCGAGACGATGGGCGGCGGCGAGGAGGTCGTCGACGGATGCGGCGCGGGGGTTGGGGATGGGGGCGAGGACGATGTGGTCGTGGGCGCGGGCGGGGTCGCCGGAGGTGGAGTCGAAGAGGGGGAAGAGGACCTTGGCCATCTCGTCGAGGTCCTTGTCGCGGAGACAGCTGAAGAGGAGGGTGCGGGGCTGATCATCGGGGAGCTGGGTGAGGGCGGCGCGGAGGGTCCACGCACCGGCTGGATTGTGAGCTACGTCGAGGAGGAGATTGGGGGGGATGAATTCGAGACGGCCAGGCCACTGGGTGTTTCGGATTCCCGCTGCGATGGAGGCGTTGGTTATGTAACTTTTTTTGTTTCTTTCTTCAGGGGACGCCGAGTGTATGTAACTTGTATCGTTGCTTGTTGGGTTTTTCAGCCATTTTGCGGCGGATATTGCCAGTGCGAGGTTGCGTTGCTGGTGGTGGCCGGGGAGGGGCGAGTCGACTTCGAGGGGCTCTCCGTCGAGGGTGAGGAGGTAATGATTGCGGGGGAGGGGGTGGGTGGGGTCGGTGCGGGGCTGGACGAAGGCTTCGGGAGTGGGGATGAAATCGGCGGCGCTGATGGCGTTGAGGTCGAGCCCGGAGGCGGCTTCGCCGATGGCCTGGTTGGCCTCGGGGTGCTGGGGGAGGGTGATGAGGGTTCCGTGGGGGCGGAGGATTCCGGCTTTTTCACGGGCGATCTCGGTGATGGTAGAGCCGAGGTAGTCCTGGTGGTCGAGGGCGATGTCGGTGAGGATGGAGAGGATGGGCTGGACGATGTTGGTGGCGTCGAGCCGGCCGCCGAGACCGACTTCGAGGACCGCGATGTCGACCTGCTGCTCGGCGAGGTAGAGGAAGGCGAGGGCGGTGAGGACTTCGAAGAAGCTGGGGGGATGGGGGAGTTGGGCGGAGGAGACGAGGGTGGTCGCGGTCGTGGAGACGAGGGCGTAGAGGCGGGCGAAGTCGGAGTCGGAGATGGGGTGGGAGTCGACCTGGATACGCTCGTTGACGTGGAAGAGGTGCGGGGAGGTATAGAGGGCGGTGCGGAGGCCGGAGGCGGAGAGGATGGAGGCGAGGGTGGCGGCGGTGGAGCCTTTGCCGTTGGTTCCGGCGATGAGGATGGAGGGGAAACGGAGTTGGGGGTCGCCGAGGGCGTGCACGAGGATGCGCATGTGGTCGAGGTCGAACTTGCGGCGGGGGGTTCCGGCGGGGGGTGGGGCGAGCTCCTGGCCGAGGGCGTAGAGGTGATCGATGGCTTCGGCGTAGGTGAGCATGGGCTCATTCTACGATGCGTGACGGGATCGCAGTTCGAACGTCACCAAGGGGAAGGAGCCGCGGAAAGATCGGTTCACGGTCGAGGGGGGAGGGGCCGATGAAGGGGATGTGCGGCGGGGGCGATGAAGCCTGGCTGCGGGAGCGATTTCGATGGAGCTTGCGATGATGTGGGTGATGGGGATGATGTGCGCGGCGCCATGGGTTGGAGCGCTGCTGGCCAGGACACGTGCGGAACAGCGTGGGATGCGGCTGCGGTAGACTGAAGCCCTCGATATCAGGCACGCGGGGATGGGGACCGGCCAAGGCTCCACCGGGTAGATCCAGACGCGGGGGTGTCGATCGCAATTCCGCGTGAGTAGACACAGACATTTATGACTCTTCTGGGATGTAGCTGCTCCAATCCGCGGATGGTACGATCCCGGCAACGGAATCCGTGGGAAGACTTCCTCGGGATACTGGGACTCTATCCTTGGACCTGCGAACGGTGCGCCTGGCGGCGGTTCCGGCGGGAGCGCGGCTAAGGCGGGGCCGATCTCGGGGTCCGATTGCGCTGGCAACAAGAGATTCCGGGCTAGCGAGCGGCGGTGGTGAGGACCTCCTGGGCGAAGAGGTGGACGAACTCGTCGATGGTCTTGGCGCCGTGGTTGAGGACGTAGGTTCCGCCTGCCTCGATGAAAGTGACTTCCGTAATTCCCATAAAGCCCAGAATATGGGTGAGGTAGGGCCTCTCGTAGTTGTAGGTGACCCCAGGAGTGGCGGGCTTGTAGGAACCGGCGCTGGCGATGATTACTGTCGCCTTTTTGCCGGTGAGCAGGCCTGTGTAAGAGCCGTCAGGGTTCGCATTGAAGGTCTTGCCTGCGCGGACGACGTGGTCGATCCAGGCCTTGAGAATGGCGGGGACGGCGAAGTTATACATCGGCGTGGTGAGGAGGTACTGGTCGGCTGATTTGAGTTCGGCGATCATCTCGTCGCCGATCTGGAGGGCGTGCTTCTGCTCGGGGGTGTGGCCGGCGGGGTCGGAGTAGGCTCCACTGATCCAGGGGAGGGTGACGAAAGGCAGATCGGTCTTCGCAAGGTCGCGGGTGATGATTTTACCGTCCGGGTTGGTGGTCTTCCACTGGCCCTCGAACTGGGCTCCGAGCTTGCGGGAGACGGAAGAGTCCCCGCGGGGGCTGACATCAATTCTAAGTAAAGTTGGCATGTTTCTCCTGCTCCCCAGCCTCTGGCGAGGGCACGGCTTAATAGATTGGTCGAGGGCGCGGGAGGGTGCGCGTTTCGCCGCGATTTTCAATAAAGCCGAGATTACCGTGCCGGAGTGGGCCGGGCCGGACCGAAGACACCGATCTCGCGGACGGTAACGCCGGAGGTTTCGAAGTGGTGGACGCGATGGTTGTTGCCGTGGCCCATGAACACCGCCTTCTTGAGCAGGAGTAGGAGGGGGCGGGAGGACTCTGGGAAGAACCGGTCGCCCGCCTGCTCGAAGTCCGCGACGAGGTTATAGGTCGCGTCGCATTTGGGGCAGGTGATCTGGTCTTCGAGGGTGCGGTGGAAGGCTCCGGGGGGGAGGGGTCCGGCGGGGTCTGAACCGGAGCGGATGGCGGCGATGGTGAGAGGCGGCATGGCTTGGTCAAGCCTATACCAGCGGCTACTGGGCTACTACCTTGTTCGCGATGCGGTCGTACCCGGTGCGGGAGATGACGTGGCGATCGAGCATCTCGAGGGGGGAGGCGTAGGGGCGATGGGAGATGATCTTGCCGGCGGTGACGGGGTCGACGCCCGGGAGGGTCTCGAGGTCGGCCTCGGAGGCAGTGTTGATGTTGAGGGGCTTGACGGCGTGGAGGCCATCCTGGATTCCCTGGACGGCGGCTTTGGCGTCCTGGGCGGCGACCGCGGCGCCACGGGAGGCTGTGGCGGTGGCGTCGGCGGCGTCCTGGCGGATGGCTTCGGGGGTCTTGCTGTTGGGGGTGCAGCCACAGAGGGCGAGGAGAGTGATGGTGGTGAGGATCGTGCGTTTCATGATCGGTGAGATGCGGAAACGGGGTGAGGTAGTTTCCAGAGGAATTCTTGGGTGGGCTGGGCGATCACAACCTCAGGCCGGGCCGGATGGGCTGCCGGCGTAGCGGTAGACAAACGCAGATTCCCTTCGGGAATGACAGACAAGAAAAGCAAAGGCAAAGGTCCGGTGCGCCGAGAGTTGCCGACCCCCACCTTAGCCACGATAGGACTGTGGCGAAGGTGGGGCACCCTAACTCTGACCTCAGACTACATATAGCGTAGGGGCGTTGGTTTGGACGAGGGTGGTGGCGCGGGTGGTGAAGTCGGCAAGGGGGGTGAGGCCTTCGTCGCCTTTTCCGCGGGTACGGACGCTGACGGAGTCGGTAGTGGATTCCTTGTCGCCCATGATGAGGACAAAGGGGACCTTCTGGAGGGTGAACTCGCGGATCTTGGCGTTCATCTTCTCGTTGCGTGCATCGAGTTCCACGCGGAGGCCGACGGCTTCGAGCTTGCGTTTGACCTCCTGGGCGTAGTCGAGGTGCTTCTCGCTGATGGGGACGAGCCCAATCTGGACTGGGGCGAGCCACATGGGAAAGGCTCCGGCGTAGTGCTCGATGAGGACTCCGAAGAAGCGCTCGACGGAGCCGAAGAGGGCGCGGTGAACCATGACGGGCTGGTGCTTCTCTCCGTCCTCGCCGGTGTACTCGAGATCGAAGCGGGCGGGGAGGTTCCAATCGAATTGGACGGTGGAGAGCTGCCACATGCGGCCGAGGACGTCGACGAGCTTGATGTCGATCTTAGGGCCGTAGAAGGCGGCTTCTCCGGGGATGGTTTTGTAGGGGATTCCTTTGGCTTCGAGGACGCGGGTGAGGGAACTGACGGCTCCATGCCAGCGGTCCTTACTTCCAATGAATTTGGAGTCCGTCGGGTCCCAGGTGGAGAGCTCGATCTTGAACTCCAGGAAGCCGAAGGTCTTGAGGACGGACTCGGCGAAGTCGATGCAGGCTTCGATCTCGGACTCGATCTGGGAGGGGGTGCAGAAGATGTGGGCGTCGTCCTGGGTGAAGCCGCGGACACGGAGCAGGCCGTGCATGGTTCCGGAGCGCTCGTACCGGTAGACGTTGCCAAGTTCGGCGTAGCGGACGGGGAGGTCGCGGTAGCTCTTGGGGCTGTTCTTGTAGATGAGGATGTGGCCGGGGCAGTTCATGGGTTTGAGGCGGTACTCCGCGTCGTCGAGTTCCATCGGCGGATACATGTTTTCGCCGTAGTTCTCTTCGTGTCCGCTGATCTTCCACATTTCGCGGCGCATGATGTGGGGAGTGAAGACCATATCGTAACCACGTTTGATACATTCTTCGCGCATCCAGTCTTCCATGGCGCGGCGGACGATTCCGCCCTTGGGATGCCAGAAGATGAGGCCGGCTCCGGCGACCTCCTGGATGGAGAAGAGGTCGAGCTGCTTGCCGAGGACGCGGTGGTCGCGGGCCTTGATCTCTTCGAGTCGCTTGAAGTGGGCTTCGAGGTCCTTGGTGTTGAAGAAGGCGGTTCCGTAGATGCGTTGGAGCTGCTGGTTCTTCTCGTCTCCTAGCCAATAGGCTCCGGCGACGGAGGTGACCTTGAAGGCCTTGACGCGGCCGGTGGTGGGGACGTGGGGTCCGCGGCAGAAGTCGGTGAAGGCACCGTTGCGGTAGAGGGAGATCTGGTCGCCGGGCTGGGTGAAGCGCTCGATGAAGTGGACCTTCATGAACTCGCCGTGGGCGGCGTAGTCGTCCAGGCCCTGCTCGCGGGACTCCTCTTCGCGGACGAAGGGCTCGTTGCGGGCCACGACCACAGCCATGCGGGCTTCAATGGCGGCGAGATCGTGTTCGGTGAAGGGGGTGGGGCGGTAGACGTCGTAGAAGAAGCCCTGATCGGTGGCGGGGCCGTGGCCGAGTTTGGTCTCGGGGAAGAGCTCGAGGATGGCGGTGGCCATGATGTGGGCGGCGGAGTGGCGCACGACCTTGAGCGCGGCCTCGTCCTGCTCCTTGAGGAGCCAGAGGGCGGAGGATTCGGTGAGGGGGGTGGTGAGATCGACGAGGCGGGCTCCCTCGGGGTCGGTGGAGTCGCCGCTGTACATGGCCTCCTCCGACGCGGCGGGCGCGTCGGGATCGCTGTGCGTGGCCGCGGGCGCGAGGGGCCGGATGCGGGCGACGACGACGGCCGCGGCGAGGCGTGGGGAGATGGCGTTCGCGATATCGAGGGGCGTGGTTCCCGAGGGGACGGTGCGGACGGAGCCGTCGGGGAGCTGAATCTCGATTTGGGCTGGACTTCCGGGTTCTGAAATGGCTGACATTTGGGCTTCGCTCACAGGTACCAGCATAAAGCTCCGGTGAGATGGCGTCGATGTGACGGGTATCAGGACACCGGACATGGTGCCGATGCGGGATGGTCCTCCGCGCAAAGATGCAGGGAAGCAGTTCCGAAGTGACATGGTGAAGGGCTGGTAAAGACTCTGAATGGATGCATGACCGTGATTTCTTGCTCTGCGCTTCGAAATCTTGAATGAACCGACGGGGGTAGAACGATGCAGGTATTGTGCGAACGATCGAATACAGCCAGCGATGTGCGGTGCGGAGTGTGCGGGCAGGGATTCCTTGTGTATTGGGACAAGACCATGCGGGCGAAACGGGTGCAGGCCCGCAATGCGGTGATGCGCGCGCTGAGCCGGCAGCATCAAGACGCAATGACCGGGCATGACGCGCATCCGGAGACTCAATTCGCGGTCGCGAGCCTGGATCCGGATCACTCAGAGGGAGTTTTGCTGCGCGAGGCCGGCGTTGTTTCGGCTTAGGATAAGCGGCCAATGGAACTCTCCGCGCATCTGATGAGCGGAGGGATCAAACATGAAGGCTATCGTTTCGCATGAGTTCGGTGGACCGTCGAAGTTGAAGCTGGAAGACTACGCTGACCCAGTTGCAGGGGAAGGCGAGGTCCTGGTGCGGGTGGCGGCGACGAGCATCAATCCGATCGACTGGAAGATGCGGTCGGGCGACGCCAAGGAGATCTTCCCGGTGGAGTTCCCGTGGATCCCGGGGTGGGACGTGTCGGGGATCGTCCGGGCGGTGGGACCCGGCGTGAGCGGATTCGAGCCGGGCGACCGCGTGATGGGCTTTGGTCCAAAGACCTATGCGGAGCTTGTCGTCATCAAGGCAAGCTCGTTGGCAAAGGTTCCCGACAGTCTGGACCTGGTGAAGGCTGGAGCGCTGCCGCTGGTGACGCAGACCGGGGAACAACTGATCTCGTTGGGGACTCACATCCAGGCGGGGCAGACTGTACTGATCACAGGCGCCGTGGGAGCCGTGGGACGATCGGCGGTTCTGACGGCGAAGAAGGCCGGTGCGATCGTGATCGCAGGGGTGCGGAAGCGGCAGATCGACGAGGCCCGGACGATTGGGGCTGACCAGGTGATCGCGCTCGACGATGAGGATGCGATGAAGAAGCTTGGATTTGTCGATGCCGTGGCCGAGATTGTGGGGCATACGACGGGGGAAGAGTTGATGGGCAAGGTAAAGCAGGGCGGGGTGTTCGCGTCTGTGGTTGGGCCTCCAGCGAACGCCGCGATGCACCCCACGGTAAAGGTGGTGCCGGTGGGAGCGGTTCCGGATGCGGCCAAGCTGAGGGAGATGGCGGAGGACGTGGTGGCGGGACGGCTGGTGATACCGATCGATCGAATGCTGCCGCTCGAGGATGCGGGAGAGGGCCAGGCGGCGGCGGAAAAGGGCGGAATCGGGAAGATCCTGCTGCTGGCGTGAGAATGCGAGTGCGTAGTCGAGGGATTCGGCGGCCGGCTGGATGAAGTGCCAGCCTGCCTCCGTGTTCTCAACAGATATGGTGCGCGGTTGTCATCGCGAGCCTGGGCATGACGGCGGGTGAACTATCGAGGTTGTAGGGTTCCAGCGCTGGCAGGCTTGTCTCGTCGGGACCATTGGCGAGCACCGACACCGGCTTAAGCTGGTCGTGGCGACGATCCCCGATGGGAAGGGAAACGGACAGAGATTGCATCGCGTGGAGCAGGGCGGCATATTCCCTGACGGTGTCCTGCGATAAGTCGTCCGTGCTGCGACGTCTCATGCCGGCGTCCATAGAGACAAGACCACGACGCTCCGGCTCGACGTGTCCAAGCTGAGCGGCGAGGTGCTCGATCGAGCGAAGCAAATCGCCGTTTACGGCTGTCAGCATTTCGCAGTCCGGACCGCTGAAGATGACGGTGAGCTCGGGGAGGGGATCGAGACGGGACTCGATCTCGAAGGTCAGGTCAAGCCGGGTCGCTTCAAGCACATGCTGAAGAAACTCTACAATCTGCAGCTCGGCGAAGGATAAATCGTTCATGTTTTACCCCCTTTTAGAGTTCCCAGATTCTGTGAACGACACAATAACGTCACTAGAATTCTTTGAACATACGCCCCCGGCAGGGGACAGGGGAAGCTCATTACGAGATAGTCATCGACAAAATCGACGGATTCCCGACACACACAAAGGATGCGTTGATTTTGCTTGTGTCAAAGTGTTTTCGATGCTAACGGAAATCCAAATGCTGCACATCTGCGTTAAGCGGCGTGACCGCCGGCCCCGGGAAGCCAGTGGCTAGCGCCTGCCGGTCTTTCCCTGGAGGGTGGCTGGCTGTCCGCCGTTCTTGCGACGGGCTCGCTTGGCGGCGAGCTCGCGGGCCTCGCGGCCGATGGAGGTCCGGTTGGTGATGGCCTGGGTGGCGATGCTGATGAGGTTGCCGACGGCCCAGTAGAGGGCGAGGCCGGAGGCGTAGTTCCAGGTGATGTAGCCGGAGAAGACGGGCATCATGAAGGCCATCATCTTCTGCTGCTGCGGGTCGACACCAGGGGACGGCGTATAGAACTGCACAAGGAACTGGCTGACGATCATCAGGATCGGGAGGATGTGGTAGGGGTCGGCGGCGGAGAGGTCGGGGAGCCAGAACCAGTGGGCCTGGCGGAGCTCGACGACCTTGGGCAGCATGCCGAGGAAGGCAAAGAGCAGGGGGAGCTGGATGAGCGTCGGGATGCAGCCGCCAAACATGTTGACTCCGTTATCTTTCTGGAGCTGCATGATCTCGGCGTTCATCTCGTTGCGCTTGGGGTCTGTGACCTTGAGGCTCTTGTACTTGGCCTTGATGGCGTCCATCTGGGGCTGGATGCGCTGCATCTTGAGGCCAGACTTCATGGTCTGGACGCGCAGGGGAAGGATGATGAGGTTGATGACGATGGTGAGGATGACGATGGCCCAGCCCCAGTTGGAGGCGAGGTGATCGTGGACGAACTGGAGGGCGTAGAAGAGGAGCTTGCCGATGGGTCCGAAGAAACCGAAGTCGAGAAGCGGCTCGAGCGTGACGCTGGAGTCGGTGGCGTGGATGTTCTTCAGGATGTTGACGCGCTTGGGGCCGACGTAGAGGCGGGTCTCGGTGTGGTTGTCGAGATTGCCGACCGCGGCTCCGAGGAGTGGGACCTCGGCTGTGCCCTTGTCGCCTTCGCCGAGTTGGGTTGCCGGGGCTTCACCCTTCTTGCGGGCTTCCTTCTCCACGCGGATCTGGTTGTTAAGGGTGGCGACGGTCGCGTCGGATGGGACGTCGGGAAGGAAGATGGCGGCGAAGTACTGGTCGGAGAGGCCGGCCCAGTCGAAGGGGCCGGTGAGGGTGCCACCGCCTGAGACCTTCTTGGCGGCGAGGTGCTCTTCTTTGCCGGAGCGGCTGACGTCGACGTTGGAATAGCCGTAGTCGAGCGCCTTGTCCATGTCTCCCATGCCGCCGGGCCAGGCGAGGAGGGCGCGGACGGGGGTTCTGTTGTGGGTGACGACGACATCGGCGTGGAGGACGTAGGTCTCGTTGAAGGAGAAGGTCTTGGTGGCGGTGTACTCGCCGTTTGAGAACTTGAAGGTCAGGGTCGCGGGGCTGGCGAGGGCTCCTGTGGCGGAGGGGACGAACATCGCCTGATTGAGGTTGGCGGTGAGGGCTGCGTCGTAGGTGTAAAGGGAGAGAGGGTAGCCGAACTTCTGCGCGGCCTGGCCATGCACGAGGTCGAGAGGCTTGCCGTAGTTGTCCTTGATTCCCTTGAGGATCCAGCTGGTCGCCTGGGCTCCGCGATTGGAGAAGGTGATGCGATAGAGCTCGTTTTCGACGACGGTCGTGGTCTCGGCGGAGGCCTGGACGGCGGGCTGGACGGTCGCGGGGGTGGCGGGGGTTCCGGGCTGGGGCGCGGAGGCTGGCTGGGCGAAGCCGGCGGGGGAGGGGGTGTTCTGAGTGGCGGGGCTGGGGCTCGCGGTCTGGACGATCGCAGGTGGAACGATCGGGGGGGTGTGCTTGGCCTTCCAGTACTGGGCTGCGAAGAAGACGGTGACCAGGACGACCATCATGACGAGGAGGGATTGGTTACCCTGCGGGGCGCCGGGCTGGTTTGGATTCTTGAACTCTGCCACTGTAGAACTTCCTATCTGTCGATCTGATTGGGGGCTGGGGTGGGACCTGCGGGCGCGACGGCTTGCGAACTGGCGCACGTCCCATGATAAATGCTGGGGTTTGGTTTCGGGGATGGGGATATGGGCTCTTTGAGCCCTGGTACCGGGTCGAGGCCGCCGGCGGCGAAGGGATGGCAGCGGGCGATGCGGCGGGCGGCGAGGAGCGATCCGCGCAGGACGCCGTGTCGGGCGAGCGCGATGTAGGCGTACTCCGAACAGGTGGGGAGGAACTTGCACTGGGTCGGACTAAGGGCGTGGAGGATAGGGGAAACGAGCGTCTTGTAGGCGCGGAAGGCCAGGCGGATGGGGAGGCTGGGCTGAGAGCTCATGGTGTTGGTGGGACGTGGCGGGTGGCCTGCTTGCGGATGTCGCGCTCCACCTGGCGGAAGACCTGGGCGACCTCGCGCTTGAGGGCACCAAACTCGAGATCGATGACCGAACGGCGGGGATGCAGGATCAGGTCGACCGGAGCGGTGAGCAGGGGCAGGTTCTGCCGGACGGCCTCGCGCATGCGGCGCTTGATGCGGTTGCGATCGACGGC
>JAMFSC010000233.1 GCA_026225095.1 bacterium
AACTCCCATAGCTCAGAAGCCCCGGACAAAGCGGCTTCCTTCAAGTCGCTGTATCCGAACCGCCCGCTCTTGCGCGGTGTCGAAACCAGAGCCGGAAGTGGGCGGTCCAGATACAGCACTAAGACTTATCGTTACTAATCGCTCCGGCTATTTGAGTTTCAGCACGAAGTTAAGAACAAGGTCTTCAATATGAGCTTCCGCCTGGAGCGGCGTTATAGTGGCGCTCGACGGATGTGCGGCGATGTTCCGCCTCTGAAGGCCTACATTGAGAACTTTTTGCATATCGCCAGTCACAATGCGCGCAGATGCACAAATGGCAATCACCTCGAACTCTTTCAAATCGTCAGCGAAGTCTTCCATCTTTGCGATCTGCTTTTGGGCATTCTTGTGTTGGCCGGGATAGTTCAACGGCCAGCGCTGGTTAAACTCCGTCAGCTTGTTCTTTAGAACGAAATCGCAAAGATGGTGATATGCCAAATTCCAAGCCATCACCATCGCAGCACGAAAAGCTTCGTGATGAAAACAGATAAGTGCTTCATCAAGAAAGGTTCGCTGTGCTAGGTCAGGTACTCGCTGTGGCAACTCGGCTAGAAGTTTTGTTATCTGGACAGTGCTTTCACGCTGTCCGTAAAGCTGCTCGAAGTTGTCTTTGACGTGTTTCGGTAAATACAACCCTCTGCCATCGCGCAACATGTCCTTGGGCTTCTTCTTCTCCAAGGCGGCGATATAGGGATTGACGTTGCTTGGCTTCTCAAGGCCGACTTCGTCGTAGCAATCACGAAGAGCAGCAGGGTCAAAGCGGTCTTGGCCTTTTTGGGAGTGAATAAACCACGCGAAAAGCTGTAACTTCCTCCCGTGGCCCCAATGGTAGAAATTATCGATGGACTCCACTAACTGCTCCAGTTCACTTGCGGCGGCCACTATTTAGCCTTTTCCTTTCCAAGCCTGTCGAGCGCATTTACGCCGCGTTGACTTAAAACCCACTCGTTAGTCTTCTCTCCCTTGTGAAACAGCTCGCCAGATCTTTTCTGCTTGAGTTGGGCAAAGGTGTTCGGGATGTTCTCTGGCTTGGGCCAGTCCATCACGTCGAACGCAGCGATAATATGGCCCGGTGTAATGACGTCGACGTTGCGGACATTTTTGAACCAACCGGCCGCGGCGACGAATCGCGACGGGTTACCCTCCGGCTTCTTCTGTGCCGTGTAGTCCTTCCATGAAGTCCCTGAATCCCAATCGACACCTTTTACGGCAGGAATCGCCTTTGGTGGTTTGCGTGTCCGTGTTCTTTCGGAGCTTCCGTTTTGCGACGACACGCCCGAAGCGTCTCCCTCTTCCACATCAAGGACTTCAGCATCGATAGGCTCTTCGTCGTCGGCGCCTACAGGCAGTGCGCCGTTCCCTCTTCCTTGTGGTGGCGCCTGAATTAGTTTGTAAACAGGTGAACCTGGAGAGAGCTTCTCCATGCCATGTCCCAACGCTTTAATCGCGTCTCGCAGCGTTTCGTCATTTCCTTCGAGCTGGAACATAACGACCGTCATTTTTCCTTTTCCGCTACCGCCACCCCTAGCTTCGTTGTGCCTTGGTGCCATTGCTTACCTGTCTTTCTCTCTAGGTGCATGATTTTACGAACGGTTATCCGATTATCGCAGCTTGCTTACCGAGAAGAAAAAATGACTTGGGAATAACTCCTGATAAAACGCCCTTCTCACCAGTCGCCCCGCTCTGTCCCCGCTCAACAGCGTACGATTTTTGACGCTCAGCGCAGTAAACCCAAGCAGGTCATCCAACGAGAAAAGGGCCAGCAGGAGAAATCCCACCGGCCCTTCTTTCTCCTGAATCGACGCCGTTACTCCACCACCGCCCCATCCGCGCTCGTCGCCTTCGGCACCCCCGCAACGCTCGCCACAACCCACCCATTCTGGGTATTCGACAACGTAGCCGACCCCGTCCGTCCCGACACCAGGTTGGCCTGCACATTCGGAAACGCCGTCTGCGTCTCCTGCGCGGTAGCCCATCCCGGAGCATCGCTGAACGCTGCATGGTAGCTCACCTGCACCGTCGCCCCAGGCTGGTCCGAGCTCGGAGTCGCGCTATCGATCGACGTCACCTCCGCATGTCCATAGCAGAAGTTGCCATACCCCGGCTGGTTCGGATCAGCCGTCCACGCCGACCTCCCCTTGTCCGACAGATCGTAGTTCGTCACCTGCTTCGAGAGGATGATCATCGCCTTCTTCTCCGCCGTCGTCCTCACCAGCAATCCCTGATCGACCAGCGCATCATAAGGCGACGTCTTACTCGTATCGGAGGTATCCGCCTGTGCGGGAAACTTCTTCGGCTGCGACCACAGGCACGCCGGATGCGCCGCGTAGTAGGTATTCAGCGCGCTCTTATAGTTGATCGTGTTGTCCGCCGTCTTCTTGCATCCGGCAAACCCGGTCAGGACCAGCCCGCACAGAACACCCATCCGCACCGTCCGGCCATACCGCTTCATTCCCACTTCCTTCGCTGCATCTTCCATCTTCATCGAATCGCTCCTTGACGCTGTTCCTTGACGCTGTTCCATGACGCATCAGATGCGCCCCGGCCTCATCGCGTCAGCCCCGATTCGCGGTCCCTGCGAGCGATTCATAGTGCCTCATCGAAGACCTCTGCTGGATCAGCTTCCGAATCTCTTCCACCGGCAACGCTCGACCGAACAGCCATCCCTGCCCCAGGGACCCCGCCTTCGACTGTCGAAAATACTCCGCCTGCTCCTCCGTCTCGATCCCTTCGACCACCACCAGCAGATCCAGCTGCCTCGCCATATCCAGAATCTGCGGCACCACCGACGCCGTCACCGCCCCCGTCCCGATCGTCTGCGTAAACGCCTGATCAATCTTCAGCGCATCCACCCCGAGCCGGTGAAGATACGCCAGGCTCGAGTAGCCCGTGCCGAAGTCATCGATATACACGCGGTACCCCGCCACCTTCAGTTGAGCCAAAGCCTCCGTCGCCGCGCCATAATCCACCATCGACCGTTCCGTCAGCTCCAGCCCGATCGCCCCCGGCAGAATCCCCGCAGCCGACACACACCGCTCCAACTCCGCCAGGAACCCCGGATCCATCAGGTCCTGCGCCGTGATGTTCACCGACATCCGCAGGTCTCCATCCACCAGCAGGTCACCCAGATCTTTGATCGCACAGCGCATCACCGACCGCGTAATCTCCGTGACGAATCCCTTCGACTCGGCCAGAGGAACGAACACGTCCGGCGCAACCGGCTCCCCATCGTCATTGCTCCACCGCGCCAACGCCTCCACCCCCGCCATCATCCCGCTGTCCAGGTCCACGATCGGCTGATACGCCAGGTCCAGTCCGCCCCTCCGGATCGCCCTTCGCAGCTGCGACTCCATCGTCCGCCGCCGCAGGGCCGCAAAAATGATCATGAATCCAAGCAGCATCCCCGTCAGCACCCCGGCCAGCGCCCAGGCCACGGATACGGGACGAATCTTCGCCAGAAAATCCGTTCGCGCCTCATACGCGACCATGCACGCCATCGAACGTTCCGGGCACAGCGGCTGGTAGTACACCCCCTGCCGCTCCACAAAGCGACCCGCGGCAATCTCCTCCTTGTTCAGCGGAATCACGTTCCCCGAACGTCTCACCATCAGATCGCGCGACCGGTCGTACAGAAACCCCGTCACATAGCGCGGTGGAGGCTCCTCCATTGTCTTGAAGGTCTCCGGATTCAACACCACCGAGACCCCGTCCCGCTCCAGCACAAACCCATGCGCCTCCGAAGAGATCATCAACCCGGTAGACGTCCAGAACTGCACCCCCCGGATCGCGATATCCGGAGGTCCAATCCTCGCCGGAGAACTCACCCGCCCCACCCCCGCCGAGCAATCCACCTTGCCGTCCCGGGATCGGCCCACGTCGCGTATATGCAGCGAGTTGAAAACCAGGTTGCGCATAAATGCAATCTCCCGGTCCGAACACAGGGGAAGACCATCCTTCGCCACCGCCTCCATCGCCGCAAAGCTCTCCGCCCCCAGCCGACCCGCATTTTCAACGGAAATCTGCGCGCTGTGCTCCAGCTCGGAACGTTCCGTCTGAAACAGCACGATCCGAGCGATCGAATACGCCAGGATCCCCCCGCAAATTCCCAGAACTGCAAGCAGCATCAAGCGCCCCGCAGACTCGCGGCTCAGCCATGCGACCGTCTTAACCCTCATCAACAAGATTCCTTCCAACGACCAAAGTTCATGGTGAACGCTGGATCCGACCGCCATCTCAAAGCAGAGGCCGCTCGGACGTACCCTGACCAGCCCGCAACACCGGGTGCGCCGGTGTGCTTCCGCAATACAATCTCCCCCGGTCGCAGATCACAACCACCGATCCAAACCGGAGAGCCCACCGGACAGGGGAGCCACCGGACAATCGCTCAGTGCCCTCCTATCCTAAATTGCTCGCCGTCACACAGCGGTGAGAGGTCCGGCCACCCTCACAGGCAAAGCGCGGACTCCCACAGGAAAAGTGCCCATCGCAACCGCGCACGCCAGGGGCCAAAGTCCACCATCTGAAAAAATCACGCTCAAATCGCGAAAACCCGCTCAAATCGCGGCTCCCACCACAAAAAGTACGTGACCGCTATCCAGTTTTTCCATACATCGGCCCACGTTCTACAACCACCCTTTTGTCCTCGCAATCCGGGCCGCGTCCACCCGGTTCGACGCCCCCAGCTTGGCGATCGCCTCCGAAAGGTAGTTCCGAACCGTCCCCTCCGAAAGCCGCAGCGCACCCGCAATCTCCGCCGTCGACCGCCCCTCCCCCGCCCGTTGCAGAATCTGCCGCTCCCGTTCCGTCAGCGGATCCATCTCCGCGCTCCATGCCTCCGTGGCCAGCGCCGGGTCGATCACCCGCATCCCCCGATGCACCCGCCGCACCGCATCCGCCAGCTCCCGCGCCGGGCGATCCTTCAGCAGATACCCCCGCGCCCCCGCATCCAGCGCCCTCCGCAGATACCCAGGCCTCGCGAACGTCGTCAGAATCACCGTCCGAACCGCCGGATGCGTCTCCCGAATCCGCGCCGCCACCTCCAGCCCCGTCATCTCCGGCATCTCGATATCCGTCACCAGCACATCGGGAACCAGCGTCAACACTGCACGCAACGCCTCCCGCCCATCCCCCGCACAGGCCACCACCTGGATATCCGCCTCCAGCTCCAGCAACGCCGCCAGCGCCCCCAGCACCATCGCCTGGTCCTCAGCCAGCACCACCCGGATCTTCCCCGTCGCCGTCAACCCGCCGTCACCGGCAGCCGGATCATCAACCGCGTCCCCGCCCCACTCTCCACCGTAAACACACCCCCCAGCGCATCCACCCGCTCCCGCATCCCCCTCAATCCATTGCCCTCCCGCACAATCGCATGGGCCCCATCGTCCTCCACCCGCAGCGCATGAAACCCACCCTCTGTCGAAACCTTCACCGAACACATCGTCGCATCCGCATGTCGCACAATGTTCGTCACCGCCTCCCGCACCGCCAACGACAAAACGGTCTCCTGCGTCACCGTCATCCCCGCCTCTCCAGCCGCCGACTCACAACGCAGCGCCACGCCCGCCGCATCGAGCGTCCTCCGCGCCAGCTCCAGCTCCGCCGCCAGACCCTGCGCCCGATACCCCCCAATCGTCTCCCGAACCTCCTTCAATGCCGTCCGCGCCGTAGCCTCCACATCGCCAATCTCCCGCACCGCCCGCACCAGATCCTGACTCGGCCCATCCTGCAACAACCGCCCCGCAAGCTCAGCCTTCAGAACGATCAGCGACAGCGTATGCCCCAGCACATCATGCAGATCCCGTGCGATCCGCTCCCGCTCCGCCACCGCCGCCAGCTGTTCAATCTCGGCGTGCGCCATCCGAAGCTTGCAGTCCGCCCGTTTCTGCTGACCCAGAAACGTGTTCGCCGTCCCGATCACCGCCAGAAAAAGCAACGTCGATCCAATGCTGATCCAGTGCATGTGGAAGTAGAGCCCTTCCCCCACTATCAGCAGCGCCTCCACCGCCAGGCTGACAACCACCACCCGCACCGAACTCACACACAAGGGAAGAATCGCCGCCGTATACACAAAGAACGTCGAAGATCCCGGGTTGATCGGAAACCCGATCAGCCCCAGAACCGAAAACCCCGCCATCCAGTACATGCTCACGCGCGTCGTCCGCGAACGCATGCAACCCACGTACAGCCCCAGGAAGACCGCGTACAGCAAAACGCACTTCAGCCAGAACTTCGCATCGTGCCGCAGCACCGGCTCGATGAAGAAGAAGATCGAGTACACCAGCCAGACGTAGTCGCTCTTATCCGCGACCGTATTCCAGCTCGTCCGCGTTGAAGACGGATCGGCGGCAACCACCCGAGGCGTACCCGAACGCTCCGTCACTCGCACTTCCGCCAATCCACCCTCCTCGCTCACCGACTCGTGCGAGCAGTGTAACTCTCTCCGCCTGGCCGGCCTGGCCGTCATCCTCATGCATTCTGCTGTGACCGGTTGAAGATCAGCCAGCTCGCCCCCAGCGTCAGCATCGTGAAGCCACCCAGCCCGACCCAGTGGCTCAGCAGCGAAACCGACCTCTGCTGATACCCAAAGACACTCAGCATCAACTGCACCAGGTGATACGTCGGAAGCACCGGAGCCACCGCCTGCAGCCACTTCGGAAGCATATAAATCGGCACCCAGAGCCCACTCAGGAACGACATCGGCAGATAGATCAGGTTCACAATCCCCGGAGCCGCATTCGCCGGAATCACCAGCGCCAGCAGCAGACCCATGCTCGCAAACGCGATCGCCCCCACCACCGTCAGCCCAAGCATCATCGCAAACTCACGCAGGCTCAGCGAGACACCACCCAGCGCGATCCCCAGCGTCGTCAGGATCGACACAATGATCAACCCGAACGCCACCGCTGAAGCGCACTTCGCAGCCAGGTAGGCCTGTGGTGGCATGGGGCTGGCCCGCTTCACCTCCAGCCACCCACTCGCCCGCTCCATCGCCAGCCCAACCCCAATCCCGAACAGTGCCGCCCCCACCAGACCAAACACCGCATACCCGCCCAGCATGTACTTCGCGATATGCACGTTGTCGGAGTAAGCATGCTTATTCGCCACCCCAAACAGCAGGTAGAACATCACCGGAAACCCGATTACCGAAGCCGAAAACGATCGCGTCCGCATCAACTTCACGAACTCATACTTCGTCTCCTTGACGAAGATCCTGCCCACATTGCCAACCGGAGCCAACTCCGGAACCGCAGCCACACTCGCCATAAACCCTCCCTGACCTGCTCCTACTGTTGCCCTTAGGGTCGTTCCCTCAAAGCCAGCCCTATCCCTTGCCCTTCGTCAACTCCAGAAACGCATCCTCCAGCGCCGGACTCGTCACCTCGAGATTCGCCACCGTCCCATCCGCCAACAGCATCTCGCGCAGCACCGCCTCCGCCGCCGTCGCCGTCACGGTCACCACGCTCCCCTGCCGAGCCACCGCCGACACCGTCTCCAGAGCCCACAGAAACTCATCCGACAACCGCGTATGACACCGGATCCTCCTGCCCGTCGTCCCCGCCGCCTGGCTCTTGATCTCCGCCGGCGTCCCCTCCGAGATCACCTTTCCTTTGTCGATCACCACCACCCGATGCGCCAGCGCATCTGCCTCTTCCAGATAATGCGTCGTCAGTAGAACCGTCTTCCCCCTCTCCGCCAGCACCCGGATCTGCTCCCACAACCCCCGCCTTGCCTCGATATCCATCCCCACCGTCGGCTCATCCAGAAAGATCAAATCCGGATCCCCGGCAATCGCCAGCCCGAACAGCACCCGTTGCTTCTGCCCTCCGCTCAGCTTGCCAAACTCCTTGCCCTCGATCCCCTCGAGCTTCGCAATCCGCACAATCTCCGCCATCGGCAGAGGACTCGGATAGTAGCTCCGAAACAGATCCAGATGCTCCCTCACCTTCAGCACCTCCGGAATCCGCGCCACCTGCAGCATCGCCCCAATCCGAGCCCGCGCCGCCGGCTCCCGAGGATCCTGCCCAAACACTCTCACCGTCCCACTCGTCGGAGCGATCAGCCCCAGCAGACACCGGATCGCCGTCGACTTCCCGGCCCCATTTGGCCCCAGCAGCGCCAGCACCTCACCCCGCCGCAGCGTCAGCGACAGCCCATCCAGAGCCCTCACCGCACCGTACCGCTTCGTCACTCCCGATAGCCCCGCGATCCCATCTCCGATCACAGCCGCCGCTTGCAACTCCCTCACCTGAACGCTCGTCATCGCATCCTCCCCCTCCGAAACCGCTTCCCGACAACCCCAATCCTCCTCCTCCCTCATCCCGTTCCACAGTGCCATGCATCAACCATGTGAGGTGACAGATGTCACATCCTTGAGCCAATTCGGGATCTACGATTACGTCAGAAGTAAAGGCCGCACGCAGGCATAGACAACGCTCGCGCCCCTGGCCTACACTTCCGGCTTGTAGATGCTCCACCCGGAAGGTGCACATGCTTCCCTTCGATCAAAGACCATGGGCTCCCAACCTCGCCAAGGCCATCATCGCCGTCACCCTCATTGCCGAGGTCGTCGCCGTGTTCTGGCTGCGCCACTACAATCCCCTCGACATCCCGGAGATCGTCGCCCTCGTCCTCATCCTGATCGGCGTCATCCCACCCAGCATCTACGTCATCCGCCGCAAGCCCGGTGACCCCGTCCCGACGGACCTCACTCACCTTCGGCATTCCCCCGCACAAACGCACCCGCGCCACTAGCCCCTGCGGGGAGCGCTACATAAACTCCACCCCATACTGCACCGGAATCTGCGTAAACGCGATCCGCGTCGGAGCCGACTCCCGCGCCGGAAGCATCCCCGCGAAGTGCACCGTCGTGTGCCCAAACTTCAGGTTCAGCTTATCCATCGTCGAAGACAGCGCCCCCCGGTTGTCCGGATCGCCAAACAATCCCGCCTGAAACTCGCTCTCCGGAATCAGCTCCATCAGCGTCACCCCCACGAAGAACGGCCTCTGGCACTCCGGCCCCACCGGCCGCTGCGCCCACATCTTCCGCAGCACATCCAGCAGGGACAAGGTGTCCTGGCAGTCCGGAAACCGCGCCTCCATCGCCCATCCCGAGTGCTTGATCCCGCTCGTATGCCGCTTCGCCTTCTTGGCCGCCGCAGCCTCCTCCCGCGTCAGCGAAAACCTGATCGTCACCGCCATCGATCCGGTATAGAACTTCTCCATCCGCAGCCGCATCGCCGCCTTGTGCAGCAGCTTATGCGCCACCGCCCACGCCCCCTCCTGCGTCCTGTGCTCCGGCCCAAGCACATGGGAGTGACCAAGCGACTTCTGCAGATCCGCCGCCACCGGAGCCCCATCGTCGCCCGTCGCCGCCCCCCGCAGCCAGTGGTACAGCCGATCTCCCCACACCGAATCCCACAACTGGTGCATCCCCTGCCGATCCAGCGCCAGCAGCTCCGGCATCGTGCGAATCCCCTTCGCATTCAGACGAATCTCCGTCTTCGCACCCACCCCCGGCAGGTCTCGCAGCTCCAGATGTGCGATTGCCCGCGGAAGCTGCGACGGCAGCAGCCCGATCAGCCCATCCGGCTTCTGCATATCGCTCGCGATCTTCGCCAGGTACCGGTTCGGAGCCATCCCGATCGAGCACCGTAGCGTCTCCCCCACGTCATCCTTGATGGCCTGCTTCACCTCCAGCGCAATCTTCCGCGCCCGCGGAGGCTCCTGCTCCCGCCCCATCAACTGGCAAACCATCTCGTCGATCGAAGGCGTATGCGCCACCGGACAGCACCGCTCCACCGCCGCCGCGATCCGGTGCGAGTACTGCGCATAGACTGAATGCGACCCCTCCACCAGCACAATCTCCGGGCAGATCCGCTTCGCCTCTCCCACCTGCGTCCCGGTCTTGATCCCCAGCGCCTTGGCCTCGTAGCTGGCCGCGATACACATCGTCGTATCGGCCATCGTCGGAACGACGGCCAGCGGACGGTTGCGAAACTCCGGGTGAATCTGCTGCTCGACCGAAGCGAAGAAGCTATTCAGATCGATATGCAGAAACCCGAACCGGTCTTCCTGCGCCCGCCGAAACCCATCCAAATACTCCGGAATTCCGCTCGCATCCACCATCACGAAGCCTCAACCCGATTCTAGTCCCCTTCGCCACCTATTCGCCCAATCGGACCATGTGAAGCGGTATACAAGTCACGAAGTGACCGCCCCACGCGCAGTGGGCCCGTCCGGCAGGACCGCCTCTCCTACTCTGTTTTACAAGCAAAACTCCCAACCCCGTTCGCATCCCCGGTCCCGTCATACACCGCCCGCTGCGGATAAGGACACAAGGGCCGCTTCATCACCTCCACCGTCGCCTTCCCCGGCGACGACACATACTTCCCCGCCACCACGACCCCCGGAGCCACGCCCTTCTCCACCCATCCCCGCAGCACATCCAGAGCCCCCGAGCCCGGCCCATCCCCGGCTTGCAGCCCCAACTGCCCAAAGCTGTTCGGCCCCGTCCCATTCGCGCAGTGCTCCATCCCCGGAACCATGTAGAGCCTTACGGCCGCATCCTCCTCCGCCGCTCCCATCGCCTCCCGTACGCCCTTCCAGTAATTGATTGTGTTCCACGGCGAGATGGCCGCATCGTTCCACCCGTGATACATCATCAGCTTCCCGCCCCGCGCCGCAAACGGCCGTAGATCGTAGCTCACCGCATCCAGATCCTTCCCGGTAGCCGCCTGCGCCTTCTCGAGCATCGCCCCCGGATCGGCCGTCAGCAGCGACCACGCCGGATCGTTCAGCACCATGTACCGGAAGTAGTTCTCCGCATACCGCCCTCCGGACCCACCTCCTGGTCCTCCCCCCGTCACCCACGAAGGCCATCCCGGCAGCTCCCCACCCGGAACATACCCCGGAAACAGACTCTTCCCATCCCGCGTCGATCCGCCCGTATAAAGCTTCGTCAGAGCCCTCACCTGCGGCCCGGTCAGGCATCCCAGCCCGTCCTCCCCCTTGCAAAGCAGCACCCCGGGATCGAACCTGCACCGCGCCGGATCGCTCACAATCCCGTCCTTCACCCCATCCCCCGCATCGCAGGCCGCAAGCGTAGCCTTGTTGATCGCCGGAAGCTTCATCGACGACACATACCCCGCCGGGTCTCCCATCTCCGCCTGCGCGACGTCGATCCCCGAAGACAACATCCTCGTCCAGTTGTTCGCCGGAGCCCCCCCAAGGATCCCGTCATAGTCCTCCGGAAACCGCTGCGCCTCCATCAGCGCCTCCCGCCCCCCATTCGAGCACGCGTCGAAATAGGCTTTCTCCGCCCCCTTCCCATACATCGCCGCGACGATCTCCTTCGACCGCAGCGTCGTCAGGTGCAGCGCCCGGTATCCATAGTCCGTAATCTTCTCCGGATGCTTGTAAGCCCAGCTCGCATCCTCCGCCCCACCCTGGTGTCCCGTATCCGTGCTCGCCGTGGCATACCCCAGCTTCAGACTCGACCCCATCTGCCCATAGTTGATGGACCCCGCGAACCCGCCATTCCCCACGCCCAGAAACCGCCCATTCCACCCCTGCGATGGCAGCCAGACCTCAAACCGGATCACGGAATCCGCCGTCGGCCGGATCACACCCGACACCCGGCAGAACGCCGGCAGACCAGCAACAACATCCCCATAGGGAGTCGTGATCTTCCCCGCCGGAACCGCCTCCGCCAGCGTGATCGTCGTACTCTCCAGCGTCATTCCCTTCACCGCATCACAGCCCGCACCAAAGGCCGAAGCAGAGTAGAAAAGCGCGCAAACACCGGGCATCCACGTCCTGAAAAGAGGTAGTCTCATCGTTCGCCGAGTGTAGCACCGGCCCTCCCGCGAAGTCCCCCCCTTGCCCCCGCCCCCACCCATCCCCCATCATCGAGTGGAATGCCAAACCTCGCCAGCCTCGCCACCGAAGCCCGCAATCCCCTCTCCGAACACCTCGACGAGCTCCCCACCCTCTCGCTCCTCGGCCTCATCAACGACGAAGACGCCACGATCGCCGCCGCAGTCCGCGCGGAACTCCCCCACATCGCCCTCGCCGTAGACGCCATCGCCGAACGCTTCCATCACGGTGGCCGCCTCTTCTATATCGGAGCCGGAACCAGCGGACGCCTGGGTGTCCTCGACGCCAGCGAGTGCCCCCCCACCTTCTCCGTCCCCTCCACCCTCGTCCAGGGCCTCATCGCCGGTGGGGACAGAGCCCTGCGCCTCTCCTCCGAGCACTCAGAAGACTCCCCCGAAGAAGGCGCCGAGGACCTCATCGCCGCCGGCTTCACCGAGCTCGACACCCTGGTTGGCATCGCCGCCTCCGGCCGCACCCCCTACGTCCTCGGAGCCCTCGCCCGCGCCCGCGTCCTCGGAGCCCTCACCATCTCCCTCGCCTGCGTCCCCCACTCCGAGATCGCCGCCGCCGCCGACATCGCCATCGCCCCCAGCACCGGTCCCGAGGTCCTCACCGGGAGCACCCGCCTCAAGGCCGGAACCGCCACCAAGCTCGTCCTCAACATGATCTCCACCGCCGTCATGGTCCGCACCGGCGCCGTCTTCGGCAATCTCATGGTCAACGTCAAGCCCACCAACGCCAAGCTCGTCGATCGCGCCCAGCGCATCATCATGGCCGCCACCGCCTGCGACCAGCCCACCGCCGCACACCTCCTCGAAGCCGCCGGCCACTCCGTCAAGACAGCCATCGTCATGCAGAAGTTATCCCTCGACCGCCCCGCCGCCGAATCTCGCCTCGCCGCCGCCCACGGAGTCCTCCGCACCGCCCTCGCCTGAACCATGCGCTCGGCATCCCGCATCCAACCTCTATGATGAACGTGATGTTAAACGCGCCCGATCATCCCAGTCCCACCCCGATCCCCACGCCCGGCGCGCCGCTGACAGACGAGCAGTTCCGCCTCATCTCCCGCGCCCTCGCCGACCCCACCCGCCACGAGATCCTCTCGACCATCGGCCACTGTCCCACGGCGACTCCGTGCAGTGCGATCCTTCCCGACCTCACGATCTCAGCCGCCACACTCTCCCACCACATGCGCGAACTCGAAATCGCCAGCCTCGTCGAGAGCACGAAGTGCGGCAAGTTCGTCAGCTACACGCTCCGCCGCGACACCCTCCAGGCCTATATCGCCCGCCTCGGCGAGATGTAACGCTCTGGGAGCTAGTCACTCTGAAACATCTGCTTGATCCCCCGCAGCGCCTGCCGCGTCCGTTCCTCGTTCTCGATCAAGGAGAAGCGCACGAAGTCATCCCCGTACTCCCCAAAGCCGATCCCTGGACTCACCGCTACCTTCGCCTGCTGCAGCATCAGCTTCGAAAACTCCAGCGACTTGAGATGGCCATACTGCTCAGGAATCTTCGTCCAGGCGAACATTGTCGCGCGCGGCAACTCCACCGGCCACCCCAGCTTGTTCAATCCATTCACCAGCACATCCCGCCGCGAACGGTAGTTCTCGCAGATCTGCGCGACGCACTCCTGCGGGCCTTCGAGCGCAAGAATCGAAGCGACCTGGATCGGCGTGAACGTCCCATAGTCGAAGTAGCTCTTGATCCGCGCCAGCGCCCCGACGAGCTTCTCGTTGCCGACCATAAAGCCAACCCGCCACCCGGGCATGTTGTAGCTCTTCGAGAGCGTAAAGAACTCGACCGCAATATCCTTCGCCCCCGGAACCTGCATCACGCTCGGCGGAACATACCCGTCGAAGGCGATATCCGCGTAGGCCAGGTCATGCACCAGCCACACGCTGTACTCCTTGCAGATCGCCACCAGCTTCTCGAAGAACGCGAGGTCGACGCACTGCGCCGTAGGATTCGCCGGAAAGTTGACGATCAGCACCTTCGGCCGAGGAATCATCCGCGGAATCACATCCTGGATCCGTGCCAGAAAATCGTCCGTCGAATCCGTAATCGGAATGCTCAGCACATCCGCCCCCGCGATCACCGGGCCAAAGATGTGGATCGGATAGCTCGGGTTCGGAACCAGCACCGTATCGCCCTTGTCCAGCACCGCGAGACAAAGATGCGCAATGCCTTCTTTGGAGCCGATCGTCATGATCGCCTCGGTCGCCGGATCGAACTCAATCCCGTACCGCCGCTGGTACCAGTTGCAGATCGCCTTGCGCAGCCGGGGAATGCCCTTCGACAGAGAGTACCGATGCGTCTGCTGTTTCCGCGCCGCCTCAATCATCTTGTCGACGATATGCGCCGGCGTCGCTCCGTCCGGATTACCCATGCCAAAGTCGATGATGTCTTCGCCGCGCCTGCGCGCCGCCGCTTTGAGCTCACCGGTTATGTTGAAGACGTAAGGCGGAAGCCGCTGAATCCTTTGGAAATCGTCGCTCACAATAGTTTCGATCATCGCATAATCAAACGTCCCCGTCGCCCGACCTCTCGGCGATGGAACCTCGCACCGAGACCCTTTTGGGCCATCGAAGCTCTCCATAACCCTCAGCAGCCACTCACACCCCCGGCGCACTCCCGCTCAAAGATCTGCATCTTTCCCAATCGATCCCACATCAGTTAGATGATTGTCGAAGCGTCCAGACAAAAAGGACGCTCCCAACCAGGAGATCGATCAATGAGCAAGCTCGCAAATCAGGTAGCAGTCGTCACCGGAGCATCCAAGGGTATCGGAGCCGGCATCGCCAAAGCACTCGCCGCGGAAGGCGCCAGCGTCGTCGTCAACTACGCATCCAGCAAGGCCGGAGCCGACAAGGTCGTCGCCGACATCACCGCCGCCGGCGGCAAGGCCATCGCCGTCCAGGGCGATGTCTCCAAGCAGGCCGACATCACCAACCTCTTCGCCGAGACCAAGAAGGCCTATGGCCGTCTCGACATCCTCGTCAACAACGCTGGCGTCTATGCCTTCGCGCCCCTCGACCAGATCACCGAAGAGTCCTTCCACACCCAGTTCAACCTCAACGTCCTCGGCCTCCTGCTCACCACCAAGGAAGCCGCCACCTACTTCGGACCCGAAGGCGGAAGCGTCATCAACATCAGCTCGGCCATCACCAGCCTGAAGCCTCCGGCCAGCTCGATCTACACCGCCACCAAGGCTTCGGTCGACGCCATCACCGTCATCCTCTCGCGCGAGCTTGGCCCCCGCAAGATCCGCGTCAACTCCATCAACCCCGGCCTGATCGCAACCGAAGGCACCCAGACCACCGGCGTCCTCGGCTCGGACTTCGAGACCGGCTTCGTCGCCACCAACCCCCTGGGCCGCGTCGGCCAGGTCGAAGACCTCAACCCCGCCGCCGTCTTCCTCGCCTCCTCCGACTCCAAGTACCTCACCGGCGAGATTATCAACATCAGCGGCGGATCCCGCTAACCCACCACCGTAACGATCCATGGTCAAACGACTGCCAGCCCGCAAATGGGGGCTGGCAGTCGTTGTTTGGTCGGTGTCTCACTCTCACCGCTGCATCCTCAACGCAGGTCCCTCGCAGCCAAAACCCCTACCCAAACAGCCCCCGCAGCCCCGGCATCTCGATCCCGAAGTGCTCATAAGCCAGCCGCGTAGCCACCCGCCCCCGCGGCGTCCGATCCAGAAACCCGATCTGAATCAGAAACGGTTCATAGACCTCTTCCAACGCATCCTGTTCCTCCGCCAACGCCGCCGCCAGCGTGTTCAGACCCACCGGTCCCCCATCGTACTTCTCGATGATCGTCCGCAGCAGCCGTCGGTCCAGCTCATCGAATCCATGCGCGTCCACCTCCAGCATCGCCAGCGCCGCCATGGCCACCTCCCGCGTAATCACCCCATCCGCCCGCACCTGCGCATAGTCCCTCACCCGCCGCAGCAGCCGGTTCGCAATCCTCGGTGTGCCCCGTGACCGCATGGCAATCTCCGCCGCCCCATCCTGATCGATCGGCACCCCGATCACCTCGGCCGATCGCTCCACCACGAACCGCAGCTCGTCGACCGTATAGAACTCCAGCCGCAGCAGAATCCCAAACCGGCTCCGCAGCGGAGAGCTCAGCAACCCCGGCCGCGTCGTCGCCGCCACAAACGTGAAGGGCTTGATCTCCATCACGTGCGTCCGCGCGCTCGGCCCCGTCCCGATCATGATATCCAGCGTGTAGTCCTCGAGCGCCGTATACAGCTTCTCCTCGAGCACCGCCTGCAGCCGGTGAATCTCGTCCAGAAAAAGCACCTGCCGCTCCCGCAGGTTGGTCAAAATCGCCGTCAGATCCCCTTGAATCTGCAGTGCCGGGCCACTCGTCTGCTGATACCCCACACCAAGCTCATTGGCGATAATCGTCGCCAGCGTCGTCTTCCCCAGCCCCGGAGGTCCAAACAACAGCACATGGTCCAGAGCCTCACCCCGGCTCTTCGCCGCCTCGAGCGCAATCGCCAGCTGCTCCTTGATCTTCTCCTGCCCAATAAACTCCGCCAGCCGCGTGGGCCGCAGCTTCAGCTCGAACTCTCCGTCGTCGTCCCCCCGCCGCCCGGAGACCAGCCGGTCCGCATCGTTGCTCATCCACTCACACCCTCTGCGCCGATGCTATCAGGGGCGATGCTTAGGCGAAACTACCCGAGGCGATTCAATCCCCCTCAAGCAGATCCAGCCCCCCAGCCCCCCGTCGCAAAATCCACAACACGCACCCATGCGGCGCCACGGACACCCCCTTCACCCCACCCAGCCGCCCCAGGTTCTTCCCCTCCCACACGTCCCTTACCCGATACCGCTCCCGCGTCAGCCCATACTTCTGAAAATCCACATCCATCGTGGCCGTCGCATCCCCGGTATTGAACACCGCCAGCGCCTTCTCCCCGCCCGGAAGATCCGCTGTCCAAACCACCACATCCCCCTCCCGCGAAACCTCACGGCTCGCCGTCGCCATCTGGTCCACCCGAATCACATCCCGATTCAGCAGCAGCGAAGTCGTATACCCATCGAGCATGGTCAGATTCGCCCCCAGGATCAGCGGAGACCGCGCCATTGACCAAAGGGTCACCTGCGTCCTTTCCTCTTCCGGAGTCAGCCTACTCTTCCGAGCCACCCCATCCCCCGGCGTAGGCCGCAGCTCTCCCAGCGGAAGCATATCCGCATCCGGCCAGTTCCCCGGTTTCGCATACTTCGCCCACGCGGCCACCCGGGCAAACTGGCTATAGACACTCTGCGGAAACGGCTTCTCCGACCTCCACACATCCCAGACATCATCCGAGATCCGCCACATCTGCCCCATCTCCCCAATCTCTGCCGCATGCTCCAACTGCGTCGGCCCCGGCGATAAGCTCAGCACAATCCCCCTCCCCGTCTTATCGATCGCCCGCCGAATCATCCGAATCTCATCCGCCTTGTAAGGGTGGTCCGAGATGCAGTCCACCTTCAGCAGGTCCACCCCCCATCCCGAGAACTGCCGCAGCAGCGAGTCGTAATAAGCCTGCCCCGCCGCATTATTCCGCACCCCCCAATTCGTCGGATCCCACGGACACGCATCCCCCTGGTCCGCCACATCGACCGCATGAAACGCACTCCCCTCGACCGGCGTATTCGCCTTAACCGCCACCCGCGGAATCCCCCGCACAATATGGATCCCGAACTTCAGCCCCACCGCATGAACATCCTTCCCAATCTGCTCGAACCCATGATCCCCGTCCGAAGATGGAAACCGCGCCGGAACCGGGATATACCGGCCAAACCCATCGATCGCAAACCGAAGCGTCGCAGGCTTCGGCCGATCCTCCGGATTCTCCATAAACCACCCTTCGTCGATCACGGCATACTGCCACCCATAGGGCCGCAGCACCGCCGCCTGCACGGCAACATTGGCGCGAAACTCTGCCTCCGTAATCCGCAGCCCATAAGCGTCCCAGCTATTCCAGCCCATCGGCGGAGTGGCTGCAACCACCTGTCGCCGGACCTGTCCCCGAGCACTCCCCGCCAACGCCAATATCCCCAGCAAAACAGCTCCGAACCCGCGCATCCACATGGCCGCAACGTTACCACATCGTCCTGCCGGACGGGCCCACTCCGCGTGGAGCGGTCACTTCGTGACGTGTATACCGGTCCCAGCGCTACCAAATCTGGAGGTCCTCCCGCTGGTCGGGACAACATTCCGTTGGGCAAGGGCTGAAGCACCATCCACACGACGAAGCGACCTGCTAGCGTAGACACCAATGCCCTTCGCCCACACCGTAGCCGGCACTCACTACGTCTTCCCCACCCTCGCCGACCTCCTCGCGAAGGCCACCCCCGCACGCTCCGGAGATCAACTCGCAGGCCTCGCCGCCGAATCCGCCCAGCACCGCGTCGCCGCCCAGATGGCCCTCGCCGACCTCCCCCTACGCCACTTCCTGTCGGACCCCATCATCCCCTACGAAACCGACGAGATCAGCCGCCTCATCCTTGACACAGCCAACACCCCCAAGGCCCTCACCCGCCTCGAACCCATCCTCTCCCTCACCGTCGGCGAGTTCCGCGACTTCCTCCTCTCCGACAACGCCACCCCCGACCGCCTCGCCGACCTCGCCCCCGTCCTCATGCCCGAGATGGCCGCCGCCGTCTCCAAGCTCATGCGCCTCCAGGACCTCATCCTCGTCGCCGCCAAGATCCGCGTCGTCACCCGCTTCCGCACCACCATAGGCCTGCCCGGCCGCCTCTCCACCCGCCTCCAGCCCAATCACCCCACCGACGATCCCCAGGGAATCGCCGCCTCCATCCTCGACGGCCTGCTGCTCGGCTCCGGCGACGCCGTCATCGGAATCAACCCCGTCTCCGACAACGTCAACTCCGTCACCACCCTCCTCCACCTTATCGACCGAGCCCGCCAGCGCTTCGAGATCCCCACCCAAAGCTGCGTCCTCGCCCACATCACCACCCAGATGCAGGCCATCGAACAGGGAGCACCCCTCGACCTCCTCTTCCAGTCCATCGGTGGCACCGAGCTCACCAACACCAGCTTCGGCATCAACCTGTCGCTGATCGAAGAAGCCCACCAGATGGCCCACAGCCTCAACCGAGCCACCCATCCCAACCCCAATATCCTGTACTTCGAAACCGGCCAGGGCAGCGCCCTCTCCGCCAACGCCCACCACAACGTCGACCAGCAAACCATCGAAGCCCGCGCCTACGCCGTGGCCCGAGCCTTCAACCCCATGCTCGTCAACTCCGTCGTAGGCTTCATCGGCCCCGAGTACCTCTACGACGGCAAGCAGATCCTCCGCGCCGGCCTCGAAGACCACCTCTGCGGCAAGCTCCTCGGCCTCCCCATGGGCGTCGACATCTGCTACACCAACCATGCCGAAGCCGACCAGGACGACATGGACACCCTCCTCACCACCCTCGGCCTCGCCGGCGTCAACTTCATCATGGGAGTCCCCGGAGCCGACGACATCATGCTCCACTACCAGAGCACCTCCTTCCACGACGCCCTCTACCTGCGCAAACTCCTCAACCTCCGCCCCGCCCCCGAGTTCGAAGCCTGGCTCCAATCCAACCGCCACCCCGAACTCTCCATCCAGTCCCTTCTCAACGCATGAAACAGCTCATCCCAAAGCCCCTCAGCCTCCGCGACCTCACCCCCGCCCGCGTCTCCCTCACCCGCACGGGAGTAAGCCTCCGCACCCCCGAGATCCTCGACTTCTCCCTCTGCCACGCCCAGGCCCGCGACGCCGTTTACGCCACCCTCGCCATCCCATCCCTTCTCGAAGCCCTCCACCAGCGCCAGCTTGAAACCATCCTCGTCCACTCCGCCGCCCCCGACCGCCCCACCTACATCCGCCGCCCCGACCTCGGCCGCGCCCTCGCCCCCGAGTCCCTCGAACGCCTCCAACCCGCAGCCGGCCCCATCCCCCGCCTGACCATCATCCTCGCCGACGGCCTCTCCGCCCTCGCCACCAACCGCCACGCCATCGAGCTCCTCGACGCCCTCCTCCCAAAGCTCCAGCAGTTCTCCCTTACCCCAATCGTCCTGGCCGAGCAGGCACGCGTAGCCCTCGGCGACCCCATCGGAGCCGCCCTCCAACCCCACCTCACCCTCATGCTCATCGGTGAGCGCCCGGGCCTCACCTCACCCGACTCCCTAGGAGCCTACATCACCTGGAATCCAATCAGGAATCCGCGCCCCAACATCACCGACGCCGACCGCAACTGCATCTCCAACATCCGCACCGAAGGCCTCGACTACGCCACCGCCGCCAACCGCATCGCCTTCCTCTGCCGCGAAGCCCAGACGCGAGGCCTGAGCGGCACCGCTCTCAAGGAGGCGGCGGACACAGCATTTCCCTCAAATCCCGAATCCGCCGTGCCCGCCATCACTTCCTGAAGTTCAGTTCTTGACGTTCATCGGAGCGGAATCAACGGCCTTCTTGCCCGAAATCCCCTCCATCGCCGCCAGAATCCCGCGATACTCGTTCTTGTCGCACTGCATCGCCAGACCGCCCTTCTCATCTCCATTCGCCCACGTCGTTCCGATGTAGTGTTTCTTTGACTTGCTGAACATCATCAGCGCCCCAACCCCCAGCGAGATCACCGCCAGGCCAATCGCCGTCCCAATCCTACGGTGAACATCTTGCCCATAGGAGACCTCTGTGATCGAGGAAGCTGGAATCACCACGTAGTCCTTCTTGGCCTGGTCATCGTACAACCGCACCTGCTTCGGCTCGATAAAGAGCCGAACCGCCATCCCGGACTTCAGCCCCGGAACCGAACCGCCATCATAGATCACCCTGTAGCTATTGGCCTCCGCCGCAAACGCACACGTCGGTATCAACAGGCAAAGAATTGCCACCAGAAAAACCTTCATCGGAACCCCTTTTTTTTGTTCAGTATGCCGAGAAGTATACGCGTCCGGGGGAAATCTACAACGGTGCGGACAATCGCCTGCGCCCAGCGGTAACTACTCCGCCGCACCGGCTGATTGTCGTTCGGTCTCCCGCGTCGCCAAAGGCTCTCCAAGGTCCGGAATAAACAGCCGGAACACCGTCCCCCCCGGCCCCCCCTCCACCCGCGGGAGGCTCCTCACCGTCAGCGTCCCCTGGTGCTTATCCACGATCTCCCGCGACACCCAAAGCCCAAGCCCCGTCCCCGTAATGCCCTTGGTCGAAAAGAACGGCTCGAAGATCCGCTTCAGCGTCGCCTCATCCATCCCCGAGCCGTTGTCCGCCACCGTAACCCGCACACCCCACCGCCCAGTCCCCCAGTCATGCCCCGCCCTGGTCCGCAACCGCAGCACCCCACCCTCCGCCAGCGCGTCGATCGCATTCCCAATCAGGTTCACCAGCACCTGCCGAATCTCGCCGTCATGCACCAGGATCGGCGGGATCTCCCCAAACTCCCGCATCACCTCAATCTGCATCCGCCGCATCCGCGAGTCCAGCAGCGCCAGCACCGTCCCCAGCAGGTCATGGATATCCGCATGAGCCGTCTGCGTCGATCTCCGATAGAACCGCAGCGTCTGCACCGTGATCTGCGCCACCCGGTCCAGCTCCTTCTGCGCCAGCTCCAGAAACGTCCGCGCATCCTCCGGAAGCGCCGTCGCCCCTACGAGGTACAGGCAGTTCGTAATCGCCTCCAGCGGATTGTTGATCTCATGCGCGATCGACGCCGCCAGCCGCCCCGCCACCGCCAGCTTCTCCGTCTGCCGCAGCACCTCCTCGCTCTTCTTCTGCAGCGTCACATCCACGATGAACGCCGCCATCTGCCGATCCTCATCTGTCGACTCAGGATTCAGCAGCGCCACCCCGATCAGCACATCCACCGGCTGCCCCGAAGCCGTCATGCACACCGCATCGAACGGCTCCCCCGCCACACTCGATCCCCCCGTCCCGGTCCGCTCCGGATCCTGATCCGACCCCCCATAAGCCGACTCCAACGTGGGACATAGCGAATCCAGCGTCACCCCACCCGCAACCATCGACCCATTCGCATACCCCAGCAGCCGTTCCACCGCGCCATTTGCATATACCACCCGCCCCGCCGAATCGCTGATCAGCAGCCCCAGCGGCATCGCCTCCACCAACCGGTGAAACCGCGCCTCGCTCTCCCGCAGCGCCATCTCCGCCGCCAGCTTGTTCTTCCGCGCCGCCGCCTCGCGCAATTCCCTTTCGATCGCCGGAACCAGCCGCACTAGATTCTGCTTGGTGACATAGTCCTGCGCACCCGCCCGCATCGACTCGACCGCCGTCTCCTCCGAGATCGCCCCCGACATCATGATGAACGGGATATCCAGCCCCGCCGTCTTCAGCATCTGCAACGCCGCCGGACCGCTGAAGCTTGGAAGGTTATAGTCCGCCAACACAATATCCGGAAGGCCCTCCGATTGAAGAGCGTCCGACATCTCCGCCGGCGTCTCCACCCGCGTCGTCTGCGGCACAAAGCCATTCTGCCGAAGGTGTCGTTCCAGCAGGAACGCATCGTCGGCATTGTCTTCCACCAGAAGAACCTTCAGAGGCCGTGTTCCAGATCGAACTCCTGGTCGCGAAGCGCCCGACGCTCCTAGCTCGGGGGGCATTCGTTCAACACCAGCCAGTACATCCCAAGCTGCCGCGTCGCCTCGGCAAAGTCGTTGAAGTTCACAGGCTTGCGAATATAGCTGTTCACCCCAAGCTGGTAGCTCCGCACCACATCCCGCTCTTCGTCCGAAGACGTCAGCACCACGACCGGCAGCATCCGCGTCTCGGGAGCCTCGCGAATCCTCCGCAGAACCTCCAGCCCCTCCACCTTCGGCAGCTTCAGATCCAGCAAGATCACCTGCGGCTTGATCGGCTCCGCACCAAACAGCATCTCGATCGCCTCTGCCCCATCCCGAGCGACGCGCACATCATTGGCGATATTCGACTTGTTCAGCGCGCGGATCGTCAGCAGTTCGTGATCCGGGTCATCTTCCACCAATAAAATCATCTTATTTCCATCTACCATGGCAGCTATCCTAGCGTAAACCAGAACGTCGCGCCATGATTCACGACACTCTCGGCCCATATCCGGCCATGATGCCGGCGCACCACGCGCGCCACCGTCGCCAGGCCGATTCCTGACCCCTTGAAGTCCTTGTCCCCATGCAGCCGGTTGAATGCATTGAACAACTTATCCGAATAAAACATATCGAAGCCCGCCCCGTTATCACGGACGAACCACGCATCCTTCTCCGCATCCCGGCCAAACTCCACCACCGGATGCTCCACCTTCGAACTGAACTTCACCGCATTCCCAAGCAGGTTTTCAAGCGCCACCTGGATCAACTTCGGATCCGCCGTCGCCGTCAGCCCCTGCTCAATCCGGAACTCGATCGTCTTCTCCGGATTCTCATCCTTCAGATTCCCGACGATCGTCTCGGCCAGCCCGCTCAGGTCCACCTTGCTCCGCACAATCTCCGCCCGCGTAATCCGTGAAAGCTGCAGCAGCGAGTCGATCAACTGCCCCATCCGCTGCACGCCCGTCCGCACCCGCCGAATGTAGTCCCGCCCGACCCCGTCGACCACCTCCGCATAATCTTCTTCCAGCGCCAGGCTGAACCCATCGATCGTCCGCAGCGGAGCCCTCAGATCATGCGACACCGAGTAGCTGAACGCCTCCAGCTCCCGGTTCGTCGTCTCCAGTTCGTTCGTCCTCTGCCGCACCCGCTCCTCAAGCGTCCTGTTCAGCAGACTCACCTCCGCCGCATTCTCCTCCGCCTTCCGACTCGCAACCGCCAGCAACGCAGCCGTCGCCTCCGTCCTCACCCGCAGCGCACGTTCTCGCGCAAAGTAGCGGAACATCAGCACAATCAGCAGAAAGTCCAACGCACTCGCCAACCCGATCGTGAACCGCGCACTCCGCAGATTCGAGTTCGTCTGGCTCGTCCGCAGCGCCAGCAGACGTCGCTCCTCGGCCTCCATCTGGTCGGCCAGCGAACGCAGGTGGTCCATCTCCACCTTCCCCGTACCGCTCAGCACCATCGCCCGAACGCCGTTGGTATCGCTCTCTCCGCGCAGTGCGATGCCCTGCCCCAACAAATCCAGGCGCTGCCCAAGCACCGCCCGCATCTCTGTCAGCCGAGCCCTCTGCGAGGCATTGTCCGCAGTCAGCCTGCCGAACGCATCCAACTCCCCCGGAAGATCCCGCCGGGCGCTCTGGTAAGGCTCAAGATAGGCATCTTCGCCCGCGATCAGAAAACCCCGGCTCCCCGTCTCGGCATCCTTCGCCGAGCTCATGATCCGTTCCACCTGGTAGATCACCTGCCACGTGTGCTGAACCAACGCCTCGCTCTCCACCAGCACCTGCACCGAGTGAAACGCAAACCACGCGTTCATCGACACCACCACAATCGCTGCAAACAGAAGCGTCGGAATCAAGTTACGCTTGGTCTCGTTTCTCATCCGTATGGCTTCATTGTAGGACCCCCGCCGCCCCATCCTGCCTTTGCGGAACAGGAAAGCTTGCGCCCCATCAACAAGCATTCTTCCTCGAAACCAGATAAACGTAACCTCCCATTCATCTCCCGTTCAACGCCCCGCAACGCCAGCCCGCTAGCGTCGATGCCATGCGCAAATCCATCTCCCTCCTCACAGCCCTCTTGCTGTGCTTCTTCGTTCCCACCATTGCGCGGGCACAGTTCGAAAACGGAAGCATCGTCGGTTCCATCCACGACAGCTCCGGCGCCGTCGTCTCCGGAGCCACGGTCACCGTCACCAACGCCGCGACCGGCATCGTCAGCACCGCCCCCACCAAGGAAGACGGAGCCTACGAGGTCCCCAACCTCAAGGTCGGCCAATATAACGTTGTCGCCTCCCATGCCGGTTTCGCCGACGCCACCGCCACCAACATCTCGGTCACCGTCGCCGGCCGCCAGCGCATCGACCTCACCCTCGCCCTCGCCGGAACCGCCACCACCGTCGAGGTCTCCGGCGTCTCCCTCCAGGTTGAGACCGAGACCTCCGAGCGCGGCCAGATCATCACCGGTTACCAGTCCGCCGCCCTCCCCCTCGTCTCCCGCAACTACTCCGACCTCCTCGGCCTCATCGCCGGATCCCGCCAGGCCCCCTCCGCAGCTACCACCACCTCCATCAACTCCCTCGTCCGCGCCGGTGCCTACAACATCAACGGCCAGCGCAGCATGTTCAACAACTTCCTCCTCGACGGCATGGACAACAACGCCTACGGCGAATCCAACCAGGGCTTCGACAACCAGATCATCGCCGTCCCACCCGACTCCGTCACCCAGTTCCAGGTCGTGACCAACAACGAGAGCGCCGAATACGGCCGGTCCTCGGGAGCAACGATCAACGTAGCCTCGCAGTCCGGAACCAACCGCTACCACGCCGCCCTCTACGAGTTCTTCCGCAACACCGACCTCAACGCCGCTGGCTTTTTCAAACCCACCAACACCGGAACCTCCGGAATCGTCGTCCCATTCAAGAAACCCACCTTCAACCGCAACCAGTACGGTATGAACCTCGGCGGCCCCATCGTCAAGGATCGCCTCTTCTTCTTCCTCGACTACGAAGGCTTCCGCCAGGTCCTCAAGCCCCTCTCCGTCCTCACCCTCCCCACACAGGATGAGCTCAACGGAAAACTCGTCGTCTCCGTCAAGAACCCCCTCACCGGCAAGACCTACGCCGCCGGAACCACCATTCCGACCTCCGACATCAACCCGCTCTCACAACAGATCATCGCCGCCTTCCGCCAGGTCCCCATCAATCCGAACCCAGGCGCCGCTGGAACCGGCCTCGCCCAGTTCAATTACGCGGTCCAGGTCCCCTTCACCGACAACTCCGACAAGGGCGACCTCCGCTTCGACTTCCAGCAGAACCCCGCCACCTCCTGGTTCCTCCGCGTCTCCGACCGCAAGGAGAACGCCCTCAACGCCCCCGCCCTGCCCCTGCCCCTCGACGGCCAGACCAACGGCAAGATCCGCGTCCTCGACCAGCAGGTCGTCCTCGGCTTCACCCGCCTCTTCGGCTCCGATAAGATCCTCGACGCCCGCGTAGGCCTATCCCGCACCAAGGCCGGAAAGTTCTCCACCTCCATCGGCAGCACCTCTTTCAACATCCCCGGCCTGCCCACCGACCCCAGCGTCGCCGGCGGTCTGCCCTCCACCTCCATCACCGGATTCACTGGCTTCGGACGCCAGAGCACCAACCCCCAGTTCCAGAACCCCGCCCTCCTCGACCCCAAGCTCAACTTCACCCTCGTCAAGGGCAAGCACTCCCTCAAATTCGGCTACGAGTTCGAAAAGGTCTGGATGGCCGTCTCCGACAACAATCCCCTCTTCGGCTCCTTCACCTACGGCGGAGGCTACTCCAACAACGGAGGTTCCACCGTCTCCGACACCTACTGGGCCGACTTCCTCTTCGGAGCCACCAGCGCCTACTCCGCCGCCAACTACTACACCACCCACCTCCGCCAGAACTTCCACAACGCCTACGCCCAGGACGATTGGAAGGTCTTCCCCAACCTCACCCTCAACCTCGGCATGCGCTGGGAGTACGGCGCGCCCTACACCGAACAGAAGAACAACATCTCCAACTTCGATCCCACCACCCAGACCGTCCTCACCACTACCGCCGGAGCCTCCGGAGCCAGCATCACCCCCGTCACCGCCGCCGGCGGAGTCTATAACAAGAGCCTCATCGATCCCGACCTCAACGACTTCGGCCCCCGCATCGGCTTCTCCTACGCACCGGATACCAAGACCGCCATCCGCGGCGGCTTCGGCATGAGCTACGTCCACTACACCCGCGCCGGAAGCGGAAACATCCTCGGCATCAACGCCCCCCAGGCCCTCTTCGTCGCCGTCAACCAGAACAACCTCAAGCCCTCCACCACCAACCACTGCACCGGAACCCCCACAGTCGCCTCCATCGGAACCTGCTACGTCTCAGCCGAGCAGGGCTTCCCCACCGGCCTCACCACCACCTTCAACCCACTCACCGACAACGTCACCTACGTCCCCCGCAACACCCGCGACAGCTACGTCGAGAGCTTCTTCCTCTCGGTGCAGCGCCAGGTCGCACGCAACACCCTGCTCGACATCGCCTACGTCGGAAACCACGGCCTCAAGCTCCAGGGCTTCACCAACATCAACCAGCTCAACCCCGCCGTCGGATTCGCCCAGGCCAACCGGCCCTTCCCCAAGTTCTCCGACATCACCACCGCCCTCAACGAGTTCTCCTCCAACTACAACTCTCTTCAGGTCAAATATGAGCAGCGCTTCGTAGCCGGACTCACCCTGCTCAACTCCTTCACCTGGTCGCACTCCCTCGACATGGCATCGGCCTCGCTCGAAGGCAACACCCCCGCCCCGCAGGACGGCAACAACATCCGCGGAGACTACGGAAACTCCGACTACAACCTGCCCCTCGCCGACATCACCTCCCTCGTCTACGAGCTGCCCTTCGGCCGCGGACGCCATTACCTCTCCTCCGCCAACGCCTTCACCGACGCCGTCCTCGGAGGCTGGCAGCTCTCCACCATCAACACCATGCAGTCCGGAACCCCCTTCAACCTCACCTACACCCCCGCCGCCACCAACCAGGTCTCACCCACCATCGGCAACAGCTTCCGTGGAGCCAATCTCTACCGCCCCAACCGCATCGCGGGCGTCAACCCCATCCTCAACACCCAACTCTCCAACGGCTTCATCCAGTACGTGAACCCCGCCGCCTTCGCCCTTCCCTCCACCACCGTCGGCAACGTCACCGGAGCCGCGCTGGCCAGCCCCTTCGGCAACACACCACGCAACTTCCTCCGCAACACGCCCTTCTACCAGACAGACCTCGCCCTTAATAAAAAGTTCTCCACCCCCATCGAGACCCTCAAGGTAGAGTTCCGCACCGAGGCCTACAACGTCCTCAACCACACCAACCTCTACCTCCCCGCAACCATCGGAGGAACCAACGGCCAGACCGCCAGCACCGGAGGACAGATCACCAGCACCTTCCAACCCCGCGTCCTCCAGTTCGGCCTAAAAATCCTCTACTAACCAACCCCGCTCCACCAGGAAGAGGCCGGCCGCCCAAGCGACCGGCCTCTTCTTATTTGCCCTTGCTTTTCTTTCTGTCATTCCCGGAAGGGAATCTGCGTCTCCATCATCCCCATCGCCTTCCCCGCCGTTTAAGCGCATACTCTCCCTATGGCCACCGCCTCCTGGAATCCGGTCGAAGAGCGCCAGGTCTCCCTCGAGGAGTACCTCCGCACTCCCTACCGCCCGGACTGCGACTTCATCGACGGAATCCTTGAGGAACGAAACGTGGGTGAGTACGAACACAGCCGTATCCAGCTCATGCTGGCAGCCTTCTTCTTCGCGCACGAAGCCGAATGGAAGATCATTGCCGTCCCCGAGTGCCGCTTGCAGGTCTCCGAAAAACGTTTCCGCGTCCCGGACCTCATGGTCCTCCTCCAGCCCCAGAAGGTAGACCGTATCGTCCGCCAGCCGCCCCTCCTCTGCATCGAGGTCCTCAGCCCCGAAGACACCTGGGCCAGGATGCGAGCCCGCCTCAACGACTACCTCACCCTCGGCGTCGAAAACATCTGGTGCTTCGACCCCGACGCCCGCGAGGCCCGCCGCTACACCCCCGCCGGCTTCGTCCTCGCCACCGAGCCCGAACTCACCGTCCCCAACACCCCCATCCGCCTTTCGATCGCCGAGGTATTCGCCGCCCTCGAACCCCGGACGGAACCCCAGGCCGACCCCAAATAGCCCCATCCCCGCAACCCAATCCGCTTCAGCAGCATCCGCCTCATTGGATGCCCCACCCCCTCCAACCCTCCGACCGCCGCTTCCTTGCCCTCGCCCTCCTCATCGGGCTAGTGGTCTCCACCCTCTTCCTCCTCGCCATCATCCACCTCCACGAGGACATCTCCCATCCCCGCATCGAGTCCCTTGACCGATCCATCCTTCAATCCATCCACGCCCACGACACCCCATTCCTCACCGCCCTCGCCCGCACCCTCAGCTTCATCGGCTCTCCGATCACCCTGCTCCCCGCGGTCCCGTTAGCCGCGGCCCTCCTCTGGAGCAGACGCCTCCGCCGCGACGCCCTCCTCCTTCTCATCTCCATGGGTGGCTCCTCCACCCTCGACACCGCCCTCAAGCTCCACTACCGCCGCATCCGCCCCGACCTCCCCTGGGCCTTCGTCCACGAGCGCAGCTTCTCCTTCCCCAGCGGCCACTCCGTCCTGGCAGTGACCCTCTACGGCATCCTCACCTATCTGCTCATGAGCCATCTGGCGCACACTTGGCAGCGCGCAATCATCATCCTGGCCAGCCTCACCCTCATCGTTGGAATCGGACTAAGCCGCATCTACCTCGGAGCCCACTTCCCGTCGGATGTCCTCGCCGGCTACCTCGTCGGCCTCACCTGGCTCCTGCCCGTCATCGCCACCGACCAGGCCCTGAAACGCCGCCAATCCGGCCTCGCGACCAACGGGCTTTAGTATCGAGCCCCAGGAGGAGGATAAGCCGGAAACCGATACCGATTCCGCCGCACCAGGTAAACGATCAGCCAGACGAACCCGATCGGAATCAGAAACGGCATCAGCGCCAGCAGCAGCCACCCCGAGCCCGCCATCACAAAATGGCTCCCGTGCACCGTCGCCGATCCCGCCTGGTCGAGGTCCCCCCCATAGACCACCAGGTCCCCGCCGATCCGCGCATCGTTCTCCAGCGTCAGCTTCCCCCCAAACACCACCACATCCCCCCGGATGCTCCGGTCAGCATCCACATTCACCGACCCGAACATCGCCACCATGTCCCCCGCCACCTCCCCGTGCACCCGAATCGTGCAGAAGAAACACACCACATTCGAGGCCGTCTCGCCGTCCCCTATATCGATCGTCCGCCCAAACGCCACCTCGTCATGGTCGTCCCCGCCCCCCGCCCAATGCGTCCTCGCCTCCGCCCGCCCCGGCGCCAGCGCCAGCAGGCAAGTGATCGCCAACCCCAGAAAACCCATCCGCTTCACAAGAAATCCCACATCCATCCTCATACCCGCCTCCGGGAACAACGCACGCTCAAACCCAAGCCAAACCGCAGGAACCACCGCCGCTCGATGCTAACCTTAACGCATTCATGAGCGACGCGATCAACAAAACATCCGAACTATCTGAGCTTCCGAAGGCATACAATCCTTCGACGATTGAAGAGCGCTGGGCCGAGTACTGGGTACGGGAACGCTTGTTTGACGTAACAGCCCCAAAAGGTACGCATCCCGGGCAAAAGAAGTTCACCATGCTCCTCCCCCCGCCCAACGTCACCGGCCGTCTCCACATGGGCCACATGCTCAACCAGGCCGAAATGGACATCCTAACCCGCTGGCACCGCATGTCCGGAGACCTCGCTCTCTGGGTCCCCGGAACCGATCACGCCGGAATCGCCACCCAGATGATGGTCGAGCGCCAGCTCCTCACCGAAGGCACCTCCCGCGCCGCCCTCGGCCGCGAAGCCTTCACCGACCGCGTCTGGTGCTGGAAGAAGCAGTACGGCGGAGCCATCACCACCCAGATGCGCCGCCTCGGGGCCTCCGTCGACTGGTCCCGCGAGTACTTCACCATGGACGACGACCTCTCCATCGCCGTCAAAGAAGCCTTCGTCCGCCTCCACGAGCAGGGCCTCATCTATCGCGGAGCCTACATCGTCAACTGGGACCCCGAGATCCAGACCGCCGTCTCCGACCTCGAAGTCGTCCACGAAGAGCGCCTCGGCAAGCTCTACCACATCCGCTACCCCCTCTCCGACGGCTCCGGCTCCATCGTCATCGCCACCACCCGCCCCGAGACCATGCTCGGAGACGTCGCCGTGGCCGTCAACCCGTCCGACGAACGCTACTCCGCCCTCATCGGCCGCCACCTCACCCTCCCCCTCAGCGCCCGCCTCCCCCACGCTGACCGCGAGATCCCGATCATCGCCGACACCTGGGCCAACCCCGAGTTCGGAACCGGAGCCGTCAAGGTCACCCCCGCCCACGATCCCAACGACTTCGCCATCGGCCAGCGCCACCACCTCCAGAACCTCATCATCCTCGACAAGACCGCGCACATCGACCTCCCCGGCTCCCCCTACCACGGCCTCGACCGGTACGAAGCCCGCGAAAAGATCGTCGCCGACCTCGAAGCCATGGGCCTCCTGGTCGCAATCAAAGACCACACCCACGCCATCGCCCTCTCCCAGCGCTCCGGTGTCGTCATCGAACCACGCCTCTCCATGCAGTGGTTCCTCTCCGTCAACAAAACCCCCTCCACCGGCGGCGAATCCATCGCAAGCAAAGCCATCCGCGCCGTCGACGAGGGTCACATCCGCTTCACCCCCGACCAGTACAAAAAAACCTACGACGAGTGGATGTCGAACATCCACGACTGGTGCCTCTCCCGCCAACTCTGGTGGGGCCACCGCATCCCCGCCTGGCACTGCGAAACCTGCGGATCCATCACCGTCGCCCGCGAGACCCCCGACCGCTGCACCGGCTGCAAATCCACCAAGCTCACCCAGGAGACCGACGTCCTCGACACCTGGTTCTCCTCCGGGCTCCTCCCCTTCACCGTCTTCGGCTGGCCCGAGTCAACACCCGACCTCGACACCTTCTACCCCACCGATCTCCTCGTCACCGGCTTCGACATCCTCTTCTTCTGGGTCGCCCGCATGATCATGCTCGGAACCCACTTCATGCTCGAAGTCCCCATGCCCGACGGCGAACCGCGAACCCTCGCCGAAGCGGTCCCATTCAAAGAGGTCTACATCCACGCCCTGGTAAGAGACGCAAACCGCGAGAAGATGTCCAAGACCAAGGGAAACGTCATCGATCCCATCGACATCATCGCGAAGTTCGGAACCGACGCCGTCCGTTTCACCCTCGCCAGCATGGCCTCCCCCGGAACCGACATCGCCTTCTCCGAGGCCCGCACCGAGGGCTACCGCGCCTTCGCCAATAAGATCTGGAACGCCGCCCGCTTCCTCTTCATGAACGTGGAGCGCGCCCGCGAAGCCGGAATCACCATCGACCCCACCACCTTCTCCACCGACTCCACCAAATTGGGTGCCCCATCCTCACCGACAGTCTCACCGTCGGTGAGGGTGGGGTCTTCCGGTGAACCCGAGGCCCATCCAAACGAGCCCCTCGAATCCCAGTGGATCCTCTCCCGCCTCTCCCAGACCACCGCCGCCGTCGACCGATCCCTAGCCGACTACCGCTTCGACGAAGCCGCCAACGCCATCTACCAGTTCTTCTGGGGCGACCTCTGCGACTGGTACTTGGAAATCGTCAAACTCCGCCTCGACTTCTCCGAGACCGCCGACAAGGCCGCCACCCAGGTCGCCCTGACCACCCTCCTCACCGTCTTCGAGTCCGCCCTCCGCCTCCTCAGCCCCTTCATGCCCTTCATCACCGAGGAGATCTGGCACGCCTTCTGGCCCCAGATCGGCCTCGAAGTCCCGGCCAAATCCATCGCCCTCACCCGCTACCCCACCCCCGCCGACTTCCCCCGAGTCAGCGAACCCAGCCTCACCGCCATGACCATCCTTCAGGAGCTGATCGTAGCCGTCCGCGGCCTGCGCAAAGAGATGGGCGTCAACGAAAAGGAGCCCACCCCCATCCGCGTCTTCGCCACCAACCGCGTCGTCGCCCTGGTCGACCAGAACACGCTGCTCCTCGCCAAACTAGCCCGAGTAGCCGCAGTCGAGTTCCCCCCCGAAGCCCCGACCGGCCCCGGCTCCCGTTCCACC
>JAMFSC010000234.1 GCA_026225095.1 bacterium
GGGATGGCGGGGTCGGGGGTGTCGGCGAAGCGGGTGGCTTCGAGCTTGGCGAGCTCGAGGAGGTCGCGGTCGCGGATGAGGTTGGCGACGCGGAACTCGGGGAGGCCGGCTTGCCTGGTTCCGAAGAACTCGCCGGGGCCGCGCTGCTGGAGGTCGAGTTCGGCGAGTTCGAAGCCGTTCTGGGTGCGGACCATGGCGTCGAGGCGCTGCTGGGCCTCGGGGGAGACGCGGGAGCCGGTGACGAGGATGCAGAAGCTTTTGGCGGCTCCACGGCCTACGCGGCCACGGAGCTGGTGGAGCTGGGCGAGGCCGAAGCGCTCGGCGTGCTCGATGACCATGACGGTGGCGTTGGGGACGTCGACGCCGACCTCGATGACGGTGGTGGCGACGAGGACGTCGATCTCGCCGCGCTTGAAACGGGCCATGGTGACCTCCTTGTCGTCGGAGGAGAGGCGGCCGTGGAGGAGGCCCAAGCGGAGGCCGGCGAGGGCTCCGTGTTTGAGCTCCTCGAAGCTAGCGGTCGCGGAACGGAGGGGTTCCTTGGGGAAGGAGGTTTGGATGGGCTTCTTCTTGGGGGCTTTCTTGGCGGCTTTCTTTGCGGGGGTGCGCTTCCCTGCTTCCGGCTCGGGGGCTGGATCTGGATCGTGGGCGAAGTCGAGTTCGGGCTGGTCGTCGTTGCCTCCCTCGATGACGGGGTAGACGAGGTAGGCCTGGCGGCCCTGGGCGACCTGCTTGCGGACGAACTCCCAGACGTCGGGGGCGCGCTCCTCGTTGGTGCGGCGGGTGACGATGGGGGTGCGGCCAGGGGGGAGCTCGTCGATGATGCTGGCGTCTAAATCGCCATAGAGCGTTAAGGCTAAGGTTCTGGGGATGGGGGTGGCGGTCATGACGAGGACGTCGGGGTCGGTGATGCGGCCGTCGGGGGAGGGCTTCTTCATCAGGCGGAAGCGTTGCTGGACGCCGAAGCGGTGCTGCTCGTCGACGATGACGAGGCCGAGGTTGAAGAAGTCGACCTTGTCTTCCTGGAGGGCGTGGGTTCCGATGATGAGGTTGGATTCGCCGCGGAAGACGCGGCCTCGGCCTTCGCGCTTCATGTCCTCTTTGAGCGAGCCGGTGAGGAGGGTGACGCGGTAGGGCTTGCCGGTGGATGGGCTGAGGACGTCGGCGAGGAGCTTGCGGGCGGAGAGGTAGTGCTGGGTGGCGAGGATTTCTGTCGGGGCCATGAGGGCGGCCTGGTAACCGTTTTCGATGGCTACAAGAGCGGCCTGGAGGGCCACGATGGTTTTGCCGGAGCCTACGTCTCCTTGCAAGAGGCGGCGCATGGGGCGGGGGCGGCGCATGTCGGCGACGATCTCGGCGAGGACTCGCTTCTGGGCGGAGGTGGGGTGGAAGGGAGGATCTGCTTGAGGGCCTGGCGGACCTCGGCGTTAGTAATGAAGGGGGTTCCTTCGCGCTCGCGGAGTTTTTTTCTTTTGAGTTCGAGGCCTAGTTCGAGGTAGAAGAACTCCTCGAAGATGAGGCGGCGATGGGCGGGGGTGCGGGCGGACATGAGGTCCGTCATGGGGGTTCCGGCCTCGGGGAAGTGAATCTTGCGGAGGGCTTCCATGCGGGACGGGAGGCCGAGGCGCTGCGACAAAGCCGGGGGGAGGGTCTCTTCGGGTTGGACGTCTTGCTCGATGATCTGCTCGAAGACGGTCCAGACGAGGCGGCGCATCCACTTGGAGCCGAGCTTGTAGCCGGTGGGGGTGCTGGCTCCGAGGGTCTCGTAGACGGGGACGATGCGGCCCATCTCGAGGAGGTCGAACTCGGCGTCGGGGCCTCCGGGAGCTCCTGGGGTTGGCAGGACCTCCCATTGGGGCTGGATCATCTTGAACTTGCCGGCGTTGGAGCGGGAGGGTTCGAGTTTGCCGTAGAGGGCTACGGTTTGCCCGGTCTGGAAGCGGCCCTGAAGGTGCTGGCCGCGGAACCACATCGCCTTGATGGAGTGGACGCCCTGGCCGACGGTGATCTCGAAGATAGGGCCGGTGCGGCTTTCGAGTAAGGACGAACCGCGGACCTCGCCGATGACCGAGGCCATCGTGTTGGGTTGGAGCTCGGAGATGGGGCGGATGTTGAGGCGGTCTTCGTAGCGGAAGGGAAGGTGGTACAGGAGGTCTTCGACGGTGTGGACGCCGCGTTTGGCGAGGTCGTGCGCGATGCGGTCGCCTACGCGGCGAACAAACTTCATGGGGGTTGAGAGATCCACTTTATTGATGGTAAAGGACTGTCCTGCCGGACGGGCGCCCTGCGCGGGGAGCGGTCACTTCGTGACTCGTATAGGGCTTCGCTGGGTGCTCCCGATGGTCGCAAGTCGAAGTTGGTGTCGACCATCGGGAGAACCCGTGGTATCGGTGGTTGCTGCGGCCATGCTGCGGGGAGCTCCTGGGCTTCAACCTCAGATGCAAGATGTATCCGAAACGGGGTACGATTCATTGCTGAAGTGTTTTGGAGACCGGCGGGGTAGTTCGATGGACGTTTTGGACTTGGCGAATGGCAGGCCTCACAAGCGCAAGGACAGCCAGGCGGAGACGCGGGCGCGGCTGATTGCGGTGGCGCGGGAACACTTTCTGCGGGATGGGCTGGGTGGGGCGGTGGCGGAGCGGATTGCAACCGAGGCCGGGTATACGCGGGGGGCGCTGTATGCCAACTTCAGCAATAAGGAAGAGCTGTTTATCGCGGTGCTGGCGGCGAGCGCGGAGAGCCGGAAGCTGGAGTTTCGGGCGATTCTGGATGGTACGGGTGGGGTCGAGGATCGGCTTTCGGCGATGCGGGAGGCGATTGGCAACCTGGTGACGAATCCGGACTGGATGCGGCTGCAGGCGGAGTTTCAGGCTCATGCGCTGCGGATTCCGGCGATTCGGGCGGCATATCTGGAGCAGCAGGCGAGACGGAGGGTGGATGGGGCGGAGTTGCTGCGGGAGTTCGCGGGACAGATGGGGCTGGAGTTGAGTGGGACTCCGGAGGAGATTGTGGAGGTGATTGGGAGCCTGACGGAGGGGCTGGCGGCGCGGCAGGCGGTTCTGGGCCGGGACGATCCGGAGGCGGCGGCTCATGCGGAGCGGTCGAAGCAGGTGGCGATGTTGTGTTTTGATCGGCTGGTTGGGGCGGGGCGGCGGTAGCGTGGGTAGGTTCGACGGATAGGCCGATGGTGGGGTGGTCCGGGTCGGATTCTGTGGCGCTCCGGCCCACCTTAGCGACGGTGAGACGTGTCGCGAAGGTGGGGCACCCAGTCTCATCGCTGTGGGCAGGTTAGGGGGTGATTTTGCCGGATTGCTGGAGGGCTAGCTCCTTGCGGTAGGTGGCTTCGTGCTCGGTGAGGGCGCGGTGGTAGCCCTGGGGGTCGATCCAGACGGCGGGTCCCTCGGCGGGGAGGCGGGCGAGCTTGGGGAGGAGGTCGAAGTAGAGGCCGTGGGCCCCGAGGAAGATGTCGACGGGAAGGGCGGCGAGGGTGGCGAAGGCGTGGTCGAAGTCGGCGGCGATGGTGGGGTAGGAGGCGGGCTTGCCCTGGACGGGGACGAAGCGGACGCCGGGATTGGCTCCCCAGCCTCCGACGATGACGACGTTCAGGGTGCGGCCGGCATCTTTCGTCTGCATGGTCCAGGTGGTGCAGCCCTTGGTGTGGCCGGCGGTCTTGTGGGCGATGATGGTGGTTCCGCCGAGGGTCACGGCCTCGTTGTCGTGGAGGATGCGGTCGACGCGGGTGGGAGCGAAGTGGGGGAGGGATGGGTCGAAGTCGGTGGCTCCGCCGGAGCGGATGACGTCGACGTCTCCATCCATGACCAGGTGTTGGGCGTGGGTCTCTTTGAGGATCTGGGCGGCTCCGGCGGCGTGGTCGTAGTGGGCCTGGCTGCTGAGGAGGATCTTTGTATCGGCCCAGTGGAAGCCGAGCTGCTCGACGCTGGCGCGGATGAGGGCGGGGGAGGATTCGAGGTTGGCGTTGATGAGGATGTTGCCGGAGGGCGTGACGATAAGGTAGGAGGCGAGGTCGCGGGATCCGACGTAGTAGAGATTGCCGGAGATCTTGAAGGGTGGGACCGGGGTGGTCCAGTCGGCGGGGACGGCGGCGAGACAGGGCTTGAGCGCGAGGGCGAGGAGGAGGACGAGCAGGAGGCGGAGTTTCATGTGTGGGACAAGGTTATGGCATGGAGGGGCTGAGGAAGGTTCGGAGTATCCGGAGAGTAATCGGGGGTAGCCACAGGAACGCGCCGAATCCGCGCTGGTAGACTGGATTCCTGCGCAGAATCAACCTCTGACGCGCCAGGAAACCATGTCTATTGTCGCGCTGAATAATATTCGCAAGGTGTATGACCAGAAGGTGGCGGTCGAGGGTCTGACGCTGAGGATCGAGCCGGGAACGATGTTCGGGCTGCTGGGGCCGAATGGCTCGGGCAAGACGTCTTCGATCCGGATGATGATCGGGATGACGGTTCCGGACTCGGGGTCGGTGGAGCTGTTTGGGCAGCCGTTTACGCGGGACAACCTGAAGCGCGTGGGGTATCTGCCGGAGGAGCGCGGTCTCTACAAGAAGATGAATGTGCTGGACCAGCTGGTGTTCCTGGGGCAGTTGCATAAGTTGAGTGCGGCTACGGCGCGGCGGCGGTCGCTCGAGTGGATGGATCGGATGGAGATTACGGAGGCCATTCCGAAGAAGACCGAGGACCTTTCGAAGGGGATGCAGCAGAAGATCCAGTTCATCGCGGCGCTGCTGCATGAGCCGGACCTGATCATCATGGATGAGCCGTTTAGCGGGCTCGATCCGGTGAACGGGAAGCTGTTGCAGGATACGCTGCTGGATCTGCGGAAGGCGGGAAAGGCGATCCTGTTTTCGACCCACCGGATGGACCAGGCGGAGAAGATGTGCGACGAGATCGCGCTGATTCACCGGGGAAAGCTGGTGCTTGAGGGAAGCATGCGGGAGGTGAAGCGGGAGTATCCGCGGAACCGGGTGGTGATCGACTTCGAAGGGGATGATCGGTTCCTGGGGCATTCTTCGATTGAGCATGTGGACAACTTTGGAGGTCATGCGGAGATCCGGTTGTGGACGGTGGATGGGGTTGAGCCGGATGCGCAGCCGCTGCTGATCGATGCGGTGGCGCGGGGGACGCGGATCTCGCGGTTCGAGGTGATGGAACCGACGCTCGAAGAGATCTTTATTGAAGTGGTGGGGGGAAGCATCGATGCATAACGTCTGGTTGATTGCGAAGCGTGAGTACCTGGAACGGATCAAGACGAAGGCGTTTATGATCGCGACGATCCTGATCCCGCTGCTGATGGGTGGGTTCGTGTTTGGAAGCGCGATCCTGATGAAGAAGACGAAGTCGACCTCGCACCTGGTGGTGGTGACCAGGGATACGCAGCTTGCGATGGACCTGAAGGACGAGCTCGCGAAGGATAGCGAGATGACGGTGGATACGATGGCTCCGGGCGAGAATGTGCGCGGGGTGCTGGACGATGAGCTGAAGGATCACACGATCGACGGATACATGTGGATCACGCCGGCGAAGACTTCGGAGGGGCGGCCTTCGATCGAGTACAAGCCGCGCTCGAAGGCGGATATCGCGACGAGTTCGAGCCTGCAGGAGGCGCTGCGGACCGTGCTGGTGCGGGAGCGGCTGGAGCACCAGGGCATGGTTGCGCATGATGTCGACGCGATGATGGCGCCGGTGAAGATCGACACGACGAGCTCGAATGGGAATGAGAATACTTCGTTCGCGGTCGCTTATGTGCTGTTTTTTCTGATGTACATGGTGGTGATGCTGTACGGGATGAACGTGGCGCGGTCGATTATTGAAGAGAAGACTTCGCGTGTGTTCGAGGTGCTGCTGGCGACGATTCGGCCGGAGGAGATGCTGGCGGGGAAGATCCTGGGTGTGGGTTCGGTGGGGATCACGCAGGTGCTGATCTGGATGATGGCGGCACTGATTTTGGCGGCGACTCCGATGGCGGCGGCGATGGGGACGGGGTCGCTGGCGTTCTCGATCACGTTCGTGCAGGCGATCTTCTTTGTGCTGTATTTCATCTTCGGGTTTCTGCTTTATTCGAGCATGGCGGCGGCGCTGGGGGCGATGACGAACTCCGAACAGGAGCTGCAGCAGTTGAACATGTTCCTGGTGATTCCGCTGGCGTTCTGCATGTTGATGATTGGCGTGGTCGTCAATAATCCGAATGGCACGCTGTCTCGGGTGGTGTCGCTGATTCCTTTCTGCAGCCCGCTGCTGATGAACTTCAGGATCTCGCTGAATCGGCCACCGGCGTGGGAGATCGGGCTGTCGTTTGTGCTGATGTCGGTGACGATCTATGGGGTGCTTTGGCTGGCGAGCCGGATTTATCGGGTGGGAATTCTGATGTATGGGAAGAAGCCTACGCTCCCGGAGATTCTGCGTTGGGTGAAGTACAGCTAAAGGTGAATTGTGAGTTTCAGGCGAGGTGGAAGACCTCTTCGAGGGGTTGCATGGAGTCGTCGGCGGCGGAGCCCGAGAGTCTCTCGAAGAAGGGGGACATCTGGGCCTGCCAGCGGGCGTTGACGGGGTGATCCTGCATGGCGCGGAGGGAGGCCTGGAAGTCCGCGACCTCGACGTAGCCGATGAGGAGGCCGTCGGGGCGGAGGAAGAGGGAGTAGTTGGTCCAGCCGGTCTGGCGGAGGGCGTCGAGCATCTCGGGCCAGACGGCGGCGTGGCGGGCACGGTATTCGTCCAGGCGGTCGGGGCGAACTTGCAGGAGAAAACAGACTCGGCGCATGGGATATCTCCTCAATTTTGCGTGAAGGACGGGTTATCGCTTATGCCCAGAGCGACTTGCCGCGTTGAAATCATTTCACACCGGAAGATTGCCATACTTTTCGGCGCGGAAAACCTGTAAAGGCGCAGTCTACTTCTTCTTTTCCTCGAAGAGCTTCAGGTCGACGCCCTCGCCCATCGCCTTGTAGCCCGCGTCCTTGGGATGCAGGTGGTCGCCGCGATCGTACGCGGGGAGGAACATCGCGGGGTTGGCTGGATCCTGCGTGATCTTGTCGAAGTCGACGACGCCATCGAGCAGGTTCGAGGTGCGAATCCATGCGTTCACGGCCTGCCGGGCGGCCTCGCCTGCGGGCGATGAGTAGCCGGCTCCCACGTAGGGGGTGAGGGTTGCGCCGATGATTTTGATCCCGTGTGCGTGGGCTCGTTCGGCCATCTGCGTGAAGCCCTGGATGAGGTCGTCGGCCGAGACGACGTCGTAGGTCTTCTTCGGATCGAACGCGTGGCCGATGTCGTTGATGCTCTCGAGGACGACGACGTACTTCACGCCGGACTGGGCGATGACGTCGCGGTCGAAACGCGCCAGGGCGTTGGGCCCGGTGCCGTCGTGGAGGATGCGGTTGCCGCCGATGCCCTGGTTCAGGACGCCGAGGCCGGAGGTCTTCTTGTTCTCCTGCAGCCGCTTGGCAAGGACGTCGGGCCAGCGGGCGTTGGCGTTCTTGGTCGCTCCGGCTCCGTCGGTGATGCTGTCGCCGAAGGTCACGATGGCTGCATCTTCGGCGGGAACCTTTACGTCAATTCCCTTGAGGACGTCCCAGATGTTGAACTCCTTCGCGCCGTCGAGTGAGCTCTTGCTGACGAGGTTTCCCTCGGCCATGTAGTTCGACTGGTCGGCAAAGCCGTGCATGCTGATCTGCGAGATCTTCTGAGCGGGGATGAAGAGGCTGACGGCTACATCGGCGAAGGGCTTCAGCGTCAAGGCGAAGCCGTCGCTCACGGCCATCGCGCCGGGGGGGATGGTGATGCTGGGCTTGCCGCCAAAGGTTACTGCGTTGGCGGAGGGGAGGGAGATGCTGGTCTCGCCTGAGCTCAGCGCGACGTGCACCGCGCCGATCGTCAGCGGTTCGGTGCCGAACTCGTTGGTCAGGACGATGCGGGTGTAGCTTCCGCCGAGGGAGACATGGACGATCTCGCGGAGGGTCATGTCCGTCGAGCCCAGGCCTCCATCCTTGTTCGGCTGGGCGAAGGGAGCGGTGGCCCAGGTTCCGACCCAGTGGTCCGGCAGGGGCTTCGGAGCCGCCGCGAAGGCTACGGGCAATAACAGGGAAGCCAGCACGAACATCAGGCCGGACCGTACCGGACGAACGGACCCTCCACCCAAAAGAGATACAAGCCGCACACGACGTATCGAAACCATCCACCCTCGCTTGATTGCACTGAAGATTCGCATCGACCGTGTACACGCCCCGGCTCGACGCTCCCATACTAACGCCCCGCGGCGCTCCGCTACCAGCCTGGGCCCAGCTTTCGCAGCACGCGTGCGCTGACGTATAGTGGCGTTGCCGCCCTCCTGCTGCCGCCGCTGAGTGTGGGCGTGGGAATCATCCGAACGCCAAAATCTTCGCAGAACCAAGAGGACCTCCGACCAATGACCTGGGCACGCGTTATTCTGCTTAGCATGACCATCGCATCCGCCGCCGCGACCACCGCTCTCGCCTCCGTGACCAAGGCACCCTTCGGGGCGTCAGCCGATGGGACACCCGTCGAGATCTACACCATCACCAGCGGCAAGGTCGAGGCGCGCATCATGACCTTCGGCGCGCGGATCGTCTCGCTCCATGTGCCGGATCGCGATGGCAAGGTGGGCGACGTCGTCCTCGGCTACAAGGATATGGCTGGTTACCTGGCCGATCCCAAGACCTACTTCGGGGCGATCGTGGGGCGGTATGGCAACCGGATCGCCAAGGGCAAGTTCACGCTCGATGATAAGGAGTACACGATCCCGGTCAACAACAATGGCCAGAGCCTGCATGGGGGGACGTCCGGCTTCGACCAGAAGGTCTGGACGGCCAAAGAGGTGGCGGATGGGGTCGAGATGACGCTGGTCTCGAACGACGGCGATATGGGATATCCCGGGACCCTTACCGTCCATACGAAGTACACGCTGCACGGGAGCGCGCTACGGATCGATTACACCGTTTCGAGCGACAAGAACACTGTCGCCAACATTACCAATCACTCCTACTTCAACCTGTCGGGCGAAGGGCACGGCGACATCCTGCACGACGTGGTCACGATTCCGGCGAACCGCTACACGCCGGTGGACGCAGTGCTGATTCCGACTGGGATCGCTTCGGTCGAGGGCACGCCGTTCGACTTCCGTAAGCCGACCGCAATTGGGACGCGCATCGATGCGGCGAACGACCAGTTGAAGATCGCCGGGGGTTACGACCATAACTGGGTTCTCAGCACCAGCGTCGGAACCATGAAGGAGGCGGCGAAGGTGGTCGATCCTCAGAGTGGGCGCGTGCTCACCGTCTCGACGACCGAGCCGGGGGTGCAGTTCTACACGGGCAACTTCCTCGATGGGAGCACGCACGGCAAGACGGGTGTGGCGTATGAGAAGCGCACGGGCTTCTGCCTGGAGACGCAGCACTTCCCCGACTCGCCCAACCATCCGGACTTCCCCACGACCGAGATCAAGCCGGGTCATCCTTATCACAGCACCACGCTCTTTACCTTCTCGACGGAGAAGTAGGCGGGCAGGCAAGAAAGAGGGCAGGAGCTTCGCGGCTCCTGCCCTCTTTGCTTGCGTTCGGTGGAGCTTACTGGAGTTCGATTCCGGCGAAGAAGTAGCCGATCTCAAAGGCTGCGGTGTCTTCGGCGTCGGAGCCGTGGATCGCGTTCTCTCCGATGGAGGCGGCGAACTGCTTGCGGATGGTTCCCTCTTCGGCCTGGGCCGGGTTGGTCGCGCCCATCAGCTTGCGCAGGTCGGCGATGGCGTTCTCCTTCTCAAGAACCATCGGGAAGATGGGTCCGGAGCTCATGAACTCGGTGAGTTCGCCGAAGAAGGGGCGCGCGGCGTGGACGTGGTAGAAGCCCTCGGCCTGGGCCTTCGAGATGGAGAGGCGCTTGATGGAGACGATCTTGAAGCCCGCCTTTTCGATCTCGGCGAGGATGGCTGCGGTGTAACCCTTGCGGACGGCGTCGGGCTTGATGATGCTGAAGGTGCGCTGTGACAACGTGAGTCTCCCTTGATTGCGCTACCTGAGGCGGAGATTCGCCAGAAGGTACGCGCTGCGGTATGTTTTCAGTGTAATGCACCGGATGTTGCGGGACGGCGAATCGCTATCGAGCGGGCCGGGGCTGCGTCCAATGTGGAACGACGTTACGTGGTGTGGGAGCGAGGCATGCGGAAGTTTGCCTGGGTCTATTTCGTCGGTTTCGTGGCGTGGCTGGTCGATGGGGTAGTGCGCGTGCGAGCCCGCGACACGGCGCATGGAGAGCTTGCGCTTCTGCTGTCGGCGATGTTTTTCGGCGCCGGACTCTTCTATCGACTGCAGAGGCGGTAGGACTCAGGCTTTGCCGAGGAGCCTCGCCATCGCTTCGCCGATGTCGGCCGGGGATTTGACGACGTGGAGTCCGGCTTCGGTCATGGCCTTCATCTTTTCGGCTGCGGTTCCTTCGCCTCCGGAGATGATGGCTCCGGCGTGGCCCATGCGGCGTCCGGGAGGGGCGGTCTGGCCGGCGATGAAGCCTACTACGGGCTTCTTGACGTGCTGCTTGATGAACTTCGCGGCGGCCTCTTCGGCGGAGCCGCCGATCTCGCCGATCATGATGATGGCCTCCGTGTTGGGATCGTCATTCAGGAGGCGCAGGGCGTCGATGTGGGTGGTTCCGATGATGGGGTCGCCGCCGATTCCGATGGCGGTGGACTGGCCAATGCCGCGGGTGGTGAGTTGATAGACGGCCTCGTAGGTGAGGGTTCCGGATTTGGAGACGATGCCGACGGAGCCTTCCTTGTGGATGCGGCCGGGCATGATGCCGACCTTGGCCTTGCCGGGGGAGATGACGCCGGGGCAGTTGGGGCCGATGAGTCGGGACTTCGAGGACTTGACGACCTCCCAGGTCTTCACCATGTCGAGGGTGGGGATGCCCTCGGTGATGCAGATGACGAGGGGGATGTCGGAGGCTACGGCTTCGAGGATGCCGTCGGCGGCGAACGGTGGTGGGACGAAGATCACCGTCACGTTGGCACCGGTCTCTTTCACGGCCTCTTCGACGGTGTTGAAGACGGGGAAGCCTTCGTGGGTGGTACCGCCTTTGCCGGGGGTGACCCCTCCGACTACCTTGGTGCCGTATTCGGCGCAGGCCTTGGCGTGGAAGGTTCCTTCGCGGCCGGTGATTCCCTGAACGATGAGGCGTGTGTTTTTGTCTACGAGTACGGACATTGATTCTCCTCTTCCCTGCTGCTCATGCGCATGCGATTTAGCACCGCGCTGCCTGTCTTCGAAACGTTTTACGGCAAGATCAGAGTTGCGCCGCGGGACGACTCGTGTCTTCCCCGGATGCGGTGTTGGCAAAACTTCGGAACAGGCTTACTACCTGGTCGGCGGCGTTGTGCGCGTAGAACATCTCGGTATTCATCATCGTGTCTTCCGTCATCTGACGCATGCGCGCGAGCATCTCTTCCTGATAGGCGGCAATCGCCTGGGCGAGGTTACTTTCAGCGGCGAGGAGCTGGGCCAACACGAGCGCATCCAGCATCGCCATGTTGACGCCTTCACCAGCATACGGCGGCATGACGTGTGCTGCATCTCCAAGCAAAGTGACATTGGGCTTGGCTTCCCACTGCTGATTTGCGGGGCATACCAGCAGTGGACGCCAGACGAGGGAAGCTGCCGTGGAGAAGAGCGGCTCCCAGAGCGCACTCCATCCTGGAAAATTGGTGCGGAACCATGCGATGCGTTGTTCGGGGCTGGCCGCCTGATCCAGCGATCGCCTGCCCTCGGCGTCGGATGACTTCAAGCCCGCATAGAAGAGAATGCTGCCGTCGGGTTTCGTTCCCATTCCGAGCGTTCGTCCGCTTCCGAGCGCGATCAAAGCGGACCCTTTGAGCAGACTCCACAAAGCAGGCACCGTCTCCTTCGCGTCGGGCACGATCCCTTCGACGAGCGAAACCCCCACGTATTGCGGACAAATGGGCGTTACCAATGCCCGTAAACGGGAGTTTGCACCGTCGGCACCGATGGCGAGATCGGCCAGCACACGCTCGCCTCCAGCAAACTGCAATGCCACCTGAGCGCCGGAGAACTGTGCCGAATCCAGTTTTTGATCCCACTGGACCGTATCGGGCGGGAGGGAGTCGAGTAGAAGATCGCGCAGGGGGCCACGCTCAATCTCCGGGCGCTGATGTTCTCCGGAGGTCGCGCGGGGATGTTCGTGCAGGATGTTTCCCTGAGGATCGGCCAAGCGGAGCAGATTGAGGTCGGGCCGATAATTTGACCAGAACTGTTCGAGAAGACCAGCCGCCTTCAAGGCTGCAAGACCCGAATGCTCATGGAGATCCAACGCGCTGCCCTGGACCCGGGCATCGCGGTTTTGATCGCGCTCATAGACGTGGACATCGGCCCCCTGCAGATGCAGGAGCCGTGCGAGCGTCAAGCCGCCAGGCCCGCCTCCAATGATCGCAATTCTCTTTCCCTCGATGACGCTCATGCGTGAAATCCAGTGAACCCGAAAGCTCAGTCCTTCGCCGCGGCTACGGCCAGATCGGCGGCTTCCTTCATGGTTGCGCCTACTTCGAACTTCAGGCCGGACTCGGCGAGGATCTTGCGGCCCTCTTCGACGTTGGTGCCTTCGAGGCGGAGGATGATGGGCAGCTTCACGTCAAGCTTGCGGGCCGCAGCAACGACCGCGGTAGCCAGCACGTCGACGCGCAGGATGCCGCCGAAGATGTTGATGAAGATGGCCTTCACATTGGGGTCAGAAAGGAGAATGCCGAAGGCGTTCTCGATCTGCTCCTGGTTGGCTCCGCCGCCTACGTCGAGGAAGTTGGCAGCCTTGCCGCCGGCGTACTCGATGATGTCCATGGTCGCCATAGCGAGACCGGCGCCGTTCACCATGCAGGCAATCGAGCCATCGAGCTTGATGTAGTTCAACGCAAAGCGGGACGCTTCCACTTCGAGAGGATCTTCTTCCGAGATGTCGCGGAGTTCTTTGAGGTCCTTGTGGCGGAACATTGCGTTGTCGTCGAAGTTGATCTTGCAATCGAGAGCGGCGAGTTTGCCGTCCTTCGTCGTGATGAAAGGGTTGATCTCCATCAGGGTGGAATCCGTGTCGATGAAAGCCTTGTACAGGCCGAACATGAACTTCACCGCTTCCGCGATCTGCGTGGTGGCGAGGCCGAGCTTGAACGCGAGTTTGCGCGCCTGGTAGGCCTGGAGACCGATGCCGGGATCGATGTATTCCTTGTAAATCTGGTCGGGGGTCTCGTGGGCGACTTCTTCGATTTCCATGCCGCCGGCCTTCGACGCCATAAACACCACCTGGCCAGAAGCGCGGTCGAGCACGAGGCCGAGGTAGAGCTCGCGGTCGATGGCGGAGCCAGCCTCAACGAGGAGACGCTGGACTTTTTGACCGGCCTCGCCGGTTTGATGGGTCACGAGTTGCATGCCGAGGATGGCCTTCGAAGCAGCGTTCGCGTCTTCGATGGTCTTGGCGAGCTTGACGCCGCCGCCCTTGCCGCGGCCA
>JAMFSC010000235.1 GCA_026225095.1 bacterium
GATTCTCCAATCGAAACGATTTCCCATACGCATCTCTCTTCCTGTATAAATCTCTCGCTGGTCAGTCCAATTCGTCCGGATGCGTCAACGCCAGCTTTTGGCATCCCAAGCTCGCACCACCAACCAAATTCGACCGAATTCCTCTCCACCTCGTCATCCCCCCCATCCCCGTCACGCGCTCATTCGCCTCACCCGATACCTTGCAATCAGGAGCACCGTAATGAAACGCAAGCTTCTCCCTGCCCCCATCGCCCACCTCCTCCCCCTAGGCGCACTGCTGCTTTCCACCCTCGACGCCCAATCCCCGGCCCAATCCCCCGCCACTCCCCCCCAGACCTGGGTCGACCGCGACACCGGCCACCGCGTCTGGCGTCTCACCCCCGAACCCACCTCCACCGGCTTCTACTTCAACAACAACGCCTACTCCCCCGACGGCACCATGATGATCTACACCGCGCCCGACGGAATCCACGTCCTGGATCTCCCCACCCGCAACACCCGACTCCTCGTCCCCAACCCGCCCCACGAATCGAGCGCGACCGACGACCCCATGGCCCGCTACCGCAACAACGTCCACGCCATCGTAGTCGGGCACAAGACCCCCAGCATCTTCTTCTCCCGCATCGACCCCCTCTCCAAAGCCAACACCATCTACAAGGCGGACATGCACTCGGGCGAGATCACGAAGCTCGCCACCCTTCCCCAGGGCGCACCGGGCGTCGCCACCATCAACGCCGACGAGACCCTCGCCGCCGGAACCATGAACGACGGCCCACCCGTCGCCCCCGAGTACGGAGCCAACGCGACCTCCCCCACCGGAACCCCCCGCGTCCCCACCGGTGCTTCATCCGGAACACTAGTCCAGCCCGAAAACAAGGGCCAGATGATGGAGCGCCGCCTCGCCTCCCGCCAGCCCCTCATCCTCTACACCATCAATCTCCAGACCGGAAAAACCACCACCCTCCTCCACTCCACCGACTGGGTCAACCATCTCCTCTTCTCCCCCGCCGACCCCACCCTCCTCATGTACTGCCACGAGGGCCCCTGGCAGAAGGTCGACCGCATCTGGACCATCCGCACCGATGGAACCCAGAACACCCTCATCCATCACCGCACCTTCGCCATGGAGATCGCCGGCCACGAGTTCTGGGGCCTCGACGGCAAGACCCTCTGGTACGACTGGCAGCCCATCAAGGGCCAGGACTTCTACCTCGCCGCCTACGACATTGACAGTCACCGCCGCCGCGCCTTCCACATGGATCGCAACGAGTGGTCCATCCACTTCAACCTCACCCAGGACGAATCCCTCTTCACCGGCGACGGAGGCGACCCCGGCCAGGTCGCCAAAGCCCCCGACGGCGAGTACATCGAGCTCTTCCGCCCCCAGACGATTAAGGTCGACGGAATCAACCAGCCCGACTTCATCCAGCCCGGCGTCTTCCACGCCGAACACCTCGTCAACATGGCCCAGCACAACTACAAGCTCGAGCCCAACGTCCGTTTCTCCCCCGACAAGTCCCTCGTCATCTTCACCAGCAACATGTTCGGACCAAGCTACGTCTTCGGCGTAGAAACCGCGAAGGCAGTCAACCCCAAACCCGAAGAGGTCCTCTCCACCCCCACCCTGGCTGCCCGCTTCAACCCCGGCAAGCCCCCCGCGACCCCACCCAACAAATAACCGCCGCAGCCCCCTTACCCCACCACCCTCCGAGGCGGCCGAGTCATCCAAAGATAAGGCTGCCGAATCGGAAAGCTCTCCGCCACCAGGTGGTCCCCTCCCGGGGCATCCACCGGGTCCGCCGGCAGCGTCTTCCAAAGATCCGCATACTCCGGCCGCGTATAAGCCCTCGCAGCCATCACCAGCACCGGCCGTCGCAGCGGCAACTCCGCAAAGTGCAACGCATCCGCCGGAAATGGCCAGGCCGACCGCCGCTGCATATAGGGAAAGAAGTAGGCCACCGCCGACCGCATCCCCGGCCCATCCTGCAGCTCATAGTCCCAAGCACTGTCGAACGTGGTCGAAAGCACCTCGCACGCTCCCCCCAGCATATCCAGGTTCATCAGCGAGTTCCGATAGGGATTCGCCGTTGTCAACTCCGCCGGAAAGTTCCCCAGCGCCACCATCTGCGCCCGCAGCAGCGTCCGCTCAAACCGATGCCTGCACTCCGAAAGCACGGCATCGTTCCCCAGAAACCGCGCAATCGCCCCCGCCTGCAGCATCCACGACGAAGCATGATGATTCCGCATATCCCGCGCCAGCGCCGCAATCCGTGGCCCCGAGTCCTCCGCCTCCGTCAACCACTTCAGATAATCCCCGAACCAGGCCTTCACCCCCGCCAGGTCCGCATCCGTCATCGCCTCCGAAGCCGCCAGAAACGGAACCCCCATCGCCACCTCCGCGAGATACACCCCCTCGATGATCCCCTCCGGAGTTCCCGTCCCACCCTTCTCCACCCGCGCCAGCCGCAGATCCGGCGTCATCCGCGTCCCCGCAGTCACAAACCACGCCCGCAGCCGCTCCACCCCAGCCACCGCGAACGCCTCATCCCTGCTCACTCCATAAGCCCCCGCCAGCGCCCCCACCTGCACGCACATCAGCCGCAGAGCATCCTTGTGACCGGCAAAAGCAGCATCCGAAAAATAGTCATGCACGCCACCCGGCGAGCCCTTCGCCGCAATGGTCGTAATCGGAGCAGCCGTCTCCCCGAGTGCCACCTTCCCCAAGCTGACCATCCGGTCATGGTCCACCGCTCCCACATTCGGCCGAGCCGTCGACCCCGCCTTCCCCTGGGCCCAACCCCGAGCCCGCCCCGAACCAAGCGCCGCCCCGAACACCAACCGATAAAACTCACGCCGATCCAAGACCATAGGCCATCCCCTGCCCATCACGTACACAGTACGTACTCAGTGCGTTGCAGACTATCACGCCCCACCCGCCCCCCCGTCCGTCCGGCAGGTTCCACGAACGATCTCTCCGTCAGTGGCCGCTTTGACTCGCGCAAAGGTGAGGGAGGGGATGAGCGTCATGAGGGACGTGAGGTAGGACCACCAGCGCCAATTCTTCTAATAAAGTGGTCTGTTTTGCATGATTTTCAGTGCGTTGCTGTAATCATGGATTTCTAAAGGGGTTATGGGCGGAGACCGCTGAATTGCCAATGTTCTACCACAGACTTTTCGATGGTAGAACGTGGGCCGTCGCATGGAAAAACTGGACAAAAACGTGATTTACGAAAGTGGTATGTTTCGGATTCGATTATCGGACAGCCCGGCGCCGTCCGAGGTCAACGTAGCCCACTTGATCAGAGATTCCCTAAAGCCTTCTCACCGCTCCAACCCAGCCCGAAACTCCCGGACAATCTCCAGGTACTTCCGAGCCGTCTCCGTGATCACCTCCGGACGACCCTCCGCCATCGCCTTCGCATTCACCAGGTCCGCCCCCACCCCCAGCGCAAACGCACCTGCCTCCAGAAACTCCCCAGCCGTCCCCAGCGACACACCACCCGTCGGAATCAGCTCGATCTGTGGCAGCGGAGCCTTCAGGTTCTTCAGATACTTCGCCCCGCCCATCGCGCTCGCCGGAAAGACCTTGACCACATCCGCCCCCGCCTGCCACGCCGTCACAATCTCCGTCGGGGTCAGCCCCCCCGGAAGCACCGCGATCGAGTACCGATGGCACATCTCGATCGTCTTCACATTGACCGCCGGGCTCACCACAAACTGCGCCCCCTCCAGAATGCACATCCGCGCCGTCTCCGGATCGAGCACCGTCCCCGCGCCAACCAGGATGTCCGGCCGATCCTCCGCCAGCTTCCGCATTACGCGCATCGCCCCCGGCACCGTCATCGTCACCTCGAGCACCGTCACCCCGCCCGCCGCAATCGCCGTCGCCAGCGCCAAAGCCTTCTCGACCGAGTCCGCCCGCAACACCGGAACCAACCCAATCTCCCGCATCTCCTTCAGTACCGCTGCCTTATCCATATAACCTTTCATCCCAAACCAAGTCCGTCACTCACAACTCACAACTCACAACTCACAACTCACAACTCACAACTCATCACAACTCACAACTCACAACTACAAACCCTACCGCTGAACCCCCGCCGTCCCCCCGCCCATCAGACGCTCCACCTCCGCGAGCGTTGCCACCGACCCATCCCCTGGAGTCGTCATCGCCAGCGCCCCATGCGCCACCCCGCAATCAAGCGCCCACTGCATCCCTTTGCCCTGCATCAGCCCATAGATCAGCCCGGACGCAAACGAGTCCCCGCCCCCGACCCGGTCCAGGATCTCCATATCGTCGAACCGCAAGCCCGAATAGACCGTCCCCTCCGCCCAGCAGAATCCGCCCCAGCAGTTCCGGTTCGCCGTCGTAGCCTGCCGCATCGTGCTCGCGATCACCTTCACCGACGGAAACTCCTTCACCACCCGCTCCGCCATCGGCCCATAGCTCTCAAGCGTATGCCACGCCGGTCCAAACGAAGCCGGCCCGACCGTCGCCGCCACATCCCCTTCATGTCCAAACAGCACATCCACCAGCGGCATCAGGCTCCGGTTCACCGCCACCGAACCCTCCCGCCCGCCACGCGTCTTCCACAGCGACGGCCTGTAGTTGCAATCGAACGACACCACCACCCCATGCCGCCTGGCCGCCTCCATCCCCGCCATCACCAGCTCCGTCGATCCCTCCGACAGCGCCGCCATCACCCCACCGGTATGAAACCACCTCACCCCACTGGAAAAAATCGCATCCCAATCCACCTGGCCCACGCGCAACTGGGAGATAGCCGTATTCCCCCGGTCCATCATCCCCATCCCACCCCGCAGCCCAAACCCCCGTTCCAGAAAATAGATCCCGTTCCGCGACTCCCGCCCGATCCCATCGAAGGGCTGCCAGATCACATGCGACAGATCCACCCCGCCCTGGAGCATCAGGTCCTCGACCAGCCGCCCGACCGGATTATCCACCAGCGCCGTCACAATCCCCGACCGCAGCCCAAACGCCCGCCGAATTCCCCGCGCGACGTTATATTCGCCCCCACCCTCCCAGACGTTGAAGTTCCGAGCGCCCACAATGCGCCCCTCACCCGGGTCGAACCGCAGCATCACCTCACCCAGCGCCACCAGGTCCAGCCGGCAGTCCTGCGCCGCTCGCAGCGTCAGACCCGCCGAGGACCCATGCTTCGGAGTCATCGCACTCGTTTCGTTCGCCTCTTCCATCCTCTTACTTCAACTCCGCAATCGTAGCCACATCCATGTCGGTGTACTCCTGGTTCTCCCCACCCATCCCCCAGCAGAACGTGTAATTCTTCGTCCCCACCCCCGCATGAATCGACCATCCGGGACTCACCACCACCTGCTTATCCGCCACGATCAAATGGCTGGTCTCCGTCGGAGGCCCCATCAGGTGCAGCACCCGATGCGCCGGATCCACATCGAAGTAGAAATAAACCTCACTCCGCCGCATATGCGTATGCGGCGGCATCGTGTTCCAATTGCTCCCCGAAGCCAGCAGCGTAAAGCCCATCACCAGCTGACAGCTCTTGATTCCGTCCTTGAAGATCGCCTTGTAAATCGTTCTCTCGTTACAGGTTTCGCTCGCCCCAAGCTTCAAACCCTCGAGGTCTTCAAACTTCACCATCGCAGTCGGAAACTCTTTGTGCGCGGGATAGCTCAGCAGGTAGAAGAAGGCCGGCTCATCCGCACTCGCACTGACAAAGGAGACATCCTTCGCCCCCCGTCCCACATAGCAGCAGCCCAGCTTGCCCAGCTCATACGTCGTCCCATCGACGATCACCGACCCCGCCCCGCCGACGTTCAGAACTCCCAGCTCCCGCCGCTCCAGAAAGTAATCCGCCCGCAGCTCCGACTGCGTCTCCAACTTCAGGGCTCCCGCCGTAGGTACCGCCGACCCGATCACCGTCCGGTCCAGGTCCACATAGCAGCACTCGATCACACCCGGCCGAAAAAGCCCCTCCAGCAGAAACGTAGTCCGCCGTTCCTCCGTCGTCATCCGCCCATACCGAACCGGATCCGCCATCTGATAAAGCTTCACATCCACCCCCTGAAATCGTCTGTAACCCAGTAACCATCCCCACCCGAGCGCAGCAAAACCTCGTCATCTCGACCGGAGCGCAGCGCAGTGGAGAGACCCCCGTATTGCGCTCCGCCCACCCTCCATCCTACGCCGCTCCAGGACCCCTACGACCCCTACGACCCCTCAGTCCCAGCCGGAGGAACCACCTTCACCACAAAATAGGTAAACGTCTTCCCCGGAGCCACCATCGTCTGGTGCGGAACATTGGGAGCAATCGTAATCACGTCCCCCTTGTGCATCACCTGCGCCACCCCACCATCCACCCGCGTCCCCCGAGCCTCATCGCCCGAGTCCTTCCGATCCACCATCGTCCCACCCGTAATCACCGTAGCCTCACCATCGAGCGCGATAAACAGGTCCGCCGCCTTCTTATGCAGCTCCGCCCCCCCACTCTTCACCCGCGTGCTCAACATCGTGAAGTACCCCGGATATTTATCCATCGTCACCGACACATTCCCCGAAGCCGCCACCTTCGAAGCCGCCATCAGCCCCTTCGCCAGCTCCTCCAGCGAAGCGTCCGACCGATAGTCCACGCCGTCCGCCGGCTTCACCGCCGGGGGCACCGGAACCGCATTCACCTTGACCTGCGCCCCGCCTACCAAACCCATCGCCCCCATCACCCAACCCGCAACAACAACCGAAACCCGCATCTCATCCTCCGCCATCGATGGTAGAACCACATCAAGACCAATGGTCCCAACCATACGAAACCAGACCCCCACCGTCAACCCCGCAAGCAAACGCCGCAGCAGTCGAGATCAGGCCGCGAGAAGATTCGATCGCGATTCCTCCGTCCGGGAGGTGTCGACCAGGAGCCACAAGAGCTCAACCCCGATCGGCACCACGATCAAGGCCGTGACCAGCCAGCCCGAGCGCGTCCAGAAGCTCCCCGCCGCGCCACTGTAGACAACCAGGCAAAGCGCCGCGTTGGCGAGATAAGCCGTCTCAATCCCCACCAGGCAGGCGCGCGTCGGAGACATGGAACTCCGCCTCCGAAACAACGAAATAGCGCTCGCGAGCACGATCCCAAACCCCAGGCCCAGCACCGAAAACCGTTGCCATTCACTCGTTCCGGCCAGATGCAGCAGAAACGGCGTCTCAACCAGGATTGTGCCCAGGATCGACAAGCCGACCGCACTCCAGATCAGCCGCCTCTCCCCGGCCGTCGAAGACTGCGCCGAAAACAGCGCGCGCACTCGAAGCCAGATCATCGGATAGGCCAGGAAGAACGGCAGGCCCACCAGCACATGCCACCAATTGCCCTGGTTCCCCGGAACCCGCAGCGTCACCGCATTCCAAGGCGACGTATCCAGCGCGAAAGGAAGAAACGCGACTACGCCCCCCACCAACCACACCACGAGCGCGACCCCGCTCACCCATCTCGGCACCTCTCCCGCATTCACTCCGGCCAGTCCATTCCCACGCAACGCTCTCGAATGATCGCCCACGATTCCCTCCGGCCAGACCTACGCACATCGTCCCTTAAAGGTTCCCGTAAATTGCTCCAAATCGATCCCCCGCGTAGAGTCAAAGTCTGACATGTCAACCGCCCCCAGCATCCTCGACCTCTTCCGCCTTGATGGCAAAGTTGCCCTCGTCACCGGCGCCGCCAGCGGCCTCGGAGCCGCCATCGCCGAAGCCCTCGCCCAGGCCGGAGCCCGTGTCGCCGTCCACGGCAACCGCCGCGCCGCCACCGACACCGCCGCCACCATCGGCCCATCCTCCCACGCCTTCCGCGCCGACCTCGCCAGCACCCAGGGTGCGGCCGACCTCTTCGCCCAGGTCAAATCCCACTTCGGCCAGGTCGACATCCTCGTCAACAACGCCGGAACCATCTTCCGCAGCGCAGCCGAAGACCTCGAACTCGCCGACTGGCAGCAGGTCCTCCAGGTCAATCTCACCAGCCTCTTCCAGCTCTCGCAGCTCTTCGCCCGCGACCTCATCGCCCGCGATGCTCCCGGCAAAATCATAAATGTCGCCTCCCTCCTCAGCTTCCAGGGAGGAATCCGCGTCCCCGCCTACGCCGCATCCAAGGGCGGAGTCGCCCAGCTCACCAAGGCCCTCGCCAACGAGTGGGCCCCCAGGCACATCCAGGTCAACGCCATCGCCCCCGGCTACTTCGCCACCACCAACACCGAAGCTCTCCAGGCCGACGAGACCCGCAATCGCCAGATCCTCGAGCGCATCCCCGCCGGACGCTGGGGCCAGCCGCAAGACCTCGCCGGAGCCGCCCTCTTCCTCTCCCCCCCCGCCTCCGACTATGTCACCGGAACCATCCTCACTGTAGACGGCGGCTGGATGGGCCGCTAGCCCCCCACCCGCATCCAACCTGTAGAAGGAGTACGACCATGCCCCAATCCATGCACGACCGCGCTGCAGAGCTCCACAACCTCGCCGCCCATGCCCATCAGAAGGCCGCCACCTCCCACACCCAGAACGATCACCTCACCGCCCACGAGCTCTCCAGGCAGGCCCACGAACACTCCACCCAGGCCTTCGAGCACTCCCGCAAGGCCGCCCAGGACCAACTACCAGCCGAGCAGATCCCAGCCAAGTCCTAATCCTCCCAGCGGGTGTACTCACCCCACCCGCTCCACCCCCCACACCGCCGCCCCCGCCTCCAGAATCGGCATCACCAGCCGCACCATCGTCCCCCGCCCCGGCCGGCTCACCATCTCCACCTCCGCCTCCGCCCCATACAACACCATCATCCGTTCCCGCACGTTCCGCATCCCGATCCCCGTCCCCGGCCTCACCAGCCCGCTCCCCGCCATCCGGCTCTCCCGCTCCGGAGCCATCCCCACCCCGTCGTCCTCCACCTCCAGCACCAGCCTCCCCCCCGCAAGCCTGCTCCGCAACGTCACCGTACCCCCCCCGATCCGCGGCTCCAGCCCATGCTTGATGCTGTTCTCGATCAGCGGCTGCAGCAACATGCTCGGAACCACCACATGCAGCGTCTCCTCCGCAATCTCCTTCACCACCCGCAGCTTCTCTCCAAACCGCACCACCTCGATATCCAGGTAGTCGTCCGTAAACGCCATCTCCTCCGAGAAAGGCACAAACGCCTCCCGATCCTTCAGCAGCACCCGCAGAATATTCGCCAGCTTGACGATCATCTCCCGCGCCAACTCCGGCTTCAGCCGCACCAGCGAGGTAATACTGTTCAGCGTGTTGAACAGAAAATGTGGATTGATCTGCCGCGTCAGCGCATCCAGCCTGGCCTCCAGGAGAAGGCGAGCCTGCTCCTCCAGCTTCCGCTCAATCCGGATCGCATTCCAGATCTTCAGCGGAATCCCCACCACCACCGGAGCCGCCGCACAGATCGCCAGTTCCACCAGCCACGACCCCGAGTTCAGCTCAAAGAACCGCCGCGGATAAAACCGCCCCAGCATACTGGTCGCAAACTGAACCGCCGTAATCATCACCAGGAACAGGATCTGCCGATCCAGATGCGGCCTCCGCAGATTCCGCGTCACCCACCGGTAGATACTCAGGTCGATCATCGGCGAGAACGACCATATCTCCTCCATCTTGGCAAACTTCCCCGCAGCCCCAAAAAGCACCGCAATCAGCAAATTCACCGGAAGCGCCAGATACTCCTGGTGCAGCACCGCCGGCAGCGCCAGCATCGCTCCCCCCACCATCGCCGCCCCCGGCCCCAGCAAAACCCCAAGCAGAATCGTCGCCTCATACGAGATATCCGCCGCCAGAAAGTTCGGAACGATCACCCGAATCCAAACCCCCAGCGTCAAAGGCCCGCAGATCATCGCCACCAGCTTCAGCGAGTCGCGGAAGCTCCGCGAAGGAGCCAGTATCAGGTTCTTGAACACCTTCGACCGCGCCAGCGACGTCGAGAAGGCAGCCGCCACCCCCAACTCCACCAGCAGCGTCACCAGAATCAGTTTGGGATCTTCCTGCACACCATTACTCTATCCCGCCCACGCGGCCCCGTATGAATCCTCCCCACCCCCAGCGGAATCTATAATGTACAGATGCCCTTCCTCGCCGTCACCAAACAAGCCGATGCCGACTTCCCCACCGCCTGGGGACACTTCCGCATCCTCGGCTACGAGGGAGTCGTCCAGAATCCCCTCCCCTGCAACGACAATCTCCCCGCCCCCGCCACCCGTATCGAGTCCGCCGTGGCCCTCGTCATGGGAGACATCCTCGCCGCCCCCCCCATCGTGCGCATCCACTCCCAGTGCCTCACCGGAGACGTCTTCCACTCCCTCCGCTGCGACTGCCAGCAGCAGCTCCACCTCGCCCTCGACCTCATCGCCTCCGAGGGAACCGGCATCCTCCTCTACGAGCAGCAGGAGGGCCGAGGCATCGGACTCATGGCCAAGCTCCGCGCCTACGAGCTCCAGGACCAGGGCCGCGACACCATCGAAGCTAACCTCGAACTCGGCTACGCCGCCGACTGCCGCCACTTCGAACTCCCCGCCGAGATCTTGAAATCCCTCGGACTCTCCGCTGTCCGCCTCATCACCAACAACCCCGAGAAGGTCGAAGCCCTCGAAGCCGTAGGAATCCGCGTCGTCGAACGAATCTCCGCCGCCGTCCCCTCCGCCCCCACCAACGCCCACTACCTCCTGACCAAGCAGGAAAAGATGGGGCACCTCGTCCGCTAGTCCGAGACCAGATGACGGAGAAGAGCCCTCCGGCGGCAGGCCTTATGCCAATTCCTTTCAGGTCGCGAGCGCATTCATCCGGTCGCGCTAAACTAGACCGATGATCGACGAATCAACCTTCCGCCGAGAGTCCGACCGCGCCCTCGAATCACTCAAGCAGTCCCTCATCACCTCCGGAGACGCCTCGGGAGCCTTCGAATTCGAAGACAACAACGGCGTCATGAATATCATCTTCGAGAACGAGTCGCCCAAGTTCGTCGTCACGCCAAACACACCCATCCGCCAGATCTGGATCTCGGCCCAGGCCACAAGCTACAAGCTCGACTATGATGAGACAGCTCAGGCCTTCGTCCTCCCGAAGACGGGAGAAGCCCTCAAGCTCCTCACCCAACGTCTCCTCCGTGAACATTTACAGGACCCCACCGTCGTTCTCCCCTGACCCTCCAAGCCAACCCTATCCGAAGGCCAGGAAGCCAGCTCACGATGCGTCCCACTATTTCTGTCGCCGTCATCACCCTCAACGAGGAGCGAAATCTCCCGCGAACCCTGGCCAGCGTTCAGTTCGCCGATCAGATCGTCGTGCTCGACTCCGGCTCGACCGACCGGACGGTCGAGATCGCGCATCAGTTCAACGCCACCGTCATCCACCAGCCGTGGCTGGGCTTTGCCCGACAGAAGAACGCCGCCATCGCCCTCTGCACCGGCGACTGGATCCTGTCACTCGACGCTGACGAAGAACTCTCCCCCGAACTCCAGCGTCAGATCCGCACGATCATCCCAAGCAATCCAACGGTCGACGCCTTCTATCTCAAGCGTCGCAACCTGTTCCTGGGTCGCTGGGTCCGTCACGGCGGCTTCTATCCAGACCCCAAGCTTCGCCTCTTCCGCCGCAATGTCGCCGGCTTTCGCCAGACTCCAAAGTTTCAGGACCGCCTCGTCCACGAGACCATCGTCTTCGACGGCGCAGCGTCTACCCTCGACTTCGACCTCATTCACCACGCGTACCCCACGCTCGAAGACTACATCGAGCACATGGACCGATACAGCACGCTGGGAGCCCAGCTTCTCGTCCAGGCCGGCCGCACCAGCCGCAACCCCATCACCTTCCTCTTCGCCGTTCTGGTCGTCCCTCAGTTGACTTTCCTGTGGAACTACATCGTCCGCCTCGGCTTCCTCGATGGACGCGAAGGTCTTCTCCTCCATCTCTACCAGGCCACCTACACGAGTTGGAAGTACGCGAAGGCGTGGCAGCGATCCCACATCGATCCCGCACCCAACGCGCATCCGGTCGCATCCAACCCACAATGACCCGCACCAACATCTCTGGCACCAGCCCCTACGAGCCCGTGATCGGCTTCTCCCGAGCCGTCCGCATCGGCCAGCACGTCCACGTCTCCGGAACAGGTCCCGTCGGCTCTGAGGACGAGGATTCGGCCGGTCAGACTGATCAGTGCCTCACGTTGATCGCAAGGGCGCTTAAGGATGCGGGAAGCTCCATCGAGCAGGTCTGCCGTACCAGGATCTATCTCACCCCATCCGCCGACTGGGAAGCCGTGGCCCGGATTCATGGGAAGTTCTTCTCGATCATCCGCCCGGCAGCCACCATGGTTGTCGTCGCCGGCCTGCTCGACCCAAAGTGGCAGGTCGAAATCGAAGCGGAAGCCTATATCCCGGAGCCTGTCGGTAAGCCATAGCGGCGCACCATGCTCATCCTCGTAGGTTATTCTCGTATCTGACATGCCCAAGCTATCGCTCCGAGACCTCGACCTCGCCCACAAGCGCGTCCTCATTCGCGTCGACTTCAATGTGCCCATCAAGGATGGAACGATCCTCGACGACACCCGCATCGTCGAGACGCTGCCTACGATCGAGTACGCCCTGCGCCATAAGGCCAAGGTAATTCTCTGCTCGCATCTTGGCCGCCCCAAGGGCAAACCGGTTGCTGCGATGAGTCTTCGGCCCATCGTGGACCACCTCCGCACCCTGCTGGATCAGCGGATCGATGACGGCGAAAACGTCGCATTTTCTCCGGACTGCATCGGCGATGTTGCTCGGGAGATGGCAAATCAGCTCGAATCCGGGCAAACGCTCCTGCTGGAAAACCTCCGGTTTCACCCAGGCGAAGAGGCAAACGATCCGGTTTTCGCCAGAAAGCTCGCCAGCCTCTGTGACATCTTCGTCAATGATGCGTTTGGCACTGCCCATCGCGCGCACGCCTCGACCGAGGGAATCACGCACTTTGTCCCGAAGTCCGCGATGGGTCTCCTCCTCGAAAAAGAGATGAACTTCCTTGGCAAGGTCCTCGCGCAGCCCGATAAACCCTTTGTTGCCATCATCGGCGGCTCCAAGGTGTCAGACAAGATCGAGATCATCAACGCGCTCCTGGATAAGGCGGACGCCATTCTGATCGGTGGGGCGATGGCTTACACCTTTCTCAACGCCCAAGGGCAGACCACCGGCAAGTCCCTGGCCGAACCAGACAAGCAGGATGTAGCCCGCGCTGCCCTCGCCAAGGCGGAGGAGCGGGGCGTCAAGTTTCTCCTTCCCGTCGATCATGTGCTCGCCGACAAGTTCGCCGCCGACGCGCACACGCAGGTCTTCTCCGGATCCGAGGACTTTCCCCCGGATCGGATGGCCCTCGATATCGGACCGGATACCGTTGAGCTCTTTTCCACCGAGATCGTCCGTGCCGAGACTATCCTCTGGAATGGACCGATGGGCGTCTTTGAGCTGGCGCCTTTCGCCACCGGGACCAATGCCATCGCCGAGGCAGTCGCCGCCAACCGCGACGCGACCAGCATCGTGGGCGGCGGAGACTCCGTCTCGGCTATCCGGAAGTCCGGATTGGCCGATCGTATCACCCATATCTCTACCGGAGGAGGAGCCTCCCTTGAGTTTCTCGAAGGAAAAACCCTCCCCGGCATCGCCGCGCTCACCGAGAAGTAGTTTCCTTGTCGCTTCTACCTCTTGCCAGCCCGCTCGCCACACCGTACTCTCCAGATTCAATCCGTAACCTACGACCAGGGAGTCCATGCGCAAGCCACTGATCGCCGCCAACTGGAAGATGTACAAGACACCCACCGAGTCGCTCGCCTTTCTGCGCGACTTTCTTCCCCTCGTCAAGCACCACACGCGTGACGATATCGCCATCTTCCCAACCATGTCATCGCTCGCGTATGTCATCGAGGCCTGCCAGGACACACGGGTCGATGTAGGCGCGCAGACGATGCACTGGCTCAATGAGGGGCCGTACACCGGTCAGACCTCTCCAACCATGCTGGCTTCGATCGGCTGCGATCACATCTTGCTCGGACACTCCGAGCGGCGCATCTATGCGAACGAGACGGACGATATGGTGAACTGGAAGCTGAAGGCAGCGATCGCGCATGGCCTGGTTCCGATCGTATGCGTCGGAGAGTCGCTCGAAAAGCGCCAGTCGGGTCTTACGGAGGCAGTGCTTCGCTGGCAGCTCGCCTGTGCTCTGAACGGCGTCACTCCAAGCCCCAATTCTCCAATCACGATCGCCTATGAGCCAGTCTGGGCCATCGGTACTGGAAGCAGCGCCTCTCCGAAGCAGATCTCAGAGGCCCACACGATCATTCGACATGAGGTCGCGGCCCGTCTGGGAGACGAGGCCGGCGAGAACACCCGCGTCATCTACGGAGGTTCTGTGAAGGCCGATAACATCGCGTCCCTGATGGCCGAACCCGACATCGACGGAGCGCTGGTAGGCGGAGCGTCACTCGATCCTCACTCCTTTGCAAAGATCATTCAGTACGCGTACTCGCTGGAGTAGCGCACCGTGGCCGCAAGCGCCTCGCGAACGGCTAGCGCATCTCTGCGCGCGATAAACGCACCCTAGCAGGCCACTTTCGAATCAGCGCCCGCTGTCCGGTTTTTCCATGCAACGGCCCACATTCGGCGCACAAAAAAGCTTCTGGTGAAACATTGGGAAATTTCGATCGTCGCCCGCTAACCCTTTTAGAACACCACGGATGCAGGAAACTCGCAAATTTATTAGATGATGAAACCCAAGTGGTCCAACCAAATGGGCGGCTAACAAGAGCACACCTTCAGAGAGAACGGCTCTAACGGACGACGCCCACCTGGTCCATCGGCCAATAGACAAACGCCGCTTTGCCGTAGATCAGGTTGCGATCGACCGGCCCGAAGTCGCGGCTGTCACTCGAGATCGACCGGTGGTCTCCCATCACGAAGTATTCTCCTTCAGGGACTCGCATCTCCGGCTGAGAACGGTCGTCGGCGAACACGGGCGGCACGTACTTCTCGCGAATCATCCTGCCGTTCACGTACACCCTGCCATGATCGATGCGCACTTCTTCGCCGGGAAGTGCGATCACCCGCTTGATATAACTCTTGGCGTGGTCGTGCGGATAGAGGAAGACCACGACGTCTCCGTGGCGAATCTCGCCGACCCTGTAGGCCATCTTGTTGATAAAAAGGCGGTCCTGATCTTCGAGGACCGGGAGCATGCTGGTTCCCTCCACCCGGACCGGCTGGTAGAGGAAGATGATGATAAAGGCCGACACGATGACCGACACGGCGAGGTCGCGCAGCCACGTCTGAACGCTACTCTTCGATGGCTGCAAAAGACATTCGGGCCCTTGACCGCTTCCTGTTTCCGTCGTCGATTCCGTTGGTTCGCGTCCGTCTGTCACGTCAGCCTGATCCCCGCTTGTTCTCTTTCATTTAGACGACGATGGAATCAAGTTGGGCGCACCCTCCGAAGCCTGGGAGAGCCCCAGACCGGGTACAAGCACCTTTCCGTCGATTCCATCGGGCGACCATGCCTCGACGATCTGCCGAGCGATGCGTGCAATCGTCACCTCGCCCTCATTATCCACTGTCCAGCCATGATCCGCGTTGTCGTAGGTAAAGATAGAAAGGATCATCGGCCCTGTCTTCCCCGCCACGATGGCCACGTCGGCCCGCACCGCGTTCAAACTCCCGGTCTTGCTGGCTATTCCCGACCCCGTCTCGGTTGCGTCCAGTTTCTCAAGATAGCGCGGAATTGTTTCACGGTAAAACTGGTTGCGTAACATCTTCATCGCGACGGCGCAGATCTCCTGATCGCGTGGTCGGGCCGGCTCGCCGGGGCCGGCAAGTTGGCATCGTCCAATCCGCTCCATCACGCTCGCCATCTCCCGTGGCGTCGTCTTCCCGAGCCCGAACTTCGGCTGATCCGCCGGCATCGGCCCCGTCGCGGGCTTTCCAATGCGTTTATAGAGGTGGGTGTCCCGCAACCCCATCCAGCCGATGCGAGCGTTCACAGCGTCGATGCCGAGCCTCTCGATCGCAAGATTGGTGGCGGTATTGTCGCTCATGACGATCATCATGGTCAGAACGTCCTTGAGCGTCAGCGTGACGGGGGTGTCGAAGAACAGGAGTATCCCCGAACCGCTCACTGCGTCGCCGGAAGACAGAGTGATCTTGTCATCCCAACTCGCTTTGCCGGCTCGAACCTGCTGCATCGCCTCGTAAAGGATCGTAAGCTTGATCACCGACGCGGTCTGCACTGGGATGTCCGCGTCGATGTCCAAGGTTTTGCCCGAACTAAATTGCTTCGCAAACAGTGCGACCTTGCCATGATGTGCTCTAATCAGGGGCGTTACCTTTGCTCGTAGCGCGTCATCGTCCGCGCTGTGGTTGATCTCCCCCTGCTTCTGGCCTTGTGCCGGAAGTAAAACGTTGCAAACCAGACCAAGCAAAGCGAATCCCAAAGTCGGCGTCCGCAGAAATCGGCCCCGTTCGAGACTGCAAGGTGAGGATTTCTTCTTCCCAACAGAGGTGTTCATCGGTTCTTTCATGTCTAATTTCTTCCTTGACGCCTATGAGAATCTTTTCTTAAATACAAATGAAGCCAATGAGATGGACGCTTGCTTTATTCGTGCATCTTACTGTTGTTGGACTAGAATCAGGCTAGGATTGGAAAACAAATGGCGTCAATGACCATGCTCGAGCAGGTACCTTCGGAGAAGCCCGGTGCGCGAACGGTGAAGGATTTTCCCACGATCACAACGGAGACCTCGAATGCTGCATCGGAGGGGTTCGACACCAAGTCGGCACTCGAGATCGCACGCATCATCAACCATGAGGATGCGAAGGTCGCTGCGGCGGTCCGGAAGGCTCTTCCAGAGATCGCGATTGCGATCGACACCGTGGCACGCTCCCTCCGGGACGGTGGCCGCCTGATCTACGTCGGAGCAGGCTCGAGCGGGCGTATCGCATCCCTCGATGCCTCCGAGTGCCCACCTTCCTATTCGACATCGCCCTCGCAGGTTCAGTACATCATGGCCGGAGGCCCCAAAGCTCTCGCCTCCGCCTCGGATGTGAACGAGGATTCGCCGGAGATCGGCCAGCGTGATATCGCTCGGCGGCGGCCTACTCGAAAAGATATCGTGATTGGCATCTCTGCGAGCGGACGCACGCCCTATGTGATTGGTGCAGTTGAATATGCCCGGGCGAGGGGAGCGAAGACGGCTGTGATTACCTGCAATCACGACACGCCGATTGCGGATGTGGCCGATATCTGCATCATTGCGGACGTAGGGCCGGAGGTTGTCTCGGGATCGACTCGGATGAAGTCGGCGACAGCCCAGAAGATGATTCTTAATATGATCACGACCGGTGCGATGACTCGGCTGGGGTACGTGTACGACAACCTGATGGTCAACGTGCACATGAAGAACGCCAAGCTCGTGGAACGCGGCATTCGGGTTCTGATGACCTTGTGCAATGTGGACCGGGACACCGCGATTCGTACGATCAAGTCTGCCGGCAAATCGATTCCCATCGCCGTGGTAATGCTGAAGGCGAAGGTGGACAAGATGGAGGCGGTGCGACGTCTTACCAAGTCGGACGGAAATGTGCGGCTCGCCGTGGACGACTCCCGCCTGGAGCTTTAGGTTTCCACTGGGCAGGTAGTGATCTTGTGTCGACGCGCTACCTCTGGTCGATCGTGCAATGGGTTCTGGCTTCTTATTTCACTTTTTCTGGATCCCAGCCGTCTCTGCCCTTAAGGAAGATTTCGGGGACATACTTTTTTGCTTCCAGCGAGGTGAGCTGTTTTGAAAAACCCTCTCTTTTGTTTGGGTTAGCTCCGGGACCGGAGGATTCGAACTCCGCGTACGTGGCGGTCCTCAGCCGGTCGGTCGGACCACTTGGCGAGCCAACCCTTCCCCACTCGGCCCAGCCTTCCGGCTGGATATGCGGTCCCATCTCGGTTTGGAGGTAGATGACGGTGGCTTCGTCACGCCATGGGCGGCCCAGGTAGACCTTCCCTGACCCTTCATTTGCCGTGAGTCGGCAGTGATCGAAGACATAGCCTGAATCCTCGCCGGTTTGGCGGCTCTGGGCGGTGATGTATCCGCCGGCGGTGTGGGCGAGGCTGCGGAGTTCGCAGTTCTCGAAGACCGCCTTGGCGTTGCCGAAGATGAAGTCGACCTCGCCCTCGATGTAGCAGGCTTCGAAGTATTGGCGGGAGGATGCGCAGGTGGATCCGGCGGCGCACTTCTTCGATCCGGCCATCAGAGTGTCCTGTTCGCCGAGGAGCCTGATGTTTCGGAGGACGGCACGGTCGCCTGTGATCTCGAGGGCTACGGCCTGGGTGCGGGGACGTCCGGTTTTGCCCCAGTCGTTGGCAATGGTCAGACCTTCGGCGTAGAAGTCGTCGCCGGTGACGAAGAGGGTTGCGGAGCAGAAGGTTCCGCAGGTATTGGAGGCCCCGTTCGAATAGACGAGGACCACCTTTGCGGGGTCGTTGCCTTCACCCCGGAGCTGGATCCCGGGTTTGTCGATGTGGACGACCTCACGGTAGACGCCGGGACGGATCCGGATGATCGCTCCGGCCTCGGGGGCGGCGTTGACGGCATCCTGGACGGAGCCGAAGTCGGCGATGAGCTTCTCGCCGGCGAGTGGATCACCCTTCGCAGAGTGCCGCCTGGTCCTCTTCGCCGGGAGCGGCGGGGGCACGATCTGGGAGTCCGGCTGCGGAACGCCCACGGTAAAGGTAGGGATCGGACCGGACAGGCGGGTGCGGCTCTGGCCAGACGCAAGGGTCGCGAGCAGAGACGCAATAACTGAAATCAACAACTTCATTCGGGTCCTCCGGCGTTGGTGGCTGCCGCACGGGTCATTCTGCCACAAATGAGAATTGGTATAACCATTGTTGAACCATTCCTTGACACATGTACCTGTGGAACAGCTATGCTCATGCGAACGCCTTCTTGGGTCGGCGTTCGAAGATTGTGCAAGCGGAGCAAAAGCCATGTCCAGCAACACGATTCCCCTCCGGGAACAGTCCTTTAGCTCGTACGCCCCGGAGAAGCCCAGCACACGCTGGTTCGTCTGTGCGCTGCTGTTTGCGGCGACGACGATCAACTATATGGACCGCTCCGTGCTGTCGCTGATCGAACCGCAGTTGCATGCACTTCCCTTCATGGGGTGGGATAGCCTCGCGGATGCGCATCATCAGCCGGTCTTCGACAACAACTTTGGCAATATCCTGATCTGCTTCCAGGTCGCGTATGGCGTGGGACTGCTGACGGCTGGGCGGATTATCGACAAGCTGGGGACGAAGCTGGGGTATGCGCTGGCAATCGGGATCTGGGCGCTGGCGTCGATGGGGCACTCTGTGGTGCGGTCGGTTCTAGGGTTTTGCGTGGCCCGGGCGCTGCTGGGAATTGGGGAATGCGGGAACTTCCCGGCTGCCATCAAGGCGACGACGGAGTGGTTTCCGGCTGATGAGCGGGCGTTTGCGACGGGAATCTTCAACTCGGGATCGAATGCTTCGGCGTTTATCGCGCCGGCGCTGGTGGCGTTTGTGACGTACCGATGGGGATGGCAGGCGGCGTTCCTGACGACGGGTTCAATGGGGCTCTGCTGGCTTGTGGTGTGGCTGCTGTTTCCTTATAACAAGCTGCGGCGCGGGGCCTCGCAGACGCAGGCGAATCTCGAGCCGGTCGTGGCAGCGCGGGCAAACAAGGGCTTCTTTGCCTTGTTTGGAGAGTTGGCGAAGACGCGGGGGCTGTGGGCTTTCGGGCTTGCTAAGGGTCTGACGGATCCGATCTGGTGGTTTTACCTGTTCTACCTGCCGGAGTTTCTGAACCGGAACTATGGGCTGAATCTGAAGCAGGCTTACTGGTTCATCGTCACTGTTTATGCGGTCGCGAGCGTGGGTTCGATTGCAGGTGGGGGGCTTTCGGGGTTCCTGATGAAGCGGGGATACTCGGTGAACATGGGGCGTAAGATCGCAATGTTTACCTGCGCGGTGTGCGTCCTGCCGATTGTACTGGTACCCTACATGCACACGATCTCTCCGAACAGCGCGTGGCCGGCGGTGTGCCTGTTTGCGCTGGCGGCGGCGGCTCATCAGGGGTGGTCTGCGAACCTGTTTTCTACGCCGACGGATATGTTTCCTTCAACCGCTGTCTCGACGGTGGTTGGGCTGGGGGGGGCGATTGGAGCCGCGGGCGGGGCGAGCTTTACGTGGCTGGTGAAGCATAACCTTTCGCTGCATCCGATGCTGATCTTTTCGATTGCGGCGGGGGCCTATGTGACTTCGCTGCTGATCTTTCATTTGCTGGTGCCGCGTTTGGGGGCTCCGGTGGCGCGAACGGCTTAGGTGCGGGTCCTTCCGGACGGCCCCACTGCGCGTGGGGCCGTCACTTCGAGGCTTATAGATATACCGCTTCGCTGGGTGCTCACGATGGCCGCAAACGGGAGTTTACTGTGGGCGCAAAAGTTCGTCGCCATAGATTCAGTGGGCGTGGTACGCTTTGTGTCACTCGCATCCGCGTCCTTTTCCAGTCACCAACGAGACAGCGCCGGACGGTGTCTACCGAGGCCGGTCCGACGGCGAGTCAGGAGTCGTAACCCGTGAGAAGAGAGCATCATGACGAGCCCGCTACACATAGCCAGCTTACCCTTCAGGTTGTCGAACATGTTCGTGGACTGATCTCATCCGGCCAGTTGAAGCCCGGGGACCGGCTTCCACCAGAGCGCGAGTTGGCGCGCGAGTTGAAGATCTCGCGGTCGTCGCTGCGGGCCGGAATTGGGTTCCTCTCGGCGATGGGAGTATTGAAATCGCGGCACGGGGCGGGAACGTTTGTGTCTTCGGGGCCGCCGGCGCTGGATTCGAGTTCGCTGAACATTCTAGGGGCTTTACATGGGTTTCAGCCTTCGCAGATGTTCGAGGCGCGGCTCGTTCTGGAATCGAACGTGGCCTGCCTGGCGGCGGAGCGGGCGACGGATGAGCATATTGCGGAGCTGGCCGAAGAGGTTGCGGAGATGTATGCGTCGCTGGACGATCCGCATGAGTACCTGATCCACGATGTGCGGTTTCATCGGACGATTGCGCGGGCAGCTCAGAACCCGATCCTGGCCGCGCTGATGGAGACGATTACGGCGAATATGTATGATTCCAGGCAGGTTACGGTGGAGCATGCACATGATCTGAAAGAGTCGGCGGAGATGCATCGGGAGATCTTCCGGGCGATTCGTTCGAAGAATCCGGGGCAGGCCCGGCAGGCGATGGAGCAGCATTTGAAGATGGCGCGCACGGCGCAGGCCGATGAAGATGCGCGGACGGCAGCAGTGCAGGCCGCGATGCATGAGACGGTTGTGGTGGATTCGGTGGCGGCGAATTAGGACTAGACTGTTGGGCTGCGGGCCATTGGTTAGACCAATTTCGGGGTGAAATCATGAATTCAGGCATTTACCTGCGATTTTCGGCTTTTGTGGCTCTTTTTGGGTGTTTGTGGTTCTTTATCTGGGTTTTGACCGACTTCCTTCTGGATTTGTAGCTGCGAAACGGGTGAACTTCAGCGAGTGTGGTGCCTGTGCTCGGAAGGGCGGGCGCGTATCCCCTTCGGGGATGACAACCGGCGGGCGACGACCAAAAGGGGCGAGGCCATGTGCCGAAGTCAATTCACCAGGGTCGGATCGTGTTTGTTCGCCTGCTAAACTGAAGTCTTCCCATGGCTGAACTTACTCATCTCGATACCAGCTCCGATTCCCTTCCCGACTCGCTCCCTGATTCAGGCGTTGCGACGAAGTTTTACCTGACGACTCCGATCTACTACGTCAATGCGCGGCCGCATATTGGTCATGCCTATACGACGATTGTGGCGGATGTGCTGGCTCGGCGGCATCGGTTGATGGGGGACGACACGTTCTTTCTGACCGGGACCGATGAGCACGGGCAGAAGATTGAGCGGTCGGCGGCGGCGGCGGGGATCGCACCGCAGGAGTTTACGGACCAGGTGTCGGAGACGTTTCGCGAGCCGTGGCTGCGGATGGGGCTGACGTACGACGACTTTATCCGGACGACGGAGACTCGGCACAAACGTGGGGTCCAGAAGCTGTTTACGGTGTTGCGGGAGAACGGGTATATCTACCTGGACACGTATACGGGGCAGTATTGCATTACGGATGAGGCCTATGTGGATGGGCCTCCGGGGGTGGTTTGTCCGGACTGCGGAAATGTGACGGAGACGATCTCGGAGTCGAATTATTACTTTGCGCTTTCGAAGTTCCAGGATCGGATTGAACGGCTGATCGAAACGAATGAGATGGTGATTGAGCCGGCTACGCTGCGGAACGAGGTGCTTTCGTTTGTGCGCGGGGGGCTGAAGGATCTTTCGATCTCGCGAACGAGTATTACTTGGGGGATTCCGGTTCCGGGGCATCCGGAGCATGTGATCTATGTTTGGCTGGATGCGCTGACAAACTACATGACTGCCGTCGGGTATGGGTCGGGTGCTCCGGAGGATGTGGCAAGGTTCGAGCGGTACTGGCCGGCGGATCTGCACCTGATCGGTAAGGAGATTGCCCGGTTTCATTGTGTTTACTGGCCTGCGTTTCTGATGGCAGCGGGGCTGCCGCTGCCTAGGAAGATTGCGGCGAATGGGTGGCTGCTGTTTCACGACTCGAAGATGTCGAAGTCGAAGGGGAACGTGGTGCGGATCGAGACGATTCTCGATGCGTTTGGGGAAGAGGTTTACAGAAAGCAGTTTCCGGATTCGACGAAGAAGGAGCAGGATCTGTTTGCGGCGGACGTGCTGCGGTACTTTCTGCTGCGGGAGATTCCGTTTGGGCAGGATGGGAGCTTTACGTTCGACGCGATGGTCACGCGATATAACGCGGACCTGGCGAATGGGTATGGGAACCTGGTGAGTCGGACGCTGTCGATGATCCAGAAGTATTTCGATGGGGTGGTTCCTCAGCCTCTTGAGGGTCCCACGATCGTCGAGACAATCAATGAGTCCTATCCTCAAGAAGACGAATCCGACGAGGAGATCGAAACATTTGAGCCGGGCACGCATGACATTCGCAATGTCTTGAGTCTTGTCCTTAATTCCTACGATCACCTCTTCGAGGATTACGCCTTCATGCTCCTACTTGGTGTAGCAGATGGCTTGGTTAAGAGCACTGATCGTTACATTACGATCCGCGCACCGTGGAAAGTGTCGGCGACCGGCGACAAAGAAAAGCTGGCGGAGATTTTGTACACGTCGGCCGAATTGATTCGGATCATCACCGCTCTCTACTACCCAATCCTTCCGGACGCGGCGGCTAAAGTCTGGTCTCAGCTTGGACTTGGCAACATAGAATCGGCCGCCTCCGCTGGAGATCTAAAGAACTTGAAGTGGGGTGGCTTGAAGGCAGGGACGAAGCTGGGTACGTTATCGCCGATCTTTCCTCGGGCTGAGAAGACTTTGTCGCAGTTTATGGCGGATGTTGAGGCTGCGAGGGTTGTTCCACCGAGTACAAGGGCTTCTGAATCTGAATCTGAAAGGGTGAATGTCATGCCGACTGTCGATACCTCTGAGACTCCTGCTTCGCCGACGACTCATCCGGCTCCTCCGGTGAAAGAGGGTGGGGATCCGTTCGACTCTCATGATCAGCCTGGGTACAAGCCGAATCGGCCTGCTCCGGCGGAGGTTCCGGTGGATAGTACCGATCCGGGGGCTGCTCCTCGGACGTCGGCGATGGTGGAGCCGAATCCGATTGCGCAGGTGGCGGGAGCAGCGGCGGCGATGCCGGACCTGATGCGGACTCCGTCGCATACGGAGGCTCCGGCTTCGGGGGCCTTCGCTACCTCGGCGGCGGGGTCTACGATTCCGGATACGCCGGTGATTGCGATCGACGACTTCGTTAAGGTGGACCTGCGGGTGGCCAAGATCGTCGTGGCGGAGCGGATTCCGAAGGCGGATAAGCTGCTGCGGCTGGAGGTGGACCTGGGGTATGAGCAGAGGCAGATTCTTTCGGGGATCGCGGAGTGGTACACGCCGGAGGAGCTCATTGGGCGGAAGATTGTGATTATTGCGAACCTGGCTCCGCGGAAGATGCGGGGGCTGGAGTCGCGGGGGATGTTGCTGGCGGCTTCGGAGGGGGAGAATGGGCGGCCGGTGCTGGCGACATTTGGGGAAGAGATTGCGGTTGGGACGCGGTTGCGGTGACTGGGTGGAATCGACGTCTCGATGAATGTGCCTGAGATTTGCGAGTCTCCGGTGCAGGTTGTGGCGCTCCTGCCCACCTTAGAGCCGTTCTCCTGAAGGTTTGGTTCGGCTCTCTGCTTACCAGCCGCGTGGTCGGACCACTTGGCTCTCGACTTCTAATAAAGTGGTATGAAATCGCGGTTTTTTGCTAATTTCCTGCATCCATGGTGATCTAAAAGGGTTAGCAGACAACGATCGAAATTTCCCAATGTTTCACCAGAGGCTTTTTGTGCGCAGAATGTGGGCCGTTGCATGGAAAAACTGGACAGCGGGCACAAATTTTGAAAGTGGTCTGCTATCGTGCGTTTATCGCGCAGATGTAGTCCTCCGGGGAGTCCCTGAGCCGGTTCGCAGTCCGGCACCCAGACCCGGGGCTCTTATGTGGCGGGCCTTCGGCCTTGAAGGCCTCAGTGACCGGAGACCACAGCAACCAGAGAGATGCTCCAGGCACGGTGAAGCTGTGCCGAAGGTGGGGCACCCGGTTTTTTGCTGGATGACTCAATGGGCGGGGCGTGGGGTTTTGGCGGTGGTGCTGCTGGCTTTGGGATTGGATGCCGGGGCGCAGGGGTCGCGGAGTGTGGTGGCGGGGGGGACGCTCGATGCGGTGGTTTCTGCCTGTGCGGGGGCGGAGATCTGCACGGTTCGAGTGATGGATCGGTGGGGGCTGCGGCTGGCAGGGGATGCTGGGTTGCCGGCGAATATCGTGCTGCGGTTTGAGGAGGGTGGGGAGATGGGGATCAGCGGGGGGGCGCTGACGATTGGGAGTGGTCGGGTGGAGGCGGGGGAGGGGCAGCGGATTTTCGCGGGTGGGTCGGCGGTGCGGGGGTTGGATGAGGCTCGTCCGGAGTGGTTTGCGGAGGTGGGGGCGGACGGGTATCCGGCGGAGGCGATGGCGGGGGCTTATCGGGCTACGAAGGTCTGGGGGACGATCCGGTTGCGGGAGGCGACTTATCTTTCGCCATTCTTCGATCCTTCGAGCTGGCTGCCGTGTGCGGGGGCGAAGATGTCGCTGTATGACTCGCCGCGGAGCTTTGTGGGGATGGGGCGGCCGGGGGTGGACGATGAGCGGGATCCGCAGCGGCTTGTGGGTGGGACGATTTTGAGGGGGGAGGTGTGCGGGGTTGTCGCGTTGAAGGCTTATCACCTGGGGCTGGATGAGGGGCCGTGGGTGGTGGCGCATGTGTTTGATGGGCATCCGGGGTATGGGTTCGTGCTATCTCATGCCGGGCCGGTGGGTGCGGTGAAGGGGACGCGGCTGGAGGATGTGAGCGTGTTGACGAATGGGATGGATAGTCAGCACTCGGTGATTATCGAGGGGCAGGACGATGCGGCAGTGCAGGGGCTCTGGATCTGGACGCAGGGTGGGACGCATGGGCTCGTGATCAAGTCTTCGCATACGACGGTGCGGGACTTTCATTGCAAGGGTGCGTCTTCCGACTGCCTGATTGTTAAATCGGATGCGGCGACGGATGGGGCTGGATATGCGGCGGAGGTCGTGGTGGATGGGGTGGAGATCTCGTCGCTGCGAGTGGCGGGGGATACGGGTGGGATCGGGATCGATTCGCGTTGGGATTCGGTACACGCGCTGACGATGGACCATGTGACGGAGCGGGGGACGAGTTATGGGATCCTGGGGTCGGGATCGCTGTTTCATACGATGCGGGATGTGACGGTTCGCCACTGGACGGCGGAGGTGGAGGGGATGTGTCTGAACCTGACCGAAGCGGCGAGGGTGGTCGTGGAGGAGTTTCGCTGCCAGAGCCGGGGGGCGGCGGGGGTAGGGATGTTGCTGAAGGCGAAGGAGTCGACGATTAGGTCTGGAACGATCGGGTGCCAGGAGGGGTGCGGGAAGAACGGGATGAGCGGGATCTTCGACCTGGGGCGGGGGAATCGGTTCGAAGGGGTGACGGCGGTGGGGCTGACGGGGTATCTGTTGGAGGATGCGGCGGGGGCTCATCCTGAAGTGAATCGGCTGGCTGTGATGGGGACGGGGGGGAGGGTGAGGCGGAGATATGTGGCTCCGCCGGTGAGCTTGGGGGAGAGGCTGGCGGGCTGGATCGCGGTGACGAAGGTGAACCTGAGGATTGTCTGGACGACCTTGGACACGCGGTTAGCGGGGAGGTTGCGGTTTTGGGTGGGGGTGGGGCTGCTTGGGTTCGCGGGGGTGGCAATGGCGGTGAGTTGGAGGAGGCGGTGGCGCTAGGGGCGGGAGATAGAGGCGGCACATCTTAGCGGCGATAAGGGCGTCACGGAGGTGGCGCATCGAGGTTCATCCCGACACACCATCTGGTTTGGAGTGGATTTGGTGCTGGTGTCGAGGAAGACAAACGCAGATTCCCTTCGTGAATGACAGACAAAAAGGCAACGGCACTCTACCATGGGCCGACTTTGCTTTAGTGGGGGTTGTCGATCAAGGTGGCGTTGGTTTCGCGGC
>JAMFSC010000236.1 GCA_026225095.1 bacterium
GAAGAACACGACCGTCGCCACGCGGGCAAGTATGACGGCAGCGGGTGGGCCGGCGCCGGCCCACCCCCTGCGGACATTCGCTCAGGCCGCGGCGTGGGCCGAACGGGCGGCCGTGGAGCGCTCCGCCACTGCGGACCAGTCGATCACGTTGAAGATCGCGGCCAGATAGTCGGGCCGCTTGTTCTGGTACTTCAGGTAGTAGGCGTGCTCCCAGACGTCGTTGCCGAGGATGGGATAGAGTCCGGTTGAAATCGGATTGTCCTGGTTAGCGGTGGTGACGATCTTCAGCTTGCCGCCCTCGAATACGAGCCAGCCCCAGCCAGATCCGAACTGCTTGGCCGTCGTCTCGTTGAACGTCTTCTTGAACGTCTCGAAGTCGCCGAAGTCCGCCGTGATCTGTTCGCCGATCTCGCCCGTCGGTGTGCCGCCCCCGCCTGGCTTCATGATCTGCCAGAACATGGTGTGGTTGACGTGTCCGCCGCCGCTATTGCGGACCACCGCCTTCACATCGTCGGGGACGCTCGCCAGATCCTTGATCAACTCTTCGGGAGTCTTCGAGCCTAGTTCGGGGTGTTTCTCGACCGCGCCATTCAAGTTCGTGACGTAGGTCTGGTGGTGCTTGTCGTGGTGCAGCTTCATCGTCGCTTCGTCGATGTACGGCTCAAGGGCCGCGTAGTCATAGGGCAGGGCGGGAAGTTCGTAGGCCACGTTTGATTCTCCTCTAAGTTCCTGAAATCTACATTCAATCTACGCTTTCAAGCAATCCGGATCGGTTGCCGCGCGCGTATTCAGCAAGGTCCCCTTCTCTTCGATGCCATCTCTCCGGGTGACGATGCAACTCAGGCAAGTCTGTTCCGGAGCTACCTGGGACGGATCTTCCCGCCCACCCGGCCAACCTCCGCATCATAGCGCAGGCGCATGATTTTTCTTCGCAAATCTCACCGCTGACTCCCGCATCAGCATGTTTATGGGTTCTAATGAGTGCTAAATGAACGACCTTGAATCCGCATACCACTGGCTCAACGATCAGGGCCCCGCCTTCGGTGCCCCAGGCCTCGAACCACGCTGGACCTCCAGCCGCAAAGACGCCGTCGCGACCGCCTACGCCGCCTCCAGCCGCGTCTGGTTCACCATGTCCCACGGCACGCTCAACGAGCTCTACTATCCCACCATCGATCGCCCCCAGACCCGCGACATGGAGCTCCTCTTCACCGACGAAGAGACCTTCGTCCACGAAGAGAAACGTGATTTCGTCTACGATTTCAAGTACATCGACCCCGACGCGCCCGCCGTTCTGGTCACGGCCACCGCTCCCGGCGGCCAGTACAAGGTCACCAAGGAGTTCATCTCCGACCCCCACCACCCGGTCGTCCTGGTCAACGTCAAGATCGAGGCCTCGCCCGAGTTTCTCGCGAAGCTCAAGTGTTACGCCCTCCTCGCACCTCATCTCGACGGCGGCGGCCAGGGCAACTCCGCCCGCTCCATCCGCATCGCAGGCCAGCGCGCCGTCCTGGCCTGGAAGAATAAGGTTTCACTCGCCATGGGTGCGGATTGCGGCTTCTCCCGCACCTCCTGCGGGTACGTCGGGTCCAGCGACGGCTTCCAGGATCTCCATCAGCACAGGAAGATGACCTGGGAGTTCGGCCAGGCGCTCGACGGAAACCTCGCCGTGATGGGCGAGATCGTCTGCGCCCACAACTCGCACTTCACCCTCGCCATCGCCTTCGGAGACGGTCACCACTCGGCCCTCGCCGGGCTGATGCAGACCCTCTCCACTCCCTACGAGCTTCACTCCAAGCGCTTCATTGAGCAGTGGCACCGCGCCGCCTCTCCCGCCCGTCTCGCCGCCTTCTCCACCGATGGCGGACGCCTCATGCGCGTCTCCCACGACATCGTCCTCACCCACGAGGACAAGACCTACTCCGGAGCCTTCATCGCCTCCGCCTCCATCCCCTGGGGAGCGTCCAAGTCCGACGACGATCTCGGCGGCTACCACCTCGTCTGGACCCGCGACATGGTCCAGTCCGCCTCCGCGCTGCTGGCCTGCGGACGCATCGACACCGCACGCCGCGCGCTCGTCTACCTCGCCTGCACCCAGAAGGCCGACGGCGGCTTCGCCCAGAACTTCTGGATCGACGGAACCCCCTACTGGTCCGGGATCCAGCTGGACGAGGTTGCATTCCCCATCATCCTCGCCTGGCGTCTGTGGAAGGTCGAGGGCCTTGGCAACTTCGTGGTGTACCCCTTCGTCGAAGCCGCCGCCGCCTTCCTGTGCAAGTACGCGCCGATCACCCAGCAGGAGCGTTGGGAAGAGAACGCAGGCTACTCTCCCTCCACCCTGGCCGCGGTCATCGCAGGCCTCGTCTGCGCCGCCGACCTCGCCCGCTTCCACGGCAAGAATGACGTCGCCGACTCCTTCGAGGCATACGCGGACTGGATCGAATCTCATCTTGACGAGTGGACCACTACCAGTAACGGAATCCTGCACCCCGAGGTCAAGCGCCACTACGTCCGCATCACCCCTCCCGCGCCCGGCGAACCCTTCCATAATGACACCATCCCGGTCGGAACCCTCCAGATCGCCAATCGGGCCCCCGACGAAAAGTCCAACTTCGAGGCCCGCGAGATCGTCGATGGGGGCTTCCTCGAGCTCGTCCGCTACGGCATCCGCCGCGCCGACGACCCGCTGATCATCGACACCCTCAAGGTCATCGATCACACCCTCAAGATCTCCACGCCCAACGGCGATTGCTGGCGCCGCTACAACCACGACGGCTACGGCCAGCGCAAAGATGGCGGACCCTACGCCGGCTGGGGACAAGGCCGCGCCTGGCCGCTGCTGGGCGGCGAACGCGCCCACTACGAACTCGCCGCGGGCCACGATGTCACCAGCTTTATCACCTCGTACGAAAAGTTCTCCTCGATCGGCGGCATGATGCCGGAGCAGGTCTGGGACCACGCCGACATGCCGGAAGAAGGCATGTTCCTCGGCTTCTCCGCCGGCTCCGCCCAACCCCTCGTCTGGGCCCACGCCGAGTACCTCAAGCTCCTCCGCTCGGTCGCCGACGGCAAGATCTTCGATACGATCTCAGTCGTCGAAGAGCGCTACGCCAAGGCCGCCAAAGACCGCACCTTCTCGAGCGCGGTCGAGATCTTCCGCACCACGCGCGTGCTCTCCAGCGTCCCCGCCGGTCAGACCCTCCGCATCGACGATCACTCGAAGTTTCGTGTCGTCTGGACCGTCGATAACTGGGCCAACGTCCAGTCGCTCGACTCCACCCCCATCGGCAACGCCTACTTCCAGGCCGACATTCCCACCTCTCCCGGACAGAACGGGACGATCTCCTTCTCGCTCGAATACCCCGAAGAGGGCCGCTGGGTCGGCCGCAACTATAACGTCGCCATCGTGGCTCCGGACGCACAGATCGACGCACCCGCACCCACCCAGATGCTGGCTCCGGACGGGTCCGCCACTGTCCAGGTGGTCGCCAAACCGGCCAGGAAGAAGGCCACAAAGAAGTAGGTCACGGCCAGGTCGCCGGGCTCCAATGTGAAATTCGCCCGCGGCACACTCTTTTTCCCGGCCCCTTGTACACTGTGGTGACGCGCCGAAAGCAGGAATCGCCCACGCCACTCCGGCGCATGAAAGTTGACTTGCCAGCGCATCGGACTTGCCCGTAGGACCTTCGCGTCGGCTTACCGAAGCAGGGCAGGAAGATCAGAACGAAGACAGACAGATAGACCAACCGAGGAATAGAGCAAAATGAGCGACACCACCCCAGAACTCGAACAGCTTGCAATCAACACCCTTCGCTTTCTCGCCGTCGACGCCGTCGAGTCCGCCAAATCCGGCCACCCCGGCGCCCCCCTCGGCTGCGCTCCCATCGCCTACCTGCTTTACCACAAGCTCATGAAGTACAGCCCGACGGACCCCCTCTGGTCCGATCGCGATCGTTTCGTGCTCTCGAACGGCCACGCCTCCGCCCTTCTCTATGGCGTGCTTCACCTCACCGGCTACGATCTTCCCATCGAACAGCTCGCGAAGTTCCGCCAGTGGGGCTCCCACACCCCCGGCCACCCGGAGTATGGCGAGACCCCCGGCGTCGAAGTGACCACCGGACCCCTCGGACAGGGCTTCGCCATGGCGGTCGGCCTCGCCATCGCTGAAAAGCATCTCGCCGCCGTCTACAACCACGAGAACCACACCCCGGTCGACCACTACACCTACGTCCTCTGCGGCGATGGCGACCTGATGGAGGGCATCTCGCACGAGTCGGCCTCGCTCGCCGGAACCCTCGGCCTGGGCAAACTCGTCGTCCTCTACGACGACAACCTCATCTCGCTCGACGGACCCACCGATCTCTCCTACACCGAGGACGTCACCAAGCGCTTCGAGGCCTACGACTGGCACGTCCAGATGGTCCACGACGGCAACGACCTCGCCGGAATCGAAAAAGCCATCCTCGCCGCCAAGGCCGAGACCACCAAGCCATCACTCATCCGCGTCCGCACCGTCATCGGCTATGGCAGCCCTAAGGCCGGAACCAACAAGGTCCACGGCGAAGCCCTCGGGGTGGAGGCCACCAAGGCCACCAAGAAGAACCTCGGCTTCCCCGAGGACAAGAGCTTCTACGTCCCCGAAGAGGCCGGCAAGCACTGGCTCGAGGCCGTCGAAAAGGGCAAGGCCGCGCTGGCCGCGTGGCAGCAGAAGTTCGAGGCCTACAAGCAGGCCTACCCTGAACTCGGCGAGCAGTACACCCGCACCTTCGAGGCCAAGCTGGCCGACGGCTGGGAGAAGATCATCCCCGTCTTCCCGACGGAAAAAGCGGTCGCCACGCGCAACGCCGGCCAGGTCATCCTGAACGCCGTCGCCAAGATCATCCCGGAGCTCTTCGGAGGCGCCGCCGACCTGACCAGCTCCACCAAGACCATCTTCAAGGATTCCCCCAGCTTCCACGTCGATCCCAAGGGCCGCAACGTCTTCTTCGGCGTGCGCGAGTTCGGCATGATGGCCGCAGTCAACGGAATGGCCGCCCACGGAGGAATCATCCCCTTCGGCTCGACCTTCTATACCTTCTCCGACTACTGCCGCTCCGCCCTCCGCATGGGCGCTCTCCAGTCCTCGCACTCCCTCTACATCTTCACCCACGACTCCGTCGGCCTCGGCGAAGACGGTCCCACCCACCAGCCCATCGAGCACCTGATGAGCATGCGCTGCATCCCGCAGCTCACCGACTTCCGCCCCGCCGACGCCAACGAGACCTCGGCCTGCTGGCAGATCGCCCTCGAACGCAAGTCGGCATCGTTCATGGCGCTCTCCCGCCAGGACCTCCCCGTACTCGACGCGGTCAAGTACAAGGTCCTCGAGGGCACCCGCAAGGGAGCCTATATCCTCGAAACCGGCAAGGACATCGTCCTCGTCGCCACCGGGTCCGAGGTTGCGATGATCATGAAGGCCGCCGCCGAGCTCAAGGGCGAAGGCATCGAGGCGACCGTCGTCTCCATGCCCAGCTTCAAGCTCTTCGAGGAGCAGGACGAAGCCTACAAGATGTCCATCTTCCCCCACGGCGTTCCCAAGATCTCGCTCGAGGCCGGAGCCACCATGGGCTGGTGGAAGTACATCGGGCGCGACGGCATCGCCATCGGCCTGGATCGCTTCGGAGCCTCCGCCCCCGCGCCTCTGGTGCAGGACAAGCTGGGAATCTCCGCAGCCGCCGTCGTCGAAGCCGCCAAAAAGCTACTGAAAAAGTAACCTGAACGCAAACAGGTGGGCAGGCCCTCCCTGCCCACCTCCAACCCACGGAGAAACACCATGGTTACCAGCGAAAAGGAGATGGTCCGCAAGCTGTCTGACACTCCAGAAAAGCCCCGCGAAACCGTCCTCCAGCCCACGTATGAGGACACCGTCCCACCCGATCCGGAAGAAGATTGGGATTTGGAACACGATTAACTGTTTGGCCCTTTGACTGTCATCCCCGTAGGGAATCCGCTTCTCTTGCCGTCGCCCTTGTAGCTAAATCTCGACCCGCAGGCACCCATGACACAGGATGAAGCAAAGCAGCTCGTCGGCCAGCGCGCAGCAGAGTTCGTCGAAGACGGCATGGCCGTTGGTCTCGGCACCGGAACCACCTCGGTGCAGTTCATCCACGCCCTCGGGGCTCGGGTTCAGGCGGGCCTGAAGGTCCGCTGCGTCGCCTCCTCCGAGTCCAGCCAGCAGCTCGGCTGGTCCCTCGGCATCGACGTCACCACCCTCGATCAGCTCCCCGAGCTAGACCTCTACATTGACGGCGCCGACGAGATCGCCCCCGGCCTGGCGCTCATCAAGGGTGGCGGCGGAGCCCTCCTGCGCGAAAAGATCGTCGCCAGCGCAGCCAAGAAATTCATCGTCGTCGCTGACGACACCAAGATCGTCCCCCACCTCGGCCGCTTCCCGCTTCCCATCGAGGTTATCAAGATGGCCATGCCGCTGGTCAAGCGCAAGCTCGTCGAGATCGGCCTCGACCCCGTCCAACGCCTCAATAAGGATGGTTCCATCCGCATCACCGACGAGGGCAACTTCATCCTCGACTGCGCCTGCGGCCAGATCCTCGACCCCGAAGAGACCGCCGCCCAGATCCGCTCCATCGTTGGGGTCGTCGAGCACGGGCTTTTCCTCAAAATGGCATCTCTCGCCCTCATCGCCGGTGAAGATGGCGTTCGCGAGATCAAATCCTGACCCGGAATTCACCTTCGAACCTGCATCGCGGCCCAGCCCCAGAGCGTCTCTTTACCATGAGCGAAACGATCCCCAACCCGCAGCAAGTTCTGGCCGCCCAACAGGGCAAGGTCTGGTTCATCACCGGAGCCTCGTCCGGCTTCGGCCGCCTCCTCACCGAGTACCTCCTATCCCTCGGAGCGAACGTTGTCGCCACCGCCCGCAAGACCGCCGCGTTGGACGATCTCGCCTGCGCTCACGGAGACCAGCTCCAGATCCTGACCCTCGACGTCACCAGCCCGTCCGAGGTCAAGCGAGCCGTCGACGATGCAATGGCCCGATTCGGCGACATCGACGTCCTCGTCAACAACGCCGGGTACGGCGTCACCGGAGCCTTCGAAGAGGTCACCGAAGACGAGTACATGCCGATGTTCAACACCAATGTCTTCGGTCTCATCACCCTCACCAAGGCCCTCCTTCCCCAGTTTCGCGCCCGCCGCTCCGGAAACATTCTCAATCTCTCCTCCATCGGTGGCCTCGTCGGCCTCCCCGGATGGAGCATGTACAACGCCACCAAGTTCGCCGTCGAAGGCATGAGCGAAGCCCTCGCCGAAGAGCTGGCCCCCCTGGGCATCTACGTCACCATCGTCGAACCCGGCCCCTTCCGCACCGAGTTCCTCGGACGCTCCGGCGTCGAAGCCAAGGCCCAGATCCCCGACTACGCGCAGACCGCCGGCAAGACCCGCGAGTACTTCCAGTCACAGTCGGGCAAGCAGGCCGGTGACCCGCAAAAGGCAGTCGAAGCCATGGTGGCCGCCGCCAGTTCGCCTCAGCCACCACGTCATCTCCTCCTCGGCAAACTCGCCCTCGACCGCTACCGCGCCAAGATCAAGGCGGTCGAGGCGGAGATCTCCACGTGGGAAGAGATAACCCTCGGCGCGGACTTTCCCGCACCCGTTGGAGCTCACCGATAATGCACCCACCTGCCGCCGCCGGTTCGACGAAGCCGGCGGCACGTCTGTACCACGGAATCTTCGACGGTCTATCGAAGCCCGAAGCCCGAAGACGGCTCACTCACCCGGCCCCTGGGAAAAAGCGCATCGCTCCCTTGCCGAACCCCGCCAAGGGATTACTCTCTAAGAGGCATTCTTACGAACTCGCGGTCTCCGCGTAAAAAGGACGGCACCAAATGGAACTTGGAATCATCGGTCTAGGCAAGATGGGTGGAAACATGGCGGAGCGTCTCCGCCGGGCTGGCCACAAGGTGGTCGGCTTTGACTTCTCCAAAGACGCCGTGGCCAAGCTCACTGCAACCGGTTCCATCGGTGTAGAAAGCCTCGAGGATCTCGTCAAGAGCCTCGCCGCCCCACGCGCCATCTGGATCATGGTCCCATCGGGCGATCCCGTCGACCAGACCATCGCCAAGCTCAAGCCCCTCATGCAGAAGGGCGACACCTTCATCGACGGCGGAAACTCGAACTACAAGGACTCCCAGCGACGTCATGACGCGCTCAAGACCGAGGGCTTCGAGTTCCTCGACGTCGGAACCTCCGGCGGAATCTGGGGCATCACCGAGGGCTACTCCATGATGATCGGCGGCGACGAAGCGGTCGTCGAGCACCTTCGCCCCATCTTTGCCACACTCGCCCCCGGAGCCGAAGAGGGTTGGGGCCGCGTCGGTCCATCCGGTGCCGGACACTTCACCAAGATGGTCCACAACGGCATCGAGTACGGCCTCATGCAGGCCTACGCCGAGGGTTTCTCGATCCTCCGGGCCAAGACGGCCCTTGGTCTCGACCTGACCCAGATCGCCGAGGTCTGGCAGAAGGGCTCCGTCGTCCGTTCCTGGCTGCTCGACCTGACCACCGACGCCCTGCGCAAGAACCCTAACCTCGACGGCCTCGAAGCTTACGTCTCGGACTCCGGCGAAGGTCGCTGGACCGTCTTCGAAGCCATCGACCTCAACGTCTCCGCTCCCGTCATCACCGAGAGCCTTCTGCGCCGCCTCCGTTCCCGCGAAGAGAACAACTTCACGGATCGGATGCTCGCCGTCATGCGTAACGAGTTCGGCGGTCACGCGGTCAAGACCTCCTGACCTCTGCGTCGTTGCTTTGCCATGCAGGCCGCCTTTGCCGTGTCCTTTTAGCTGTCATTCCTTTTGGCTGTCATTCCCGAAGGGGATCTGCGTTTTCTTTTGTAGTTGTAGTTGTCCGTCCTTGCTCCTGGGATTCACGGTCTGATGCCAAGATCTCAGGAGCATCAGCAATCAGGCTCACTCACGAACCGTCGGGCCGTACCCGATCGACCAGATCTCCAAACCTTGCAACGCTCGAGGAACCTGTCTATGTCACCCACCGAAGTCGTCACACCGCCGCCCCCGGCAGCGCCTGAGCGCAAGCCCGATCCCTGCATCGTCATCATCTTCGGAGCCTCCGGCGACCTCACCAAGCGCAAGCTCCTGCCCGCGCTCTATCACCTCGTCCAGGGCAATCTCCTGCCCTCCGAGATTGCCGTCGTCGGCGTGGCCCGGCGGGATCTCACCAAGACCTTCGCCCCCGATATGCAGGACGGCGTCATCGCCGGCGGCGGCGTCGAGAAGGACGATCCCAGGCTCGCCCCGTTCATCGAAAAGGTCCAGTACCACACGATGAACTTCGACGATCCCAACGGATACGACTCCCTCAAGACCCTCCTCGCCTCCATCGACGAGAAGTTCGGGACCAAGGGAAACCGCCTCTTCTATCTCGCCGTCGCGCCCGAGTACTTCTCCGATATCATCGGCTTCCTCGGCAAGCACGGCATGGCCAAGCCCGAAGGCGGAGCCAAGTGGGTCCGCACCATCATCGAAAAGCCCTTCGGCCACGACCTGTTGAGCGCCCGCGCCCTCAACGATGAAGTCAACAAGGTCTTCGACGAAGACCAGATCTTCCGCATCGACCACTACCTCGGCAAGGAGACGGTCCAGAACATCCTGGTCTTCCGCTTCGCCAACTCCATCTTCGAGCACGTCTGGAACCGCAACTACGTCGACCATATCGAGATCACCGCGGCTGAAGCCATCGGGATCGAGGGCCGTGGCCCCTTCTACGAGCAGGCCGGCCTCCTCCGCGACGTCATCCAGAATCACGTGATGGAGGTCCTCAGCTTCATCGCGATGGAGCCGCCCGTCTCCTTCGAGGCCGCCGCCGTGCGCGCCGAAAAGGTCAAGGTCTGGCGCGCCATCACCCCCATCGCCCCCGAACATGCCGTCCGCGGCCAGTACGGCCCGTCCACCATCGACGGCAAGGCCGTCCTCGGCTACCGTCAGGAAGAGCGCGTCAGCCCCACCTCGCAGACCGAAACCTACGCCGCCCTCAAGCTCGAGATCGAGAACTGGCGCTGGGCCGGTGTTCCGTTCTACATCCGCGCTGGCAAGCGCATGGCCAAGCGCCTGACCGAAGTCACCATCATGTTCAAGCAGCCGCCCCTGCGTCTGTTCAAGAACAAGGAAGGCAAGTCCGATCACATCGAGCCGAACTTCATCTCGATGCGGATCCAGCCCGACGACGGCATCACCCTTCGCTTCGGAGCCAAGGTCCCCGGACCATCGATGGACATCGCGGCAGTCGACATGGACTTCAGCTACGCCGATGCCTTTGGGCCATCATCGAACAACGGCTACGAGCGTCTCCTGCTCGATGCCATGCTCGGCGATGCCACCCTCTTCGCCCACCGCGACGGAGTCGAAGCCACCTGGACGATCATGACCCCCATCCTCGAGAACTGGGCCAAGACCCCCGTCTCCGACTTCCCCAACTACCCCGCCGGAACCTGGGGCCCAACCGCCTCCGACGCCATGATGAAGGCCGACGGCCGCAAGTGGCGCAAACTCTAACTCGCTGAATCCCCACGTCAGGTCATCCGTTCCCTGGCGTGGGGCATCTTGTCCCTGTTTTTTGTCTGTCCTTGTTTTTTTGTCTGTCATTCCCGCAGGGAATCTGCGTTTGCCCTTCGTTTCGGCAACCATTTCGGCTTAACCTTTCCCCCGAAATAAAGTGCCTCCGTGATCACTTCCGATTTGGACTAATCTCCTTTCGTTTGAAGACTTTGAAGCTACAAGGTGGGAGGGGGTATACGCCCCGCCGCCCAGAGGAAACCCCAAACAGATGCCCAGACCAGTCACCGTTTCCTACGTGGTCCTCCCCACCGCTGCCTCCGCCGCCGAAGCGGCCGCAAACCTCTTTGCGAAGACCGCCATCGCCGCCGCCGCGACCCGTGGTGTGGCCCGCATCGCCATCTCCGGCGGCTCGACTCCCAAGGCCGTGTTCCACCTCCTCGCCGACCCGACCTATCCCTTCCTGGAAGAGATCCCCTGGGAGAAGCTGGACCTCTTCTGGGTCGACGAGCGCTGCGTCCCGCCCACGCACGACGAGTCCAACTACCGCATGACCAACGAGGCGCTCCTGTCTCACGTCCCCCTCAAGCCCACCCAGATCCACCGCATGGAAGGCGAACTGGACCCAGAGGTCGCCGCCTCCCGCTATGAGTCGGAGCTGCGCAACGCCTTCCGCCTCGAGGGAGCCCAGACCCCGACCTTCGACCTCATCCTCCTCGGCATGGGCGACGACGGCCACACCGCCTCGCTCTTCCCCCACACCGAGGGCCTCAACGACATCACCCACCTCGTCATCGCCAACCACGTCCCCCAGAAGGACACCTGGCGCGTCACCCTCACCTCCCCGGTTATCAACCAGGGCAGGGAAGTAGCCTTCCTCATCGAGGGCTCCGCCAAGGCCCAGCTCCTGTCCGACGTCCTCACCGGCCCCTACATCCCCGAGACCTACCCCTCCCAGCTCATCCGTCCCGCCAGCGGCAGTCTCACCCTCATCCTCGACCACGCCGCCGCCGCCTCCCTCCCCACCCCACCCCCCGGCACCCCCCTCACCGGAACCC
>JAMFSC010000237.1 GCA_026225095.1 bacterium
AAGGGCGAGCCCGGCACCGGAGACGTCGTCCACGCCGTCCAGCACATGCGTCAGATCGTCCGCGAGATCAAGGCCCTCACCGTCCTCGGCGACGAAGAGCTCTACAACGCCGCCAAAGTCCACGGCGCGCCCTACGAGCTCATCCGCATGGTAGCCAAGGCCGGCAAGCTCCCCGTCCCCAACTTCTCCGCCGGCGGCATCGCCACCCCCGCCGACGCAGCCCTCATGATGCAGCTCGGCGCGGAGACCGTCTTCGTCGGATCCGGAATCTTCATGAAGGGCGGAGCCACCCCCCTCGACGTCGAGAACAACCCCCTCGAACGCGACGAAGCCGTCTCCCGCGCCAAGGCCATCGTCCTCGCCACCACTCACTTCAACGATCCCGCCATCGTCGCCGAAGCCTCCGAAGCCGTCATCGGCTCCATGAAGGGCCTCGCCGCCGCCGCCATCGAACAAAAAGACCTCATGCAGACCCGCGGCTGGTAGTCGCCAGCCTAATCAGCAGAAGCACTTAGCACGGACATTCCTCAATACCGCACCGGGAGCAGACCCCATCCTAACGACTGCCCATCGTCGAAGGAGGGGTCTGCCTTATTTTCACGACAACCCGCATGGCCGTAGCTGTCACTCACTCCGCAGCGCCACCACCGGCTCAACACCCGCCGATCGCCGAGCCGGAATCGCCGCCGCAAAAAAGGCCGCTCCCGCCAAACAGACCGCCGCCAGCCCCACAGACTCCCAGACACCCCCGCCGATCCCCGCAAAGCTATGCGCCAGAACCCTCTGCGCAACCATCGTCAGCCCAACCCCAACCACAATCCCCAATCCCACCAGCCGCACCGTCTCCCCCAGCACGATCGCCACTACCTGCCACCGTTGCGCCCCCAGCGCCATCCGGATCCCGATCTCGGTCGTCCGTTCCGCCGCCGTAAAGCTCATCAGCCCATAGATCCCGATCCCCGCCAGCACCAGCGCCAACCCACCAAACAGCGTCAGCAGCCACACCAGCAACTGCCTCGCCCCCAGCGACTCACCCACCAGGCTACTCAGCGTCGTCACCCCGTACACCGCCTGCGAAGCATCGACCTGCCGCACCGCCTCCACCAACGCCCCGCGCATCGCCTCCGGGTCCGCCTTCGTCCGCACGACAAACGCCGCCCGATCCAGCGGACTCTGCGCCAACGCAAGATACATTACCCCCTTGTTCTCATCCACCTCCAGCGAATCCCGCCGCACATGCCCCACCATCCCTACAACCGTCATCCACGGGGATCTGGACCCGATCCGCACCCTCTGCCCCACCGGATCCTGTCCCGGCCAGTAGGCCCGCGCCAGCACATCGTCCACCACTACCACCTGCGGCGCACCGGCTCTGTCCCTGTCCGCGAACCACCGCCCCCGCATCAGCGGAATCTGCAACGCTGAAAGAAATCCAGCCGTAGCCCACCGTCTGTCGCTATGGGGCCCGGGCTCGTCCGCTCCCTGCACCCGTTCCTCGATCTCGAAGCTTCCCGATACCTCGCCACCTTCACCAAATGGCAGAGGATACACCGCCCCCGCCGCCACCACCCCCGGTCCCTGACTCAGCCGATCCGTTACCTCCCGCACAAAGTTCGCAGGTGCCCCCTCCACGCCCTTGTACTTCGCCCCGCCCAGCGCCACATTTCCCGTCAACACCCCCGCGCTCCGAAAACCCGGATCGACCCCCTGCAGACTCTTCAAACTCGATACAAAAAGCCCCGTTCCCGCCACCAGCAAAAAAGCCAGTGCGACCTCCGTCCCCACCAGCCACCCGCGCAGCCTCTGCCGGCCCACCCCCACCGTACCTCCCCGCTGCTGCTCCGAGAGCCTCAGCCGCCTCTGCATCCGCGCCACCTGTACCGCCGGTGCCAGCCCCGCCAGCACCGTCGCCAGCAATCCGAAGCCAGCCGCCACCAGCACCAGCCGACCATCCGGAAGCACCTCAAATCCCTTCGCCAGGTCATGCGGAATCGCAAGCAGCAAAAGCCTCCCCAGCACCGGCCCCGCCGCGACTCCAATCATCGTCGCAACCCCCGCCAGCAACGCGGTCTCCACCACAAACTGTGCCGTAATCTGCCCCACCGACGCCCCCAGCGCCGTCCGGATCGCCAACTCCCGCGTCCTCCCCGCCGCCCGAGCCAGCATCAGCCCCGAGATATTCGCGCAGGCGATCAACAGAATCATCCCAGCCACCGCAAACAGCGCATAAAAAGGCTTCCGAAGGTCCCCCGCCGCGTCCTCCGTCAACGCTCTCGCAAACATCCCCCAGCCCGAGCTCTTCCCATAGCTCCCGGTCCCCTCCCGCCGAATCTCCTCCATCCGCTTCTGCTCCAGGGCAGCGTTCAACCGCGCCACCGGAATCCCCGGCGCCAGCCTCACCACGCTGTCATACTCCTCATCGAACCTGTGCCCATCCGCCTCCGGCCCCAGCGCCAGCGGGACCCACAGATCCGCCTTGCGCGGCCAGTCGAAGTCGCTCCGCATCACCCCAATCACCCGATAAGCAGTCCCATCCAGCAAGACCGACTGCCCGATCGCATCGCTCTGCCCGCCGAACATCCTCTGCCAGGCCCCATAGCTCAGTACCGCCACCTGTCCCGCCACCTTCTGATCCTCCTCCGGAGCGAACGTTCGCCCCAGAATCGGCCGAGCCCCGAAGACCTGGAACCACCTCCAGGTCACCCGACCCGCCTCCAGATGCTCCGTCCGCTCCCCATCATTCCCCTTCGGCAACGCCGCATTGAAGCTCCCCGGTTGTGTCAGAGCCCCCGCCTCGACGATCCCCCGCAGACTCTCCACATCATGAAAGTCCGGAACCGAAACCCCGATGCTCGGCAGATTCAGCTGCGTATACCCCGAATGAAACGAGACCACCCGCGCCGGATCGTCCACCCCCGCCGGATGCAGCAGCACCGCCTGGATCACGCTGAAGATAGCCGTATTCGCCCCCACCCCAAGCGCCAGCGTCAGAACAGTCACCACGGCAAACCCGGGCGACCGCATCATCTGTCGCAACGCATACCGCACATCCCCAACGAAGCTGCCCATAGGAGCCCTCCATTCAACAAGTGCCAGTCAGGTTGCAAGCGGTCTTCCAAAGCAATAAGACCGTAACCCATCTGTTATCAGCGTGAATCCGGAAAACCCAGGAGTGTAGGCTGTCCGGTACCATTGCAAAGCGTCCAATTTCGAACAAGAATGCGGTCACCGTCACTCCACGGCTCCTCCCGGATCGCCAAAACGCCCGATCTCTCGCTGTCAAGCGATTAATCTCATAAGCCATTTATTTTCAATGGTTTCTATGTGGCCGACAAGGGCACTCACTCCCGTATACTGTTAATAGGGAGAAATTTAGTTTTAGACTCTTCAGGCGAACCTCGTCTGCGGTGACCGGGCCAACCAGACAGGTCCAGACTTAGGTCTATTGTTTTGAATACTTTGAAGTCTACAGGGGGGAGGGGGGGTACATGACAACGAGGCACCAGATCAAGCCGGGGCAACCCCTCACCATCGGAGTCCTCGCCCTCCAGGGTGCCTACGACGTCCACGCCGAGGTCCTCACCGCGCTCGGCGTAACCCCCCGCCTGGTCCGCCTCCCCGCCCAGCTGGATGGACTCGACGGTCTCATCATCCCCGGCGGCGAGTCCACCACCATGCTCAAGTTCCTCGAGCGCGGCGACTTCTTCGACATCCTCAACGAATTCGTCCACCACAAGCCCACCTTCGGAACCTGCGCCGGCTGCATTCTGCTGGCCAAAGACGTCTCCCGCCCCGAACAGAAGTCCTTCGCCGCCCTCGACATCACGGTCGAGCGCAACGCCTACGGCCGCCAGAACGACTCCGCCATCCTCCACGAGCCCACCACCCTCCCCGGCGGCCCCCTCGAGATGGTCTTCATTCGCGCCCCACGCATCGACCGTGTCGGCCCCGAGGTTGAAGTCCTCGCCTCCCGCGACGGCCACCCCGCCCTCATCCGCCAGGGCAACCTCCTCGCCGCCACCTTCCACCCTGAGCTTGGCCACGACGCCCGCGTGCACCAGTTCTTCGTCGACATGGTGCGAAAGGCAAAAGAGACCGCGCCCCGTGAACCTGAAGGCGCGGCCGCAGTCTAATTCGCTTTATTTATTTGTCGATCGTCTTCATACTGGCCGCCGCATAGCGCTCCCCAAGGATCTCCTCCTGCGGAAACGCCGCCTCCAGCTCCAGCACCTCCGCCGGACTCAGACCGATGTCCACTGCCGCCGCATTCTCCTCCAGGTAAGTCCGCCGCTTCGTCCCCGGAATCGGAACCAGATCCTCACCCTTGGCCAGCACCCACGCGAGCGCCAGCTGCCCCGCCTTCACACCCTTCCGCTCCGCGATCGCCCGCACCCGGTCGACCAGCACTTGGTTCCGGTCGAAGTTCTCCCCCGCGAACCGCGGATACCGCTCCGCCCGAAAGTCCTTATCTCCCAGATCGCTCTTGCTTGTGATCGCCCCGGTCAGGAACCCGCGTCCCAGCGGGCTGTAAGGCACAAACCCGATCCCCAACTCCCGCACCGTAGGCAGAATCTCCGCCTCCACATGCCGCTCCCACAGCGAGTACTCCGTCTGCAGCGCCGTAATCGGATGCACCTTGTGCGCCCGCCGAATCGTTGCCGGAGCCGCCTCCGACAAGCCCAGATACTTCACCTTCCCCTCCTTCACCAGCTCCGCCATCGCCCCGACCGTATCCTCAATCGGGACCTCCGGATCCACGCGATGCTGGTAGTACAGGTCGATATACTCGACCCCCAGCCGCTTCAGCGAGGCCTCACACGCCGCCTTCACATACTCCGGCTTCCCGCTCACCTGCCAGAACGTCGGGTCGTCCTTCTTCCGCACATTGGCGAACTTGGTGGCCAGAAACACCTCCTCGCGCCGACCCACGATCGCCTTCCCCACCAGCTCCTCGTTGTCCCCGATCCCGTACGTATCCGCCGTATCGAGGAACGTGATCCCCATGTCCAAAGCCCGCGCCAGCGTCGCAGCCGACTCCAAGTCATTGCGCTCCCCGTAGAACTCACTCATTCCCATGCAGCCGAGTCCCATGCGGGAGACGACCGCGCCCTGTGTGCCAAGCTTCACCTTCACCATGCTCATATCCCCGTTAGATGCCTTACCCTGACCATCGGTTCACCCTCCATAACCCGCGAAACCCCGGCCCAATCGTCTACCCTGTAGCCAATGCTCCTCGCCACCCTCCGAGCCCTGCCCCTCACCTTCACCCTCCTGCACCCGGCCCAGGCCCCGTCGCGACCCCAGCCAACCATCCCGGCTCTAACGGACCGCCTCATCACTGCCGAGTCCAACCGCGACAGCTCCGCCGTAGCCGACACCCTCCTCCAGCTCACCGACCTCCTTGCCACCGCCGACCTCCTCACCCTCCGCCCCGCGATAGCCCCCATCGTCATCGCCGCCTCCAGTCCCAACCCCGAGACCCGCTCCCTGGCCATGCTCGCCCTCACCACCCTCACCAACCGGTCCAGCCCCGACCATCAGCCAACTGGCGACGCCCTCTCCCTCATCGAGCCCTTCCTCCCCTCGATCACCCAGCACCTCCAGGACCCCAGCCTGTCCGTCCGCCAGGTCACCGTCCTCGTCCTCGGAGGCTTCGCCCCGCACCCCACCCCCGACGTCACCAGCCCCCTCCTCACCGAACTAGCCTCCCCCGACGCCCCCACCACCATCGGCCCCGGCATCGTCCAGGCCCTCCTCACCCTCGGTCTCGACACCAACCCGGACCTCCCCCCCGCCATCCTCCACTTCCTCCACCGCCACGACCTGCCCCCCAACCAGCTCACCCACCTCCTGGCCGCCATCGCCAACGCCCCCACCCATAGCCAGACCCTCGATACCGCTCTCCTCACCTTCCTTCGCCCACCAAATTCCCCTGCCGTCCGTACGGCGCTCGTCACTGCCCTCCCCCGCCTCCTTCTCACCCAGCCGGAGATCGAATCCACCCGGGCCCAACTCACCCGTCTCACCGCCACCCCTCAGGCCGACCCAACCTTGAAGCGTCAAGCCGCCGCGATTCTCCCCTGCTGGCACACCCCGCGCATGACCACCCCCTGCCCCGCTCTCCCCTACCGCTACCGCATGATGCCCCCACCCACCGCGCCCGTCCGTGCTCCCCGCTACCAATCCCCATCCCTGCACTAAAAAGCATCGACGCGGCGGAGAGCCACCCGCCCCGCCGAAGTGATTCCGTCCGCCAAAATTACCGCACCGCGGCAGTGACCCCGGTCAGCGAAGCCGCAAGTACAACGACATTTCTATTGTTCGGCAGCGTTACGCTCGCAACGGTCTTCGCCGAATTCAAGCTCAGAACATACTCAGAGAGACAGAACGTCCGGTTATCCCGCTGTCCCAGGTTGTTGTTCCGATAGCCCATCTTCATCACGACCGCCTCTCCAGCGAAACCTTGCGGAACAAACCAGTCGCTCATACTTTGCACGAAGCTTGTCGAAGTCCCATCCGTATAGGTCACCTTGAACACCTGCTGCATCTGCGCCCCGTTCAGCGCCGTCGCCAGCAACTTAAGGCTCGTGGAGGTCACAAGAGGAAGCGCAATCGTCGTCGAACTCACTGCGTCGAGAGCATTGGCCGCACCAAAGTAGAACAGGGTTCCGCCAATCGTCTGCTGAGACCCAATCAGGTTCGCCGAGTAGGTCGTCGCACTCCCGTTCAGCGCACCATCGAGCCCAACTCCACCGTACGCCGTCCCATCCGTCGATAGCGCATTCACGTTATACCCCGGTGAAAGGTTCACCAGGCTCGTCCCTGCGGTAGGAGCGATCACATTCACGACAAACACGGCACTCCGCGAGATCGAACCCGATACCGCCGTCAGGGTATAGCTCACGCTTCCCACCGCCGCAGCACTGCTGGCTGAAAACGTCACCGGAATCGCGCCACTCGCGCTGATGGCACCAAAGGTGAACGTGACCCCGCTGGGCAGTCCTGTCGCAGTCATACTGACCGTCCCCTGGAACCCTCCCGTGCGCACGATGGTCACCACCGCCGATGAACTCGTTCCCCGCGGAATCTGCAGCGATGGAGCACTCAGGCTGAAGCTGAATCCCGGGGACGTGACCGTCAAAGAGATCACCGTGGTCGCTCGCAGACTGCCCGATGTCCCAACGACCGTCACCGGATACACTCCAGCCGCAGCCGTACCGCTGACGATCAAGCTGATCGAGTAAGTCGTCGGGCTCGTCGAGGCAGCAATCGTAGCCGTTACCCCCGCAGGCAGCCCCGTCGCCGTGAACGCAACCACGCCGCTAAAGCCATTCGCCGTGACCACGTTGATCGAATCGATTCCGCTCGCCCCCTGGGCAACCGTCATGCCCGCACTCAGTGCCGTTAGCGAAAAGGTCGGAGCCACAACCGTGATCGCAACCGTCGTCGAAGCCTTCAGCGTCCCTGACACCCCGCTCACTGTCACCATGTAGGTCCCTACCGTCGCCGTAGTCGCAGCCGTAAAGGTCACCACACTCGTCGTTGTAGCAGACGCAGCGCTGAACGCAGCAGTCACACCCACCGGCAGACCCGTAGCGGTCAAAGCGACGCTTCCGCTGAATCCGTTCGCCCCCACCACGCTGATCGTACTGATCCCGCTCTTACCCTGCGGAACCGTCAGGCTCGACACCGAACTTCCCAGCGTAAAGCTCTGCGGAAGCACAACCAGCGAGATCGTCGCAGTCTGCTTCAACACTCCCGACGTTCCCGTCACCGTCAAAAGATAAGTCCCGCCCGCCACCGCCGCGCCCACGTTCAGTGTGAGCGTGCTGGTCGCGGTCGTACTCGCCGGGCTGAACGTAGCAGTCACGCCCGTAGGAAGACCTGCAATCGAAAGCGCTACAGCTCCGCTAAACCCATTCTTGCCGACGACGCCGATTCCGCCGGTCCCACTCTTGCCCTGCGCGATCGAAAGACTCGCTACCGAACTCGTCAGCGTAAAGCTCGGCGCCGGAGCCACGGTCAGCGTGATCGTCGCCGCGCCCTTCAGAGTTCCCGAAACCCCATTCACCGTAACCGGATAGTTCCCCGTCACGGCCATGCTGCTCGCCGTAAACGTCAGCGTGCTGCCGCTTGTGGTGTTTGCCGCGCTCAGCGCATACGTCACCCCCGTCGGCAACCCACTCACCGAAAGCGCCACGCTCGAAGTGAATCCGTTCAATCCTGCAACCGCGATCGCATCCGTCGCGGTAGCCCCCTGCACCACGGTCACCGCCGCCGCCGAGGCCGCCAACCCAAAGCTCGGGGCAACCACCGTCAGCGCAATCGGAGCCGTCCCTGTCAGGCTCCCTGATGTCCCCGTAACCGTCAGCGCATAGGTCCCGGTCGCGACCGCATTTCCCACCGCAAACGTCACCACACTGGTTCCGGTCGTAGTGGCCGGGCTAAAGCTTGCGGTCACTCCACTCGGCAGACCCGCAACGGTCAGTCCAACTGTTCCCGCAAAGCTGTTCTTCCCAACGACCGTCAGCGCAGATGTCCCCGCGGCCCCCTGCCGCACCGTCAACGCCGCCACCGAACTGGTCAGCGTAAACGAAGCCGCTGTCGTCGTCCCCGTCAGATCGTTGATCAGATGCTGCCCCGCCGGCGAGCCCCAACCAGTAGCCAGGTCATAGCCCGACACCGCCGCGTACCCATTACTCCCCGTCTTCACATCATTGAAGTCCTGCCCATAGTTGCCACTGTTCCCGATCGCATAGATCAACGGATTCAGAAACCCGATTCGTCCCTTCGTTCCCGACTGCTGATTCGCCAGAGCCATGAACCCCGCCCACAGCGGAGCAGCCGCGCTCGTGCCACCCACCACAATCGCCTGCCCGTTGTTCTGCACCAGGTACATCTGCACATCGGCCGTCAGCGCCACGTCCGGAATGTTCCGCATCGTCGTAGACCCCCCGCTCGCGGCAAAGTTGATCCCCTGCTGATAGCTCGGAATCGCATACGACGTGCTCCTCCCTCCGCCGCTTCCCGACCACGCCTTCTCCGACCCCCACGGCCCGCCCGACCCAGAAGTCGTCAGACTCGTCCCACCCACCACCGTCAGATTCGGATCGTCCGCCGGTGGAGCCACTCCGCTCGTATAAGCCCCACTATCCCCCGAAGCCTGCAGCAAAGTCTGCCCCTGCGCAATGTATTGCTTGAAGATCTGTTCCGTCGTCGCATTGATCCCACCAAAGGTCCACGACGAACTCAACTGCGAGGCCGCATTGTCCGTCGCCATCTTGTTCAGCACATCGTTCGGATAGGCTCCCTCGTACACAATCACCTTCGACAGTCCCGGAGCCATATAGGCCGCCATCATGATGTCCAGGATCACCTCCGTATTGTTTGATCCCGCCGCCCCGCTCACCCCGTCCACAAGCACCGTCTGCGTCGCCACCGCCGGCAGTCCCGCCGCTGCAAAGTTCTTCGTCACATCCCCGGCAAAGAATCCATCAAACTCCAGCAGCCCGACCACCTGCCCCGCGCCCGTCAGAGTCACCCCCGGCGCATAAGCAGCCCTGAAGTCCTTGCCGATGAAATACCCACCCGGTCCCGATCCCGTCACCAGCGCCGTTGGTCCCGCGCCCGTCAGCGCCACCGGAGCCTTGGTCAGACTCATCGGCTGCGGAACAACATAGTTATCCAGCCCGCTGACGTCCAGCACCTTCACCGACGCGTCCACCGTCGGCTCCCTGTCCGGGGCAAAGAAGTCCCCACGCTGCGGATGCCGGTAATGCATCATCTTCACGTGCATCGCGTCGGCCACATCCGCCGCCGCCCCCGATACGTCCAGCACCATCCGGTTCGCATGAGTACCCGTCACCCTCAAACCATGCGCCCTCGCATACTCCGCTACCGCCTGATAGTCCGTCTCGCTCGGCGAAAACCTCGCAGCAAATTGCTCCGGCGTCAGGTAGTGCTTGTAGTTCGGGCTCGTCGGATCCGCGATCCCCGCCAGCAGCCCATCCAACTCTTCCGTATTGCGCAGCGGCAGCCCAATCGCCAGTCGCATTGGAGCCGTCCCAGCCACTTCGCCCAGCACCCTCGACTCAGCCACCGCCGCCGGAACATGCCGATGCACCCGCCGCACCTCCTGCGCCCCCGCCAGCGAAGCCAGCCAGGGAAACAGCATGATCAACTCGCAGATCATCCACACCACCGGAATCATCACCCGCGTCTTCAAAATCTTGGGCTGAAACGGCGCCGAAGAATCCTTGTCGCGAGACTTCGGGTCCACAAAGAGCTGAGACGATGAGGAATGGGTCGACTGGATCGAAGGCATATTTGGGTAGTTCCTCTGCGCGTTGGGTCGAAGCCTTATTGAGGCGCTTCTCTCCAGCCTGTATCGGCCCGAGAATCCGCCGCCCCCCTAATCGGCTCAACACGCAAAAACTTTAGTCATGCACCGGACCGTGACACCGTTCAAGCCACAACAGCACCCGACGGCCAACCTGGACCGTCCTCTCGCTCGTGCTCTTGAAACCAACTCCTCGTGTGCACTCCCGCAAACATCTCTACCCACACCCCGCGTATCCTGATCCCAATGGCCCACCCGCCCCATGCCGCAGCCGCCATCCTCTCCACCTGGCCCCTCCCCCGCGACGCCTCCGCCCACGGCCCCGCGCTTGATCACCATCTCCTCCTGAACCTCACCCTAGCGCTGGCCCTTGCTGCCCTTGCCCACGCCACCCTCCTCGCCGGCCTCACCCTCCGTCGATCCCCCACCGAACCCCGCCGCCCGTGGCTCATCGAGACCCTCCCCCTCGCCGCTCTCACCCTCCTCTTCGCCGTGCTCGCCCTCCAGGCCGAGCGCCTCTGGGCCGCCACCCGTTACACCGGCCCATCCCTCACCGCCCTCCAAATCCAGGTCACCGGAGCCCAGTTCGCCTGGTACTTCCACTATCCCGGCCCCGACGCCACCTTCGGCCGCACCCTCCCGACCCTCGCCGACCCCGCCGCCGCCAACCCCCTCGGCCTCGACCCCACCGACCCCCACACCACCGACGACTTCATCTCGAGTGAACTCGTCCTGCCTCTGGGCCGAGAAGTAGACCTCCGCCTCGAGGCCCAGGACGTCATCCACGGCTTCTCTATCCCCGAGATGCGGCTCAAACAAAACACCGTCCCCGGCCAGCCGATTCACATCCACTTCACCCCCACCGTCCCCGGAACCTACCCCGTCCTCTGCACCCAACTCTGCGGCCTCGGCCACTACCGCATGGAGGCCAACCTGCGCATCCTGTCCCCCGAGGACTTCACCACCTGGCTCGCAACCCACCCCGAGACCCCAAAATGACCACTCGCGACTATCTGGAGTACCCCGCGAATCCCGGCACAAGTGTCGAAGTGAGCGCCCCACGCGCAGTGGGCCCATCCGGCAGGACCCGCTACGACGCTATTATCGTAGGCTCCGGCCCCAACGGCCTCTCCGCCGCCATCGTCCTCGCCCAGCGCGGTCTCTCCGTCCTCGTCCGTGAGGCAAACTCGACCCTCGGCGGCTCGGTCAGAACCCTCCCCCTCACCGTCCCCGGCTTCCTCCACGACATCGGCTCCGCGGTCCACCCCATGGCCGTCGCCTCCCCCTTCCTCCGCACCCTCCCCCTCGCCGACTACGGCCTAGAGTGGATCCACTCCCCGATCCCTCTCGTCCATCCGCTCGATGGAGAACCCGCCGCCGCCGTCCACCGATCCATCGCCGAAACCGCACAAGCCGTCGCCCCCGACGCCACCGCCTACGCCCGCCTCCTCCAGCCCATCGTCCGCAACTGGCCCCATCTCCTCCCCGAACTCCTCGGCCCCATCCTCCATCTCCCCCGCCACCCCCTCGCCCTCGCCCAGTTCGGCCTCCACGCACTGCTTCCCGCCACGACCCTGAACCGGCGCGCCTTCCGCTCCGAGCGAGCCCGAGCCCTCTTCTCCGGCCTCGCCGCCCACTCCATCGTCGCCCTCGACCACGCCGCCACCGCCGGCTTCGGACTCGTCCTCGCCGCCACCGCCCACACCACCGGCTGGCCCATCCCACGCGGCGGCTCCCAAAACATCACCAACGCCCTCGCCCAACATCTCCTCTCCCTCGGTGGAGTCATCGAAACCGGAGCCCCCGCCGAATCCCTCCGCTCCCTGCCTCCCTCCCGCGCCGTCCTCCTCGACGTAACCCCCAGGCAAGCCCTCCGCATCGCAGGCGACGTTCTCCCCCACGCGTACGTTGCCTCACTCGAACGCTTCCGCCCCGGCCCCGGAGCCTTCAAGATCGACTGGGCCCTCGCCGCGCCCATCCCATGGTCCGACCCTCTCTGTGCCCGGAGCGCCACCATCCACCTCGGTGGCTCAGCCGCAGAGATCGCCGCAAGCGAGCACGCCGCATGGCATGGCCGCCACACCGAAAGGCCCTTCGTCCTCCTCGCCCAGCCAAGCCTCTTTGACCCCACCCGCGCCCCTGCCCATCACCACACGGCATGGGCCTACTGCCACGTACCCAACGGGTCTACCCTCAACCGCACCACCCAGATCGAGTCCCAGGTCGAACGCTTCGCCCCCGGCTTCCGCGACCTCATCCTAGCCCGAACCACCCACAACGCCCCGCAACTCCAGCAATCCAACGCCAACCTCGTCGGAGGAGACATCAGCGGTGGAGCCAACAACCTCTCGCAAATCATCTTCCGCCCCACCCCATCGCTCGATCCTTACCGCACCCCCGCGGAAGGCCTCTACCTCTGCTCCTCATCAACCCCACCCGGTGGCGGAGTCCACGGCATGTGCGGCTACCACGCAGCCCAGTCCGCACTGCGGCACACCTTCTCCTGAAACCGACGCACAATCCCCTGTCGACCATCAAAAGGGCGGACAAGAATCCGCCGCACTCCCCAGCGCCCGGCATTTTTTCGAAAACGATGCTCTAAACCGGATCGCCCGTTGGTATAAAGTCGGGTGCCCCACCTTCGCGACACGTCTCATCGTCGCTAAGGTGGGCCGGACCGCCACGGCATCCAACGTACAACCCTAAACCTTCAGCGAATCTGCTCTAAACCGGATCGCCCGTTGGTATAAAGTCGGGTGCCCCACCTTCGCGACATGTCTCATCGTCGCTAAGGTGGGCCGGAGCGCCACGGCACCCAACGCCGACCACTACACCTTCCGCGAATCTGCTCTAAACCAGCGGTGCAGCACCCCGAACGCGAATCGCCTGCCCAATCAGCAGAAGCACCGGCGAAGGTCCCACATCGCCGTCCTCCAGCGTTTCAAGCGTAGCCCAATGATTCCGCTCATCCATGGTGGAAGCCCGCGACACCGCCACCACCGGCGTCTCCGGAGCGATTCCCGAAGCGATCAGATCATCCGCCAGCGCCCGAAAGTGCCTCCCCGGCATGTAAAGCGCCAGCGTCGCCTCATCCGGGAGACTCCCCGTCCAGATTGGAGTGATCTCCTGCTTGTCCGCGCTATGGTGTCCCGTCGCCAGGATCAACCGGCTAGCCGCCGCCCGATTTGTGAGCGGAGTCTGCAAAGCCGCAGCCGCCGCAAAGGACGCCGTGATCCCAGGCACAATCTCCACCGGAATCCCCGCCTCCCCCAGCGCTCCAAGCTCCTCCCCGGCCCGCCCAAAGATGAGCGGATCACCCGATTTCAGCCTCACCACCGCCTCACCCGCCCGAGCCGCAGCCAGCATCAACGCATGAATCTCCGCCTGCGTCACCCGGGCCCGACCACACCGCTTCCCCACGCTCGTCAACCTGGCCGCCGGATTGACCAACGCCAGGATCCCAGCCGACACCAGGTCGTCGTGCAGAATCGTCGTCGCCGTCTCCAGCAACCGGAGCGCCCTCAACGTCAGCAGAGCCGGGTCTCCGGGCCCCGCACCCACCAGGTACACCGTCCCACCGAGTGCCGCCGCGTTCGCAAAACCGCTCAAGGTTTCCGCTCTTCCGGAATCGGATTCGTCAGAGCATGATGCCGCGCCAGCACCCGCGAAGGACAACCGTCATAGCCACACACCTCCCGCTGCGCCAACTGATGCAGCAGAAGCTTCCTCTCTTCGTTCAGCGGCTCCATCTGGACCACCTCCCGCCGCAGGTTGCCGAGATCCGTCAGCCAGTCGCCCGTATCGAGCGGCAACTGCGCATTGATCTCCTTCCGCAGCCTCTGCGCCAACGCAGGCGAAGCCCCAGCCGTCGAGATCGCTATCTGCAGATCGCCGCGCCGCACCACCGACGGAAAGTAGAAGTCACAGAAGGGCGGATCGTCCACCGCATTGCACAGCACATTCTTTCCCGTGGCCTCGAGATACACGGCTCGATTCACCGACCCGACATCGGTCGCCGTCACCACCAGGAAGGTCCCCTCAGCGACATCCCCCGCCTCGAACGGCCGCCGAATCCACTCAACCTCACCAGCCGCAGCCAGCTCGGCGATGCTCTCCCGGGCCTCCGGAGCGATCACCGTCACCGCCGCATGAGCCGCCCTCAATGACTCAATCTTCGATTCAGCAAGATTGCCCGCGCCGACCACTAAACAGCGCCGTCCCGTGAGCTTCAGAAAGATGGGAAAAAGATCCATACCTTAACAGTATAAGGAGTCCCATCCGCCGAACGTTCCCCTAACGTTCAACGACCGCCATCTCCGTCCCCTTCGCCTCCGGCCCCAAAGCAGTGACACCCGCCACCACAAACGCCACCAGCAGCACCGTCCCCGACAGCACCGGCCCCAGCAAGCCACCCGCGAACCGTGTCGCAAGCGCCGCCTGCAGTGGCCCATTCCGCGACGAGAGCAGGTTCCCCAACTGGTAGGCCAGGCCCGGAAACACCGCTCGAACAGGCCCCGGAGAAAGCTCATTCAGGTGCGCCGGAATCACCCCCCACGCACCCTGCACCATCATCTGCATCAGGAATCCACCAGCCGCCATCGTCACCACCCCATGCGACCACGCCCACAGAGGGATCATCGGCAGCGCCAGTAAAGCAGCCACAACGATCGTCTTCCGCCGCCCGAATCGCTCCGACACCGCCCCGCAAAGAATTCCCCCCAACAGCGCGCCCAGGCTCCCGATCACGATCACCAACCCCGCCGCCCCCGACGAAAACCCACGATCCTTCTCCAGAAAAGTCGGATAGAGATCCTGCGTTCCATGGCTGAAGAAGGTCATCGCCGTCATCAGCACCACCAGAAACAGGAAGCTCGGCAGATACTTCCCAACCAGAGCCCAATGAAATCCACTCCCCGCACCCACCCGCCGCTTTTCCTCACGCGCCTTCAACCAGCTCGGAGACTCCGCGACCTGAAACCGGAGATAAAACGCCAGCAAAGCCGGGGTCGCACCGATCATGAACAGCACACGCCATCCTGTCCAGATCCCCGTCCCATGCAGATGCGAGAACAGCAGCCCATAGGTTGCCGCAGCAAGCAGGTTTCCAACAACATACCCCTCCTGCAGCACCCCGGAGAAGAATCCCCTCCCCTTCGCAGGCAATGTTTCAAACGCCAACGCCGCGCCCACCCCCCACTCTCCGCCCATCGCCACCCCGAACAATGCCCTGCACACCAGGAAGATCGGAAGCGTCGGAGCAAAGGCCGAAGCCAGCTCGAACACCGAGAACGCAACGATATTGATCATCAGCGTGGGTCGTCTCCCCCACCGCTCCGCCATCGCGCCAAACAGGAACGCCCCAACCGGACGCATCGCCAGTGTCCAGAAGATGGCCTCCGCCACCTGTTTGATTCCGACGTGGAAATCCGTCGCAATCGCCTTCAGACAAACCGTCAGCAGGAAAAAGTCGAATGCATCCAGTGTCCAACCCAGAAAACACGCGATAAAAGTACTCCGCTGCGTCTTCGTCAGACTGCCCCACTCCGTTAGAAATCCCATAAGTGGCTTATCCTAGCAT
>JAMFSC010000238.1 GCA_026225095.1 bacterium
AAGACCACTACAGCAAGGCTGACTTTGCTCTAGTCTCCCACCGGCGTTGCCGACCCACGGGGGATGAAACTGGAGATTTGCGATTTTCCTTTGTTTTGTTCAGCTTGCATTTTTGTTTCTTATCAGGCGCGTGATGATGAGTTACGGCCTAAGTGGGACACCCAAGTCGCACCCCGATCGGCACTGGCGACGGGTTATTTGGCGGTGGATTCTTCGGTGGTGCCCTCTTTTGAGGGAAGGGGCGAATCGAGCAGGTGGAGGTCCTTGCCGGGCTTGAAGCGGACGGCCTTGCCGGGGATGATGCTGACCTCGGCTCCGGTTCGGGGGTTGCGGCCGATTCCGGTCTTGCGCGGCTTGACGGTGAAGACACCGAAACCGCGGAGCTCGATGCGTTCTCCTGCGACCATGCTCTGCTTCATGCAATCGAAGACGGCGTCGACGGCGGCCTCGGCCTTGGTTCTGGGCAGGCCGGTGCGTTCGACGATCTTTTGTACGAGATCCTGTTTGATCACGGTGATCGTCCTTCCCTGTTTCGATAAAGCGGGCGTCTGTGCGGGTCTCGCGGGTGTCTCCGAGTGCTCGGAGGTGATTTGCTTTCACGATGTTAGAAACTCGTGGGGGGATTGTCAACGCAGGGACGGCCGGGGGCGGCGCTGCCATGGAGGCGATGCCATACAATCGAGGCAGCCGGGGCCGTGTGTCCCCTGAGCGTGGAGGAAGAGTAGAGCAATGTCGATCAAGAGCGATCGCTGGATACGGGAACAGGCCCTCGAGCATGGGATGATCAAGCCTTTCAGCGAGAAACAGGTGAGCGCGGGAGTGATCTCGTACGGGCTGTCGTCCTATGGGTACGATCTGCGGGTTTCGGATGAGTTCAAGATCTTTACGAATGTGAACAGCGCGATCATCGATCCGAAGGCGTTCGATGAGCGGTCGTTTGTCACGGTTCAGTCGGACAGTGTGATTGTTCCGCCGAACTCGTTTGCGCTGGCGCGGTCGATTGAGTACTTCAAGATTCCGCGGGATGTGCTGACGATCTGCGTTGGGAAGTCGACGTATGCGCGGTGCGGGATCATCGTGAATGTGACGCCGTTCGAGCCGGAGTGGGAGGGGTTTGTGACGCTGGAGATCTCGAACACGACGCCACTTCCGGCGCGGATCTATGCGAACGAAGGGCTCTGCCAGATCCTGTTCTTCCAGTCCGACGAGGTGTGCGAGGTGAGCTACGCGGATCGGAAGGGCAAGTATCAGAATCAGCAGGGAATTGTTCTGCCGAAGTTGTAACTTTGAAGGGAGCCCGTGGGCCGGACGGGCTTCAGCGATGGATCAGGATGTTCGAGTTTAGACCCTATGACTGAAGAGAACGTCGTCGCTCGAGAGCCGATGGGGGAGGGTGGGCCGATGCGTTTTGGTGTGGTGGCGACCGATCCTCTGCGCATTACGGGGCTGCGGGAGATCCTTGCGGATACGGATGCGGTTAGTTTTCCGAGCAGGCTGGTGGGCGCGGAGATGGTTCCGCTGTCGGTTCCGGGGATTCTGCATGACGCGGAGCTGCGGATGGTGCTGATCGACGCGAGTTGCACGGATCATCTGTTTGAGCTGCTGGAGACGTTTCGGCGCATGCGCCCGCTGGTGCGGCTGGTGGTGATTGGCGACTCGGCGGAACCGGAGTATATCGAAAAGGTGATCGGGGCGGGTGTGAAGGGGTACCTGACGCAGACGGCGCGGGCGTCCGAGGTTCGGATGGCGCTGGAGGTGGTGAGCGATGGGTCGATCTGGGCCCCGCGGAAGGTGTTGTCTCGCCTGCTGGACGCGTCGGGGCAGTTTGGGCGTGCGGCGAGTGCGAAGGAGGTCCGGTTCACGTCGCGAGAGGTTCAGATACTGGGTTTGCTGGTGGGTGGTCTGGCGAACCGTGAGATCGCGAAATCACTTGAAATCGATGAGGCGACGGTGAAGGCGCATTTGACCCGGTTGATGCGGAAGGTTGGGGCCACCAATCGCATCGAACTGACAATGAAGGCTTTACAGTATGATCTGTGAGAGATCGCTGTTAATCAGTTAGTAACTCAGTACAATTACTTTTGTCGCTAGACCTACGTACTCTTGTTCTGAATTGGGCTTGCCTTGAAAGTTGAGACACGCAACACAGACCTGGGAGAGGGGCTGTGAAAGGGAAGGGGTCAAACCCGTTTCTTTCACCGCCCCTATTTTTTTGGAATGGACCGGTTTACGACTCGTTTTCAGGTTGTGGCAACCGATGCGGGTGGGGTGTCATCGTAACGAAAGGATCGATGTTGTTGTTTGAAAAGCATCCAAGATTTTGAAACGAAAGGCACTACCATGAAGAAAGTTACTGGATTTGTATGTGCAATGGCCATGGCGGCCACCTCATTGACGGCACTTGGCGAGACGGATAAGGCCAAGCTGGATGAGCGGTTGACTGCAGCTTCGGCTGTGCTGAATGAAGTGATGGCGACTCCGGATAAGGGGATTCCCCAGTCGATTCTGGCGGGTGCATCCTGCGTCGTCGTGATTCCGGGCTTCAAGAAGGGCGCTTTTGTGGTGGGCGCGCAGTATGGACAGGGCGCCGCGACCTGCCGCACGCCCAAGGGCTGGAGCGCTCCGGTGTTTGTGCAGCTGGCTGGTGGCAGCTTCGGATTCCAGATCGGTGGACAATCGACCGACCTGGTGCTGGTGGCGATGAACCAGAACGGCATGGAACACATGCTGCACAACAAGTTCAAGCTGGGCGCGGATGCCGCGGCTTCGGCTGGTCCGGTTGGCCGCAACGCGCAGGCTGGCACGGACTGGAAGCTGAACGCGGAGTTTCTGACCTATTCGCGTTCGAAGGGTCTGTTCGCCGGTTTGGATCTGGATGGAACGGTTCTCTCGCAGAATGAGGACGACACCCGCACGATGTACGGGGCGAATGTTCCGTTTACGGCGGTGTTGCATGGCGAACAGCCCACTCCTCCCGATGCGCGTCCCTTTGTGCGTACGGTGGCCAAGTACTTCGTGATCTCGCGGGATAACCACTAGGAGAGCGGATTCGCTGAAGGGGTAGGGATGTACGTTGGATGCCGTGGCGCTTCGGCCCACCTTAGCGACGATGAGACTTGTCGTGAAGGTGGGGTACCCAACCTTTTACCAACAGGCAATTCGCCCTAAGGCCGATTTGACACGGATGTAGTCGAAACAGACGCAGATTCCCTTCGGGAATGACAGACCAAAAGCGGGCGGCCATTCGCTATAGAGCGGTGGCCGCTCTCTTGTATGGCAGCGGTTACACTGGTGGGGTGAGTGCACCAGCGGCTGCGGTTTCCTTGCCTGAGATCACCTTGAAGCACAGGGTGGAGTTTCTGTTTCTGCGCCTGTTTGTCGGGGTGATGGGGTGGCTTCCGCGGCGGGTGTCGCGGAGTGTGGGCGCGTGGATCGGAAGGGTGGCGTACCGATCGCTGGGACGGTTGCGGTCGGTTGGGCAACAGAATCTGGCGATGGCGTTTCCTGAGAAGACGGAGGGGGAGCGGGAGCGGATTCTGGTGGGGACGTATCGGAATCTTGGCCACCAGATGGCCGAGTTCTGCCATATGCGGCGATATAGCAGGCGGCGGGCGAGCCGGTATATCCGGTATGAGGGGTTTGCGAACTACAACCAGGCGCTGGCGAGGGGCAGGGGGGTGTTTGTCCTGACGGGACACCTGGGGGCGTGGGAGCTTTCGAGCTTTTATCACTCGCTGATGGGCCACTCGATGGATATTGTGATTCGCCGGCTGGATAACCCGCTGGTGGATGAGTATGTGAATGGGATTCGCTGTCTGCATGGGAACCGGGTGGTGCATAAGGATGAGTTTGCCCGGGGATTGATCGCGGCGATGCGCGCGGGGCGGACGGTTGGGGTGTTGATGGATACCAATATGACTCCGCCGCAGGGAGTGTTTGTGCCGTTTTTTGGGGTGGCGGCGTGTACGGCTTCGGGGGTGGCGCGGATCGCGCTGAAGACGGGGGCGTCGGTGCTCCCGGGGTTTCTGCTTTGGGAAGAGGCGGAGGGGAGGTATGTGCTGCGGTTTGGGGAGCCGCTGGAGCTGATCGATACGGGCGACGCGGAGGCGGATGCGGTGGCCAATACGGCTCTGTTTACGGCGGTTCTGGAGAGGTATATTCGGGCTTATCCGGACCAGTGGTTGTGGATGCATCGGCGTTGGAAGACGCGGCCTGAGGGCGAGAAGGGACTTTATCAGTGACGACTGCATCGGCAACGACAGGAAAGACGCTTTCGGAGTTGCTCCCGTGGGAACCGCTGGGGGATGTGGGTGGAGTGCGGATTCGGCGGGTCTCCGGGTTGCGGGATGCGGACCGGGGGTCGCTGGTGTTTGCGACGGATCGGGAGACGCTGGAGGAGGCGCTCGAAGGGGCGGCGGGGGCGATTCTGGCGAGTGCGAAGTTGAAGGATGGGTCGGGGGACTATCTCGTTGAGGAGCGGGTGGCTTTTGTGGGGGATCCTCGGTATCTGTTTGCGGCGGCGGCTCGGGAGCTGCGGGGGACGGTGGTTGAGGGCGAGGTGCATCCGAGTGCGGTGATTGGGCGGGATGTGGAGATGGGGGAGGGGTGCAGGGTTGGGCCGGGGGTGGTGCTGGGGGATGGGGTGAGGCTGGGGGCGGGGTGTGAGCTGGGGGCTCGGGTGACGGTTTTGAGTGGGACGACGCTGGGGGATCGGGTG
>JAMFSC010000239.1 GCA_026225095.1 bacterium
CAACGCGCCGGCCGCCATCGCAGCGCCAAGCAGCATGAAGCAGGGGAAACGGTTGATGTCTGGAAGGTTTCGGAAGATGATGCATGTGCGACGGCTCGCGGCAACCACGCTGGCCCTGATGATTCTCACAATCGCCGCGGGTTTCACCACACCCGCCGACGCCCAGTTGGTCCGCAGATCCAAGCGCGAATCGAGCGCCGCCCGTCAGGCCCGCATCGCCAAGGCGGTCGAAGATACCTACGCCCACCGCTGGGAGGTCTTCGGAGGCGGCGGCTACCTCCGTTTCCGCAGCGGCCAGTACCTCCAGAAGAATAACGAGGTCACCTGGAACACCTCCGCCACCTACATGCTCAATCCCAAACTGGGCATCATCGGCGACGTCCGCGGAGCCTTCGGAAACGCCCACGTCGGCAACAACATCTACAGCGTCTACAACCCGCTGATCACCGAGTACACCTTCATGGGTGGCCCCAGCTACCGCTTCTACGCCAAACAGAAGCAGGCCGCCAGCGTCCACGTCATGGGAGGCTACTCGCTCGGCAACTTTGACGGCGGCTCAAAGAACATCCCCGCCCCCCTCCTCGGCATGTGGCCCACGTCGAATCGCCCCGTCTTCTCGGTCGGCGCCAGCTACGACTACAACTTCTACCCCAACCTCGCCTTCCGCGTCACCCCAACCTACGTCGGGACCACCTTCGGCAGCACCCTCCAGAATAATCTGGGAATCAACGCCGGAATCGTCTACCGCTTCGGCCACCTCCGCTAGCTCAACGCCGCCGGCACCACCCTCGGGCCTGCGCCCACCGCGCAGGCCCGAGCCTGTTTCAGATACTCTCTCCCCAGGGGAATCCCATGGTCACCATCCAGCAGGACGACTTCATCCAGAGCGTAGCCGACGCCCTCCAGTACATCAGCTTCTACCACCCTGTCGATTACATCACCAACCTCGCCCGCGCCTATGATCTCGAGCAATCCCACGCCGCCAAAGACGCGATGGCCCAGATCCTCATCAACTCCCGCATGTGCGCCGAGGGCCACCGCCCCATCTGCCAGGACACCGGCATCGTCACGGCTTTTGTCAAAGTCGGCATGGAGGTCCAATGGGGGCCATCCAAAACCTTCGGCATGATGACCATGCAGCAGATGGTCGACGAAGGCGTCCGCGAAGCCTGGCGCAACTCCGACAACGTCCTCCGCCCCTCCCTCCTCGCCGACCCCGCCTTCACCCGCCGCAACACCGGCGACAACACCCCCGCCATGGTCGTCGTCTCGCTCGTCGAGGGCGCCGCCGTCGATATCACCGTAGCCTCCAAGGGAGGAGGCAGCGAAGCCAAGAGCAAGTTCGTCATGCTCAACCCGTCCGATTCCGTCGTCGACTGGGTCCTCAAAACCGTCCCCACCATGGGAGCCGGCTGGTGCCCCCCCGGAATGCTCGGCATCGGCATCGGAGGCACCGCCGAAAAGGCCATGGTCATGGCAAAGGAGTCCCTCATGGACCCCATCGACATGCAGGAGCTCATCGCCCGCGGCCCCAAGACCAACGTCGAAAAGCTCCGCGTCGAGCTCTACGAGAAGGTCAATCGCCTCGGCATCGGAGCCCAGGGACTCGGCGGCCTCACCACCGTCCTCGACGTCAAGATCATGGACTATCCCACCCACGCCGCTAACCTCCCCGTGGCCATGATCCCCAACTGCGCCGCCACCCGCCACCTCCACATCCGCCTCGACGGCTCCGGCCCCGTCATGGCCGATCCACCCTCCCTCGACGCCTGGCCCAAACTCACCTACGACGTCCACACCGCGCGCCGCGTCAACCTCGACACCGTCACCCGCGAAGACGTCAAGACCTGGAGGCCCGGCGAAGTTGTCCTCCTCTCAGGCAAACTCCTCACCGGCCGCGACGCCGCCCACAAGCGCATGACCGACATGCTCAACCGCGGCGAAAAGCTCCCCGTCGACTTCACCGGCCGCTTCATCTACTACGTCGGCCCCGTCGAAGCCGTCCGCGACGAAGCCGTCGGCCCCGCCGGACCCACCACCGCCACCCGCATGGACAAGTTCACCCGCCAGATGCTCGAAGAGACCGGCCTCCTCGGCATGATCGGCAAGGCCGAACGCGGTCCCGAGGCCATCGCCGCCATCCGCGATAACGAAGCCGTCTACCTCATGGCCGTAGGCGGAGCCGCCTATCTCGTCTCCAAAGCCATCAAGCACTCCAAGGTCCTCGCCTTCGCCGACCTCGGCATGGAAGCCATCTACGAGTTCGAGGTCGTCGACATGCCCGTCACCGTAGCCGTCGACGCCCAGGGCACCAGCGTCCACATCACCGGCCCCGCCGAGTGGTCGCAAAAGATAGCCCAGGGCATCGGAAACCTCCCCATCTTCGGCCAATAACGATTTCCTGCTCGTCCACGCGAAGCGTCAATACCCCACGAAGTGGCGCCCGCCCGGCGTTAGGGCGCCTTGGCATTTACGAAGCTGTAAATCTACACCCAATCCGCTCTAAGCCAGCGCCCGATTCATATTGGCGATCGCCTCATCGATCTCCGCCGTGCTCTTGTACCCCACCGTCACGCTGTTCACCCCGGCCTGCTGAAACGCGAACTTCATCGCCTTCTGCCGGTCCTCCTGGTTGAACGTCCCCTCGCCCGCCAGCTTCATGCTGATCACGCCCATCCCTTCCCGGCGGACCTGCTGCACATGCGACACCACCTCGTCCACATTGCCCAGGTCATTCGTCGTCCAGCTCTCCCCGTCCATCCGGGTCCCCTTGTGATTCATCCGGATCATCGCCACCTGCAGCCACTCGTTCCCCGGAGCCCGCCGCAGCGCCGGAAGCCCATGCATCGAGGCTCCCCGCCCGATGATCACCTTCTTCTCCTGCGCCTCGACGATCCCGTCCTGCCACCGCTTCGAATCGTTCGGCCACGTCGGCGTATGCTGCACATGCAACAGCATGATGTCGAAGTACTCCGTCTTCACCTGCCGCCGCAGATCGTCGAAGTGCGCCTGCGGATCAACCGAATCCGTCGTCGTAATCTTCGACATCAGCCGATAGCTCTCCCGCGGAACCCCTCGCAGCGCAATCCCCAGCATCTCGTGCATCCCGTCATAGGTGTCGGAGGTCTCAAAGAACCGAATCCCGCTGTCGTACGCATACCGCACCAGCCGTGTGAACCCCTCCTGCCCAAGATCCCGTTGCACCTGGCCACCGCGCGTCCCGGTCCCGAATGCCAGCCGCGTCACCTTCACGTTCGACCGTCCCAGCGTCACCCAGTCGGTCGCCTTGGCACCCGCCGCCAGCAGAGGCAGACTCCCCGTGCCCGCCAGCGCCCCGGTTGCCAAACCCGTCTTCACAAAATCACGTCTCGAGTAAAGAGCCATCATCCCTCCAGGCCATTCCGTCCGTTGCCTGAAAGTATCGCTCAAAACCTCCTTCGTGGCCACATCAAAGCGTGTCGTCCCACGCGAACGTCCCACGCGAACGTTCGCGTTCACAAATCCATAAAGCTCCGCCCAATCACCTCCGCCAACTCCGTCAGCCGGTACGGCTTCTGCAGCACACGGCTATTCTCCAGCGGCAATCGCCGATTCGGAAGCGCGCCGGTTGGAAATCCGGAGGAATAAATGATCCTGATCTCCGGACGTCTCGCGCGCACCTGTTGGGCGAGCTCCAAACCATCCATCCCCCCTCCCATGATCACGTCTGTCACCAGCACGTCCACCGTCGCCGTCGACTCCAGCAAACGCAGTGCCTCCGGGCCATCGTTCGCCGTCATCGTCGTATACCCCAGATGTTGCAGATAGCGCGTCGCAATCTCCAACAGCCCCGCCTCATCGTCCACCAGCAGAATGGTTCCTCCATGGCGATCCACCCCGCATGCCCTCTCGACCTCCACAGCCGGCTCCTGCCTGCTCGCCTGCTCCGCAAACGGCAGGTAGATCATCACCGTCGTACCCTGCGCCGGCTGGCTCCAGATCCGGATCGCCCCCTGTGACTGCCTTGCGAAGCCATAAGCCATCGAGAGACCAAGCCCTGTCCCGCGGCCGCGCGGCTTGGTGGTAAAGAACGGCTCGAACGCTCGATCCAATACCTCCTGCGACATCCCCGACCCACTATCGGAGACCGAAATACATACGTGGGATCCCGCCTTCAGCGCAGAATGCATCTGCTTGGACACCGCCGCGTCCATCGTCCGCACGTAGGTGCTCACCGATAGATTTCCACCGTGCGGCATTGCGTCCCGAGCATTGATCGCCAGGTTCAGAATCGCAGCCTCCAACCCTCCGGCATCCACCATCACAGAAGGAATCAACTCGGCCAGGTTCAGGCTCACCTTGATCTCGGGTCCAAGCAACTGCCCTGCCAGCTCCATGATGTTCCGGATAGAGGCGTTCAGCTGGATGCGCGTAGCCGTCAACTGCTCCACACTCGAAAAAGCCAGGAGTCTCCGCGTCAGATCCGCCCCCCTCACCGCGGCTCCCATCGCCATCTTCCAACTCGAGTGCGCCTCGGTGTCCTCCGCGACCTTGTCTTTCAGCAGGTCCAGCGAGCCAATCACGATCCCCAGAAGATTATTGAAGTCGTGTGCCACCCCCCCGGTCAGCTGTCCGATCGCATCCATCTTCTGACTCTGCCTCAGCTGCCGCTCCAGATCCAGCGTCGCCGTAATATCCCGGGCGATCTTGGCCGCGCCGATTACCTCCCCGCTCCCATTGAGCAACGGAGAGATGCTGAGGTGCGTGTGGGTCAAGCGACCTTCCTTGGTCACCCCAATCGCATTCGGCCGCTCCACCGCCTGGCCCTGTCGAACCTCCGCCAGAATCTCCTCCTCCTCCTGCTCGTGACCCGGTGGCAGAAGCCACTTCACCGACTCCCCGATCATCTCCGCCGCCGTGTACCCGAAGATCTTCTCCGCACCGCGGTTCCAGCTCGTGACGATGCCCTGGGGATCCGTGCCGATAATCGCATCCGTTGACGACTCCACGATCGCCGCCAGACGCGTCGACGTTTCATTCAGATGACGGTTCTCATCCAGGTAAAGCGCCTGCGCACGCCGGGCCTCCTCCCCCTGCACCCGGCTCCGGAAAGCGTAAGACCGGATGGATCCCGCAACCACACTGATCCCGGTACTCATCACGATGAAGAGGATCATCACGACCCGATTTGCCGTCTCGTTGACCCCGTAAGCCGCCGCATGGCGATGCAGCCACTCCCCGGCCAGGGTGCTGAACAGCGTGGCCCACAGCCCCGCCGTCGTCCCCCCCCACGTGGCGCTATACAGCACCACTGGCAGGAACGTCATGTACGTTGGCGTCAGACCCAACTTCCGCCCAATCCAAATTCGCAGCAAGGTGGAAACGAAGGTGACCAGCAGAACCAGCAGGACCTTGCGCACCTCCAGGTAGACCGCGCTTCGCCGCCGCGTGGCATCCTGGTGGTACGGGTGGTCCACCCCCGGTAGCTGGCCGGAGAGAACCCTTCCGACCACACGGTGTGCCGCGGTCATCCGGTCATGGATTGCGATGAACATCGCTTGTAGCCTCGGCCCAGTCCCTGCGATCCCCACTCAATTTGAATGTCTGCTAGCATACATAATTTGTCCCGATTTGGCACTCGTCGAATGTTTAGAGAAAAGTCTGCCTTGCTGCAGTCGTCTTTGCCCTTCTGTCTGTCATTCCCGTAGGGAATCTGCGTTTGTCTTCCTCTACACCAGCACCAAATCCGCTATAGGTTCCATTTCGGGAAGATGAAGGCCTGGTTCCTGGTGTGCGGAAACCATAGTTCCTGCCCCAGCTCGGACGCGGATTTCCCGCGAAAATTCCCAAAGTGCCCACTCGAACCCAACTCGCGTCCCCATACGTTGGATCGGGTCGTCCTTGAAGTGCCCACCCAACCATTCCCAAACGCCAAGATTCGCGATACTATAGAAGGTGCTGTGCGGAGTTGTGTGCAAACTCCGCTCACACTGAGAGCGGTGCCCCGATCCGTCGGACACGCGTTCATCAAAAAGGAGCTCGTTTGTCGAAGGAAGATGCAATTGAAGTCATGGCCGTTGTCGTCGAGACGCTGCCAAACGCGCTGTTCAAGGTCGAGCTTGAAAACAAGCATCAGGCCCTCGCACACGTCTCCGGACGCATGCGCAAAAACTTCATCCGCATCCTCCCCGGCGACCGCGTCGCGATTGAGCTCAGCCCGTACGACCTCAACCGTGGCCGCATCGTCTATCGCTACAAGTAGCCGCAGGCGCTACCGACAGCGTTAGGCATCGTCCTCCCGCAATCCCTCGCAGTTCCACTGCGTTCGATCTTCGATCGCCAGGGCTCGCGCCTTGGCCATCATCACGTTTACAGGGCTCAGGGCCTCGGTCCTCCTGTATGCAGCACGTTTCATTTCGCCCCGGCGATCTGTCTCACTCTCGAAGTAGCAGCAGAAGGGAATCACCATGAAGGTCCGCGCCTCCGTCAAGAAGATCTGTGACAAGTGCAAAGTCATTCACCGCCACGGCGTCGTGCGTGTCATTTGCGAGATCGCCAAGCACAAGCAGCGCCAGGGCTAAACGCTCCGGCCGAACCCGCACCACCGGCCCCGTCAGGCGAGTTAGCCGAAGTCAAGGCTTGCGATGAACCTGCCGGAACTTAGCCGGAACCTCGAAACCCCGCTTCCCGGTGTAGTCCCGGAAGCCCAACCCCAAAGGATTCCCCATGGCACGTATTGCAGGAGTCGATGTCCCTAATAACAAACAGGCGCGCATCGGTCTCACCTACATCTTCGGCATCGGCGATTCGCGCGCTGCCAAGATCCTCGCCAAGGCCGATATCGACCCCATCGCGAAGGTCGGTACGCTCGACGAAGACCAGCTCAACCGCATCCGTCAGGTAATCGAAGCCGAGGGCCAGATCGAAGGCGATCTCCGCAAGGACATCTCCCTCAACATCAAGCGCCTCATCGAGATCCAGTCCTACCGTGGTCTCCGCCATCGCCGTTCACTCCCCGTCCGCGGCCAGCGCACCCACACCAACGCCCGCACCCGCAAAGGCCCGCGCAAGGGAACCGTTGCCGGCAAGAAGAAAGCGACGAAATAAATGGCGAAGACTCAGAATCAGCAGAAGACCGGCAAGGCAGCAGGCAAAGGCAAGAAGTTCAAGAAGCGCGAGCGGAAGAACGTTCCATTTGGTCTCGTCTTCATTCAGGCCTCGTTCAACAACACCATCGTTACCATCACCGACCAGACGGGCAATACGCTCTCCTGGAAGTCCTCCGGTTCGCTCGGCTTCCGTGGCTCCCGCAAGGGAACTCCGTTCGCCGCGCAGCAGGCCGCCGTCGGTGCAGCCAACGCAGCCCGCGACCACGGCGTCCGTTCGGTCGATGTGCGCGTCTCCGGTCCCGGCTCTGGCCGCGAATCCGCGATTCGCGCTCTCGCCACCACCGGCATCGAGGTTCGCAGCATCCGCGACGTTACGCCGATGCCGCACAACGGCTGCCGCCCGCCGAAGCGCCGCCGCGTTTGATTCTGTGCAGGCGATGGATTCGCTCCTCGCCTGCATTCGTTCTTTCGTTTCATCAATAACTGGATCGTGAAGAAGCGCTGCCCGCGCGTAAAGCGATCGTCACCCGAAGTCAGGAGTTATAAAAATGGCACGTTATACAGGACCCGTCTGCCGCCTCTGCCGCCGCGACGGCACCAAGCTCTTCCTTAAGGGCACCAAGTGCTTCTCTGAGAAATG
>JAMFSC010000240.1 GCA_026225095.1 bacterium
ATCCGGCTCACTCGCGATGCATTTTGCGAGGGCGGGGTGGTGCGGTTGCGGTTAGGTTGTGAGAACAGGGACTAGGGCCTAGGGAATAGGGACTAGCGGCCTGTTTGTGCGTTGCATTCTGTGGCGCGGCGGAGGAGAAGCAGGTCCCCTTCAAGCTCGCAGGCGAAGGCCCCAAGGCGCTCTACCTCCGTGCCGACGCTGCAGGTGTCATCACCTCCGGCATGATCGAGGCCGACGGCGACGTCGAGATTCTCGACAAGGACGTCTACATCTGCACCATCTCCGAAGGCGGCAAGATCGACATGGAGATGCGCCTCAAGCGCGGCCGTGGCTACATCTCGGCCGACAAGAACTTCGACGCCGATCTCGGCCTCGGCTTCATCCCCGTCGACTCCGTCCACTCGCCCGTCCGCAAGGTCAACTACCTCGTCGAGGCAGCCCGTCTCGGTCAGATCACCGACTACGACAAGCTCACCATCGAGATCTGGACCAATGGCACCGTGCTCCCCGCTGATGCGCTCGGCCTCTCCGCCAAGCTGCTCAAAGACCACATGACCATCTTCATCAACTTTGAAGAGGAGATGGAAGCCGGTCACGACGGCCTGCACGACGGCCCCATGATCCGCAACGAGAACCTCAACCGCTCGGTCGAAGAGCTCGAACTCTCCGTCCGCAGCTACAACTGCCTCAAGAACGCCAACATCGCGACCATCGGCGAGCTCATCCAGAAGACCGAAGCCGAGATGCTCAAGACCAAGAACTTCGGACGCAAGTCGCTCAACGAGATCAAGGAGATCCTCGCGCAGATGGGCCTGTCCCTCGGCATGAAGATCGACGAGGGCGGCAACCCCGTCCCCGGACCAACCTCCGTCCTCCCCGCCGCCACCCTGGCCGCCAGCTTTGGCAGCTTCGATGACGACGAGGACGAAGACGAAGAGGATGACCTCGACCTCGTCGCCAACGAACCCGAAAACTTCTAACCAACCCATAGGCAGCGTGCGCGATTTCCCTCGCCACGCTGCCTGTTTCACGTAACACGCAGTTCCCGAACCCGGCAGAAGCCAGGCTCGAAGGAGATCACCATGCGTCACCGCAATGCAGGATTCAAACTAGGCCGCAACACAAGCCATCGCCGCGCCATGCTCCGCAACCTTGTCACCTCGATCATCCTCAACGATCGCGTCGAGACGACCATCACCAAGTGCAAGGCCAGCCGGCCCATCGTTGAGAAGATGATCACCCTCGGCAAGAAGGGAACTGTCCACACCCGCCGCCAGGCCGCCGCCTACCTCATGACTCCTGAAGCGGTCGACCGCCTCTTCAACACCGTCTCCCCCCGCTACGCCACCCGTCCCGGCGGCTACCTCCGCATCACCCGCATCGGAGCTCGTCAGGGCGACGCAGCCGAGATGGCAGTCATCGAGCTCCTCGGAGCCGAGCAGGAGCTCAACGAGAAGGCGCAGAAGCGCGAAGAAGCCCGTGCCCGCAAGCGCGAAGAGCTCAACAAGCAGCTTGAAGAGCGTAACCCCGGTGAGCAGGGCGACCCCGAAGCCGAAAAGTAGTCTCTCCCCAACAAAAAGCCCCACCATCGCGCGAGCAATGAGTGGGGCTTTTCCACGCCTGACGAAATCGAAATTGCGACCATCGGGAGCACCATGCGAAGCGGTATACGAGTCACGAAGGTCTTGCCGAAGGCCCCGTGACCGCCCCACGCGCAGTGGGCCTTTGGAGCGGATTGCCTGTTGGCATAGAGTTGGGTGCCCCACCTTCGCGACACGTCTCATCGTCGCTAAGGTGGGCCGGAGCGCCACGGTACCCGACCCAGAACCCTACACCTTCAGCGAATCCGATCTAGAGCTGTCCTCGAGTTGCTGTGGTCGTCAGCGATGAAGGGCCAGGCTCCAGGCTGCACTCGACCGCGCGATAAACGCACAGGAGCATACCACTTTCGAAAACAGGGCCCGCTGTCCAGTTTTTCCACACAACGGCCCACATTCTGCGCACGAAAAAGTCCTGGTGAAACATTGGGAAATTCGTATCGTCGCCCGCTAACCCTCTTAGAAAACCATAGATGCGGGCAAGGAGCAAGAAAGAGCGATTTCATACCACTTTATTAGAGGCTTTCAGTTTAGTGGTCCGACCAATTCAACCGATACGTGCTCTCTATTAAAGACGCAGACCACATCTCCCGGAGAACCGTTCTAGCGCTTAATCAACCACATCACCCAACTCGCCGCGATCGTCGCCCCCACCAGCATGGCGAAGCAGTAGGCTCCAAAGCGGATCATCATCTTCGGTTCCGCCCGCATGGTAATCCCGAAGACGGTCGACATGAACAACGCGAACAGCAGCACAGCCGTAAAGTGTGTCAAGACGCCTTCCTCCCCGTAGCCAGCGAGTGCGCATCGACCGCCGCAATGATATTCAGCAGCCCCGAAACCACCAGGAACTTCGTCCCATAGTCCGCCACCGCCATCGTGACCGACGAGTGTCCCCAGTCCAGCAGCCGCGCCAGGAAGTACAAAATCCCCGCCCCAAGATCCCCCGCGAACCCGAGAATATCCAGCAGATCCCCCGTATTCGGAGTGTAGATCTTGCCCTGCAGCGCAATCCCCGTCACGAACATCCCCACGATCGAGACCAGCAGCAGCCCGCCCCGGATCGGCTTCTTCAGCAGAAAATGTCCCGCACCCGGAATCAGCCATCCCGCCACCAGCACCAGCGTGGGAGATACCCCCGGACTGTCCACCAGCCTCGCCGGTACCTGCACTTGAGTCGTCATCCCTCCTATCATATACGCACCAGCTCCCGCTGCACCCTCCCCGTCACCGCCGCCGACCCCTTCCGCGCGATCATATCCACCTCGTTCCGCACCCCGAACTCCCCCGGAAAATAGATCCCCGGCTCGACCGAAAAGCACGTATTCTCGAGGATCCGCCGCACGTCATGGGTCTCCAGATTATCCAGGTGCGCCCCGCTCCCATGGATCTCCGTTCCGATGTTATGCCCTGTCCGATGCGTAAAGAACTCCCCCATCCCAGCCTCCCGGATCACCGCCCGCGCCGCATCATCCGCCTCCCACCCCTCAATCGGGGCCCCCGCCGCGAACCGCCCCTCCACCAGCGCAATCGCCGCATCCCGGGCATCCCGCACCACGTCAAACACCCTCTGCTCCCGCTCCGTAGGCTCCCGGTCCACCACCCCGGTCCAGGTGATGTCGTAAAACACCCCATCTGGCCGATCAACCTTTCCCCAGATATCGATCAGCACGAAGTCCCCCCGGGCAATCACCCTCGAGCTCTCCCGTGTAGGCTCATAGTGCGAATCCGCCGAGTTTGGCCCCACACTCACATTCGGCCCATGCTCCCAGACCAGATCCTCCCGGCGCATCGCCTCGGAGAGCCACTCCACCATCCCAAACTCGTCCGCATGTCCCGAGCGCACCCGCCGCCCCATCTCCCGCCAGCCCTCCGCCAGGATCGCATCGATCTTCCCCTGCGCGACGTAATGGGTCGCCAGTTGCTCCTCCGTCAGCACCGCCTCAAACTCGCTCACCAGGTCCGCCGAGCTGACGATCTCCTTGCCCAGCTCCCGCAGCATCTCCACCGTCCCCGCATCCACCATGGACACATACATAATCGCGTTGCGCGGAGAGTACTGCATCGCCACCCGCGTCACCCCCTCCAGCATCCCCGCCAGTCCCCCCTCCAGCTCCTGCCACGACGAGTACATCGCCCGCGCCCCCGGCAGCGAGTCCAGCCGCCCCGATTCGATCCGATGCACCAGCTTCTTCGGCTCCCCCACCGCCGGGACCAGGTAAAACCACCGCCGCGTCACATGTCCTGCCGGAAATCCCAAAATCGTATAAGCCAGCGGATCCCGCCCATGATGGTCGTAGAACAACCACCCATCCAACCCCTGCTCCCGCAACGCCGCCTGAATCAACTCAATCTTCATGGCTGAATTCTAACCCGCGAACCCACCATCCCGGCATCCGCCCCGGCCCGTAACCGGCATGCATACCTATGCGCCAAAATGGATAATCATTCGTATTGACGCACCTTTCGCAGACTGTCACTCTCGCCGATAGAGACTTCCAGAGAGTGCATCCCATGACGTCGCCCCAGCCCATCCCGCAGCCCGGTCCTTCGCTCCCACTCATCCCCACGCGTCCCACCCTCCTCATGTGCGCCCCCACCCTCTACGACGTCACCTACGTCATCAATCCGTGGATGGCAGGAAACGTCCACACCGCCTCCCGCGACCGTGCCAACACCCAGTGGCGGCACCTCCACGACGCCCTCGCCGAGGTAGCCGAGGTCCTCCTCGTCGCCCCCCAGCCTGGCTCCCCCGACATGGTCTTCACCGCCAACGCCGGCCTCGAGCGCGACGGCATCGTCGTCCTCAGCAGCTTCTTCCACCCCGAGCGCCAGGACGAAGAGCAGCACTTCCAACGCTGGTTCGACCAAGCCGGCTACACCGTCCTCTCCCTCCCCCGCACCGAGCCCTTCGAAGGCGAAGGCGACGCCCTCTTCTCCATCGACGGCTCCCGTCTCTGGGTCGGCTTCGGACCCCGAACTCTTCTCGCCAGCCACGCCCTCCTCGCCCGCACCTGGCCCGTCGAGGTCGCATCCCTGCACCTCGTCGACCCCCGCTTCTACCACCTCGACACCTGCTTCGCCCCCCTCGAAGACGGCTCGGTCCTCTACTATCCCGGAGCCTTCGACCAACCCTCCCTCGCCAGCATCGAGTCCTTCTACCCACCCGAACTCCGCATCCCCGTCGCCGAAGAAGACGCAACCCGCTTCGCCTGCAACGCCGTCACCATCGGCAGCCGCATCTTCATGAACCGCGTCAGCCCCACCCTGTCATCCCACCTCACCGCCCGCGGCTTCGAGGTCGTTCAACTCGACCTCAGCGAGTTCCTCAAAGCCGGAGGAGCCGCCAAATGCCTCGTCATGAAGCTCTCCCATACCCGGGCCCTCTCAAGAACGACGATCTCCTTGGTTATCTGACGGCAATGGGAGGGGGTACCCCCAGGGGTTCACGGCAACCTGACGAACGTCTACCCTCTGTGCTACTTTGGCAGGGCAGTCGAATGAGGTTGGACCAATGCGCTTCGTCACCCGCACTTTAGTAGCCGTCTGCGCCCTGATCTCCCCCGTAATGGTCGCTCAGGACACACGCCACGTCGTCGAGCCAACGCTACCCTCGGCCTGCGTCCAGCTCAAGGCCCGTCTTCAAGACACGCCGGCCTCGGGAATTGGAAGAAACCTCGCCGAGGAGGACGAGACGAAGCTCGACACGACACGCATTCAGGCCGCCATCGACCAGTGCAAGCCCGGTTCCGCCGTGGAGCTGATGAAGGACAAGCGCAACAACGCCTTCCTCTCCGGCCCCCTGGAGCTCCGTGACGGGGTCACCCTCCTCATCGACTCTGAGGTCACCCTCTACGGCTCCCGCGACGCGAAGCTGTACGACCTCCAACCCCTGAACGGAGAGCCCGCAGCCGCCCTCTGCGGAACCCTCGCCGAGGCCCCGCCCGCCACCTACCCCGCCCCACCCGCCGCCCCGAAGGTCCGCGGTGGCTGCCGCCCCCTCATCGCCATCAACAACGCAAAAAATTCGGCCATCATGGGCGACGGAATCATCGACGGAAGAGGTTACGCGAAGATCCTCGGCAAGGATTACAGCTGGTGGGAGTTAGCCCGCAAAGCCGAGCCCAAGAACGAGCGCTACTTCAACCCACGCCTCATCGTCGCCAATCACGCCGATGGACTCATCCTCTACCGCATAACGCTCCACAACTCCTATAACTTCCACGTCTCGGTCAACGGAACCAACGGCTTCACCGCATGGTCCGTCCATCTCCTCACACCCACCGAGCGCACCATGGACGCACGCAACACCGACGGAATCGATCCCGGGACATCGACCAACGTGACCGTAACCAGGTCCTGGATCGACAACGGCGACGACAACATCGCCATCAAGAGCGGCACAACGCACATGTCCGTCCTCGACAACCACTTCTACTCGGGACACGGCATGTCGATCGGCAGCGAGACGACTCCAGGCCAGGCCTTCCTCCTCGTCGATGGACTCACCGAAGACCACACCACATCGGGAATCCGGATCAAGTCCAACGTCACGCGCGGTGGCAACGTCCACGATCTCACCTACCAGAACATCTGCATGCGCGACGTCAGGAACCCCATCGCGATCAGCCCCTTCTACACCAACCAGACCACCGAAGGCTTTGTCGACCCCAAATACACCGGCGACAAAATCCCCGACTACAAGGCGATCACCATCCGCAACGTCCTCGACACCACCGCAGGCGACGTCCTGATCGCCGGCCTCGACGAGGCCCACCGCACCGAGATCACCCTCGACAACGTCCACATCGAAGGCATCAAGCCCGAGCAGGTCCACACCCAGTTCACCACCGCGACCATCGGACCCGGCCCCGTCAACTTCACCCTGACCGCTCCAACCACCACCTCCAGCCCGGCCAAAGGAACGCCCGGCCCCGCCTTCACCTGCGAGGGCAAGTTCCTACCCATGAACTGATCGTTCCACCTTTGCGCGATCGGCTGCAAGCCGCTAGAATGAAGCTGGTACGCCGATGTAGCTCAGTTGGTAGAGCAACTGATTCGTAATCAGTAGGTCAGCGGTTCAACTCCGCTCATCGGCTCCATTCCCTTCCCCACAATTTGCCGGATTTCCTTGGAAAACCTCAACTATCGGAACAATGATGGTTCGTGTGAAGGGTTCCCGGCATGCCTCTCGTTTTTCACTACGCACCACAAAACACCAGTACGACTGACACAGATGTGACACAAAGACTGCTGCCCCAATGTGGGACATTGCAGAGGTACCCCGTACCTGCTACCTTCATGGCTCACCCCCTTGGAGTTTGTATCGCTGCTTTTTGTTGCGCGAAAGGCATTATCTTAGGCATGGTCTACATAGCGCCACCGCGCTATGGGGATGCCGTCAATGAAGAAATTCGCCAAGATTTGTCTTTTTGCAGCCGTTCTCACCATCACCGGAGGCTTTTTCGGCGCGTCCGTTTCCAAGCACAAGGCGGTTCAGGCGCGCGAAGTCGAGCCAGATCCTCCGCTTTGTCCCGCTCGGGCCTGCATGTAAACAATGGTGCGCATCAGGCTGATGGGTGCAGGAGTGGAGCGGTTGCCGCGTGACCACCTCTCCTGCATCCTTCATTAACAACACCTGGGCAGCCAGTATTGTCGCCGAAACCTTTCTTTTCATCCTCACCCTGAGAGCGACACCCCGGCGCTTTCCTTTCATGCTGTTCATTGCGGCACACCTTATCTGGAACGCCGCGCTCTTCCCCCTGGACCGTCATCGCTGGCCCGAACTGTATTTCTACTCCTACTGGTACGGGAGAGCTGTGCTGTACGCGCTGGAGTGTTTGGCTGTGGGGGCGACCCTAACACGCCTCATGCGTCCGGCACGGCACTTACCCAGATCGCTCGCATCTGCCGCGCTGTTGCTGGCATCCGGGATCTGTGGGATCGGATGGCACTTCTCGAACTCGATCTCAAGCCAACGCATCATGCCCATTACAAACTTTGTCCTGTCGGCGGAGCGGGGGCTTGCCACTGTCGAAGCAGTGATAACCATCTTTTGCATTTTGTTCGTGTCATCCAGTGCCTTTCGCTGGACAAAAAGAGAAGCACTTATCGTGGCGGGATTTATAGGTCACGCGCTCTCATCAATGCTTTCTGCTGCACTGTTTGCCTTTCTCCCAGTTTCAAGCCTTCCGAACGTGCGGGTGTTTGTTCAAGTTGCAAGCCTCTGCGTGCTCGGGTTATGGATCAGTGCCTATCTCAGACGAGAAGAGCGCAACACGAGATTTTTCAACAGGTGAACGGAGTGGGAGCGCCGCATGTACTCTTTTCTTGGCTTTTTTTTGATTTTGTTCGTGGTCTACGTCGTTTGGGTCTCAACCCTTCGCCGCCGGCTGAAGGGAAGAGGGGACTCGGCACTCGATTCCTTCGTTCCCCTACCCATTGAAGAGGCTGAACTGATTGCGCTGCAAGAGAATTTCGAGTCTGAACTGCAAAGACACTACGAGGTATGGTCTAAAATCGGGGGGTTGGAGGGCTTAAGGTCGCTACGCGAAAACGCAGCCCGCCTGATTGAGGCCTGGCAGGATCGATGCGCCCATATTGACCCAGCCGCATCCGCAGATCTCGACCGGAGTTTCTCTCGACTAGGGCTATGTGTCCTGATGGCGGCGCTTGAAGCCGCAATCATTTACGCCATGCGTTTCTTTGGAAGCTCTCGAAGAAACCTGCTCCCGCCCATCCATGCAACCTATGCTGTCAGGTTTTATGCCGAAATCCAAGTTACCCTCAGAACGCTCTGCGAAGCCCACTCACCCGAAACTCTGGCCATTCTCGGAACTCGCGTCTAAATACTAAGATGGGAAGTGTATGCCCTCTGAATTGCAAAAAAAGTTAGACGATGAACTCGCCGAACTGATCAGACACTTTCGCCCGATCGATCCGGAGTCAACCGACAGGCTCGAGCGCGTCATTGCGGCGCGTGAGGCTTACCTGTCGCCCTCTAAGCGGCCGGTCGAAAGTAAGCCTTACGCCCTGACGCAATCCGGGATCGAAGCGGTATGCGATTGGCTCAAGAAGGCTGGCGGCCCACGCAGTCAAGGCGAAATCATCAAGGGTGTTCTCGATGGGGGATTCCAGGAGGAGTCCCCACGCCGAGAACTGAACGTGAAAAACTCTGTTGAGTACCACGTGAAGAATCCCAAGACGAAACGTTTGCGCAAGGTCGGGCGTTTGATCGAAGTAGTGCCTGAATAGATTCACCCGCCAGGTCGAAGCTGCTTGGCGGTGTTCGATGTCTGGCATGTCAGACTTTTCAAAGCAAGAATAGTTGGACGATGGAGGGATGGAATCGACCCTATCCGTCCGTCTCGGGAAACTGATCCGAGAGCTGAGATTGAACCGCGGATGGAGGCAGATTGACCTTGCTGCACACGCCGAGCTGAGTAGGGGTCACATTTGCGACATAGAGCGAGGAAAGCGTGAAGTTGGGATCGATACGCTAGGCCGCTTAGCCGTTGCCCTGGATCGCAAGCCGTCTGAGTTGCTAGGCCTGATTGGAAGTTGATGCGAGGATTCAGTTTGATGATTTCGCTCGAAGCGCTGGAAAAAGAGATTGAAGAGTTCAGGGCGCAGATCAAGATACGCGAGGCCATGATTCGCGTTTACAAGAATGGTCAGGCCAAACAGGGCGACCCGAGTCTGCGTTTCTATATGCGGCGTCCGCTCGATGCTGTGCGACTTCTGTTGGCCGAAAGCGGCGGAAGCATGAAACGCAACAGCTTGGAGAAAGCATTGGGTCAGGGTGGTATCTCGGTCGGGCGCAAGCGCGGAGACCATAACGTGCGAATATCTATCAACACAAACGTCGCCAACGGCAACCTGAGAGAGGCAACCGGGACTATTTATCTACCTACAGCAAACGAATAGTAGCCCCCACTGAGCCTACATTCTGCTACAAGGTGCGTGTATAGTCTCCCCATCACCTCAGACGGAGATCTCATCTTGCAAATCCCCTTTGCATCCGCGTTCCTAGCTAGAGCTGCGCCACTCACCGCCCTCGCCGCCCCGATACCATTGGCTCCGCCTCCAGCACTTGGATTCATGGATTCTGATATCCCTTTCGTCTTGATTATGGTCGTGGTGTCGCTTTACTTGCTCCCGTTCATGATTGCGTATCTGCGGGACGCTAAGGGTACCGCCGGAGTGTTTGTAGTGAACTTCTTTCTTGGCTGGACGCTGCTTGGCTGGGTGGGCGCTCTCGCCTGGGCTGTCACCAGCGAGCGCCGCCCCGCGCTTCAAAGCAAGATCCCCGTCTAGCCCCTCACTCGCCGCCGCAACTCCAGGATCATCAGGGCGCGGGCCGCGACGGCGGCGAGGTGCTCGAAGCCGTCGCCGTCCAGGACCTCTCCGCATCGATCCGCGTTCAGGTGGCGGAGGAGGGATGCCATCTGGCGCTCTGCCTCGTCTGGCCGGGGGCTGTCGAGGTAGTTGGTTGCGCCGTGCTTGGCTGCTCCTACGGTCATCGTCTCTGCTACCTTGGCGAGGGAGTGAGGTGGGATGAGGTCGAGGCGGAGCTTCTCAGGGTTCGACACGGCGCGGGCTCCGGGGGCGGGAGGGCATGGCGGGCGTGGGTGCGGATATTGAGGTCGAGGATAGTTAGCGAAAAAGCCTTTCATTAGGCGTCCACCCCGCGTATGAATGCGGAGGCCTCACGCACGCTCTTGAATGGCACCATCGCGTGACGGTCATGCATGAGGACTACGCAGGGGTAGTGACGCGCTGTCTTGAGGGAAAAGAAGCGCTTGGCGTACCCGGAGTTTTCGTGCAGCGTCCCGCCCGTGATGTAGACGGCATCGTTGCCGCCCTCTTCAGTCGCGGCGAATCCCCACTGATGAATGTCTCCCATCATCACCAGCTCGCGGTCGCTGGCTTGCTGGCGGACGTAGCGGCCCTGGGCGTGCATCCGGTTGAACATCGAGCCGCCCCGGAACTTGTGGGATGCGGCGCACTTGTACACCTGGTCGCCGACGACAAGATCCGAGTGCCCGATGCCATTATGGTAGACCGTGCGCCGGCTGAGGATGTTCTTGACGCTCGATGTGCCGCCCTGCGACTCCTGACGCATGACCGCGTGATTATCCCAGGTCGCGAACGCTACCTTGTGCTTGATGTCCTCCAGCCAGCTTTCAAGGAACGCTTCCTGCATCTCTGGCGTCAACACCTGGCTGGTCACTTCAAGGACGCCGCGCATCCGGATTGCCATCTCCAGATAGTCACCCATCAGGGCGATGTAGAGGCCGGGGGTGTTGACGATCTCGTCCGTCAGTTCGGCGAAGGCCTCGTAGTTCGCGCCGTAGGCTCCAATGTGTTGGTCACCGAAGCCCATCAGGATGACCGGGCCGGACCCGTCGCCAAGTTTGATGGTCGCCTCATCCTGCGACCACGACATCTTTTTCTTGAGGCCCTGCATGACCTTGGCGGCCTCGCACGCTTCGCGCCAGTGGAACGTACCAACCTTCTTATCCGCAATGGGCAGCGGGGCGATGGTGGCCTGATTGCGAATCTTCGAGATGCTCGCGAGCGACACTCCGGCCTGCTCGGCGATGGCGCGGTGAGAGAGCCCCTGAGACAGCAAGGTGGATACCTTCGTCTGCACTTCGTAGCTGAGAGATGGGCTCGACATTAGTGGCGCACCGCCGTAGCCACATGGGCGACCGCCTCGGCGAGGCCGACAAGACCGAGGATAACGGTGAGCATCGCGCCGATGCGGAGAGCCGTCTTCTCCAGGCCACGGATGCGGTCTTCGTGGTCGGTTTGGATGCGCTCCAGGGTGGGGAGCCGTCCATTGGGAGTCTCACCCTCAACCTCACCGAACAACTTCACGAGGACGCGCTCGGTGAGCCTGCTCAGGTTGTCCAGCTTGTCTTCAATGGTGCTTGCCATCACGTCACCCTCGGCCATTTGCTCGGCTCCTGAAAATGGTTGCCGTCTCTCCGGCTGTCTCCGCTCAAGGTATTCTGTTGGGCTTTGCGCGGCTTACCCCAGGCATCTCTCTTAGACCGACGGAGTGACAGGAGCGACGGGGGTGACAACAGCCTCAACCTTGGCGACATCGGCCTGCACCGTGGCAACCTCCGCATGGGCTCCCCCACTGATCTTGGCCTCAAGCTGGTCGATGCGGTCATGCAGATCGAAGTGGCTTGCGAGCGCCACGACAACGAAGACGAAGAGAATAAAGATGGCTACGAAGACGGCGACGTGGAACATGGTGAACCTCCGGTTACGACTTGTTGCTGACGTTGATGAATGGCAGGTTGATCTGCGAATCTCCGGGCATAGCGGCGATCTTCTCTCCGGTGCGTGCGAAGACATAGCCGGTGATACACACGCCGAAGAGCGTCAGCAGATCGGCGGGGAGGACGATGGGGGAGACGTGCGATCCGCAGATCTGGGCAAGCGGGATGCCGATGTAGTTGAAGGCGAAGACGGCGATGATGACGTACATGAACGAGGGCCGCGCCCGCGAGGTGAACTTGTCGCCGCTGGCCGCATCCGCCTGGATGTTCTTCCCGGCGATCTCGTTGAGGTTGACCTCATACTCATCCGCCGCCTGCTTCGCCTGGGCGGTGGCCTCCGCAATCGCCTGATCTGCCTTGAGCTTGTCTTCCGGGCTGAGGTGGAACTGCGCGATGATATTCGTCACGGCGGTCAGTGCCGGGGTTATCAACGATTCAAACAATGCCATTCCGAACCTCCTGGGCTATTACGAACCTCGCGGCTGCTGATGTAGGTATCTCATCGCAGAGGAAAACAGGGCAAAGCTAGGCTGCTTTGCCCTGTACGGGATTGGATTGCCGGGATGACGCTCCCGGCGAGCGGTTGGTGTGCTTAGAACGTCTGCCAGTAGTCGCCGCCCGCAGTGGTCGAGACCACCGAAGCCTTGAAGTTCTGGCACGCTCCCGCCGCGATGACGGAGGTTGTCGAGCCGGTGACGTTGTTGAACGGATAGTCCGATGGCGCGGTGATGGTCACCGCGTTGGTCCCCGAAGTAGTGTTGTTGCATCGCTTGATAACTCGACCGGTATAGCCCACCGCCGAGGGCAGTGTGTCGACGATGGCGTTGCTTGCCGCGTTGAACACTTTGCATCCGTCCGCCGCTGTCGAGGCGTAGGTTGCCGAGGTGACAAGGGCAGGATCGCAGGCGATGGGCGACGATCCGGTCAGGGCGTTGACCGCGTTGGACATGTATCCCGCGACCAGAACCTGACCCGCTGCCGTGAGGTGGACCGCGTCAACCTGGAAGTAGGTCGTATTCGTGTTCGCCCCAGAAGCCCCGAGCAGGGGTACAGCGGTCAGATCTACGAATCCATCGCACTGCGTCAAGGCTTGAGCGCGCAACAGTGAAGCAATCGTCTCCATGTTTGTGCTCTGGCCGGTTCGGTCAATTGGGCCAGCTACAATCACTTTGAATCCAATCGACTTGAGCTGTCGGCATGATGCGAGAATGTTAGCCACGGCGGATGCTGGAGTCTTACCCAAGGTGCTAACGTCGTTGGTTGCTGCCCAGTAAATGTCGATATTCCAGGGGGCTTGCGGAGCGTAGACGGAGGCTTCCCTAGTCGCGAGCATCGGGTAGATAAGGTATGTGCCGATGTTTCCAATACCGAAGTTCGAGATGTTGAACGTCACGTTGGTCGAAAGGCTTGCCGTATACGGGGTGACACCCTCTCCGTTCGTCAGCGAGTCGCCGGTTGCAGCGATCTGCGAGACCGTGGTGATGGGGGCGTTGATGCCGAAGGAATTGCCTTGAGTGATTGCTTGAGTGCGAGCGAGGCTGGCGGCCTGAAGAGCTTGTGAGGCGGTAAGGTAGGTACTCCAGAAGGTACAGCGCTGCATGGTCCCATTGAGATAGGTTGCAAAAGTACTGCTCGCCCCGCCGCACGCATAGATCCCGTTCGATTTTCCAAAGGTAGTTGCAGGCCCGGTTACCTGAAGCAGGCCATCGAGGTAAATGGCATCCACGTTGGTGCTCGCGGTTCCGAGCGTGGCGATGAGATTGTGGCAGCCGGTGAGACTCCCGCCAGTCCATGTTGTCTGGGGCGCGCCGTTGACGCTTAGGGCCGGACTGTAGCCGTATTGGTAGGATTGGGAATCGAAAATAACCCCTGCAATGCTGTTATTGCCGAAGAGGGTGTCGAACTGGGGAGCGATCGGGCTGGGGCCGCTGGTCCGGTAGTTCATGCAGTACTGCACCATGATCGTCTTGGCGTTCGTGGTGCCTGCGCTGTTGAAGTACTGGCCGCCGCTGAGGGTGATGCCGCCCGCATACCAGGTGGGGTTCGCGGCGCTGCCTGGAAACGCGCCGGTATTTCCATTGCCGCTGCTGTCGCCCGGCGCGGTCCCCGCGTTGTCTTTGAGCTGATAGTCGGCGATGACGGTTCCGGCGGATGGCAGGATCCCGGAGATAGCCCCGGCAGTTGCAAGGTTGACCGCTGTGGTGCGATTGGTCACCTCGTTCGCCAAATTGGTCGTGAGAATACCCTCCGCAGTGGTTGCTCGCGAGACCTCATTGCCCACTGTGGCGGCGAGTGCGGGCGCATCGAAGGTCACGCCGCCGGAGCCGTCGGGGGTTACGGTGACGTTGGTGCCGGACTTGATATTCAAGGTGGTCTGGAGGGTATTGGCTGTGCCGTTGGTCTGGATCGTGATGGATGCGCCACCGGATCCGGTAATCAGAACCCATGCGCCGTTGTTGGCGAGATAGAGCGTGTTGTTGGTCGAGTTCAGGTACAACCCGGCGAACGGAGCGACTCCGGTCGGGGGTCCGGCGGCGATAGTGTAGGTGTTGGCGATGGCAGCGGGCGTGGAGACGCTCGGGATGTACTGGTCGAGAGCCCATGTCGCACCGCTGATACCCTGCACCTGGGTCAGGACGAAGGACTGTCCGCTCGATGGACTATTCGTGCTGGTATCGGAGATCTGCAGGTTATAGCGCACGCCGACGCCACCGTTGGCCGTGTTCGCGTCGGGCACTCGGCAGGTTCCGGTGATCCCCCCGGAGGTGATGGCGCAGAGCGCCGTGTACTGGTTGCCATTGGCGGCGACACCGTTGAGGCCTCCGCCCACGGCGTGGACCGGGATGGCCTGTCCGCTGGAGTTGACCGCGATGGCGATGACGTTTCCCGTCGAGATCGGGTTGCCGCCGATCTGCAATGAACCGGATGCCGCCGTGATGGGCGTGTACTGGGCCACTGCGGCCTCAGCGCCCATACCAGCCCAAAGGAGTGCGAGAAGGAGTTTGCAAAGATTGCGCATGAGCAACTTTTGCGCTCAAAACGGAAAAACGGTCAAGAACCGGACCCGTGGATCGGTCGAGGAGTGAGATGTGCTGGTCCATAGATGGCGACGGTTGGACTGATCGCCCACTGGAGCGTGTTGTCCCACGATGTGACGGCCGTGATGGCTCCTCCCGATACAGTCAATCCGACAGCTACCCGCGCCGCTACATTGTCCTGCCCGTTGATAAGCGTGCCGACAAGTTCGGCGGTCACGGTGGTATATCCGGCACCGCCGGACAGTACCGTGATCGCGGTGACCACCTGGTAATTGACAGGGCTGAAGAATCCCCGGACAGTCACCTGCAATACGGCTGCCACCTCGGTTCCGCCGCTCCCAGGGCCAACCGTCGTGAAGGGGACGGTGCCGGCGGGATAGTTGCCGGGGGCAAGGCAGATGGCTGCGCTGGCAGGATTTGCCGAGGTATCCGGGACCGCGCCATCTCCCACCGCCGAGTGGAGCGTGAGGTCGGAAAGAGTCAGGTAGGCATAGACGATGTAGTCGGTATTGACAGCGAGATTGCCCGCCCAGGAAAGCGTTGCGGCGGGCATGATGGCAACAGAACCATCCACCCGCGTGAGCGCCTGCGACGGGGCGGAGAGGGTCACCGACGCATTGCTTCCGGAGTAAGAGTTAGCTGTGAGCTGAACATTGACCGTCTGACCCGGAACAAGTCCGACCTGGTTGAGCCTCTGACCGGAGAGCAGGTAGGTGTAGCTGGCGGCGTTCACACTCTCGACCGAGGCGGAGCTGAGTGCCTTGATGAGATAGCACCCGTACCGATTCAGAGGGTCGGTCCAGGCCAGCGCGGATCCTGCGTAGAGCAGCACCCCAGTTAGCCAATTCGTGTTGGCGATGTCCGAGTTGTACCGCAGCTCATAGTTCGCCGCGTTGGTTGCCGCACCCCACGAGAGCGCGGTCCCTGCCGGCGTCGACACCCCGCCAAAGGCCGGCACGTCGGCCGGAGCCGCGCCCGAACCTTGTACGGTGATGGTGACGATAGGAGCGGAGGCCCACGGCGCGGTCTCGCCGCTGCCGTCGACGCCAACCGCACGGATCTCCACGATGGAGCCTGTCGCGGCGGGAAATGTGTACGTGGTTCCCCTCGCGACGACGGCGAGGATCTTCTCGGACGAGAGCGTCTCGCCGACTTGTGCGGTCGCAATCCAAAGCTCCGTCTCGACAGTGTTCGGCCCGTTCTGCCAGCCGAGCGCGATGAGGGAAGACTGTCCACCGTTCGCACCGTTGGCCATCGTGTACTGCTCGCTTGCCGTCAGGTTCGACACCGCCGCGTTCACGTCCGGAACGCCGAGGGTCTCGGTGATGATGGGAGTGTCGTCCGCATAGACGGCCGCGTCGTAGATGATGCACTCGATGGTGACCTGGAGGTCTCCCTTTTTCTTGATGTCCGTCACGGTGAAGAGTTTGGCTGGAAACGCTCCGCCGGACTGTCCGTAGACCCATGGGCAGTCTGCGGTGGGCGTCTGGATAAACGGCGCAATCGGTGTCAGCACCTCACCCGCCAACGCGCTGACCGGCTGGGTGTCGATGACGTCCTCATCGTAGAGGGTGACGACGCCACCGACCGAGATCCCCGTCAGACTGTCGACGGTGATGGTGTTGCCTCCGTATCCTTCGACCCCGACCTCCGCGCCCGCCGCGGTGACGAGGCGCATGATGTTTCCGGCCGGGATTCCACCCGCGAAGGTGAGGACGAAGCCAGTTACCCCGGTGATGGTCGCTGAGCCGCGCAACACGACGGGATGCAGGATGCTGACGGTCCAGCCCGCGCCGGCGGCGAAGTTTAGGTCTGACCGATCGATGTTGAGCGCGGTGGTGGTCGATCCGAACTGGATTCTTCCGCCCTGAGACCACTGCGTAATGTCGTCCTGTACGCCGATGACGGAGCCAACCTGGCACGCCACCGCCGCCACGCCGACATCGAAGCTCCGCGTGAGATAGAGGAGCGCCGTCGATTGCAGCTTGCGGTATGCCCAGTGCCACGCCTGCGCACGGCTGGTGCAGCCTAGGAGCTTCACGCGGATCGTCTTGGGCTCTACCCCTGCCTGGATGTCCGCCGGTCGCATGACGGAGCACGGTTCGTCCGTGCGGTAGTCTCGTGCGGCATCGGCGAAGGTGACCTCGATGCGGTTCGAGCGGTCGTCGAGCGCCATCCACGTATCCTTCATGCTGTCGCGGATGATGTTGCCGGAGGTGAATACCTGGGCCGGGACGGCAACGGCTGCGTCCTGCGTGACGCTATAGTTGCGGCCAACCTGCATGATGGCTGCGTTGGACATGGAGGCTACGAGCTGCAGCGACTTCCAGAGATTCGTCCCGCTGGCGTCGAAGATGCCGTTGAAAACGTGACGCTTGATATGCCCGCCGAAGCCATCGGAGACGAGCTGGTCATTGACCGCCGCCCACGCAGCCCACGCGGGCAGGTCGATGTTCGCCTGCGTGATTGCCAGCGATCCGCCACCACCGCCGTAGATCGGCGCAAGCATCATGTCGTAGGCGACGACAGCCGGATTATCAGCGGCATAAGCGGAGAGCAAGCTCGGCAGGGTCGCGGTGAGCCCGTAGGAGATGAGGGCTGTGACGTTCAGGCTGTTTCCGCTGAGCTGATTGGTCGCAAGCGCCCGCACGCCAACAAGGATCATGTTCGGGTATGCGAGATCCTGATACTGTACTTCGTTGACGCTGTGAATCCAGACCTGGTCTCCGGTGCGGTTGTTATTCGCTTCGCGGGGCTGGAGTGCATCCCCGGTGAAGGCGGAGCCGTACTTTGTCACGCGAACGTCGTACTTGTTCGGGGCAAGGTTGTAAATCTTGGTGGTGTGGTAGAGCGTGCCCTGATCCGCATCCGAGAAGATCTCGTATCCGGAGTACCAGTCGGTGACACTTTGCTGATTCAGGCTCGGGTCGCAGATCTGCCACTCGCCCTGGAGCGAGATCGGGCCGGTATAGCTCGACCCATCCGCGTTGTAGAACGTGACCGTCTGGGTTCCGGACCACGCCTCCCCGACAGTGTGCGCCGTGGGACTTTCGTTTGTATCGGTCGCGTACACGATGCCCGAAGAGAAGATCGTATCCGAGGGAACGACAACCCAATGCGGATAGTATTCGCGCCCGCTTCCGTCCGTGGTGACGATATCGGCGGTGGTACGGGGCATGATGGCGGTCTGCCAGTTGCCAGATCCGGAGATGGCATACTCGACCTTGTACGCGATGGAGAGCGAGCGCAGACTGCCATCGGAGTTTGAGTAGAAGACTCCATCCGGGAACTGGATTACGACCTCAAGGCCCTGTGTGGCGTGGCCCGTCCCCTGAATGATGACCGGATCCCCCGCGTTGCATCGCACAGCCTGCGGATAGCCGTTGACGATGTTGTTGAAGTAGGGGATAGGCGTCTGGTCATTGGTCCCCAGGCGTGTCTGGTAGATGACGCTCTTGTAGTCTGCGATGTCGTTATTGTTGATTCTGATATCGCTGATGGAGACGGCTGGACCCCAGCCGTAGCAGACGAGAACGTTGATGTAGTTGTCAGACCCCTCAGCCGTGACGTAGCTCGCGATAATGTTTCCGCCCGAGCGAAAGGTTCCATAGCCCTTTGGGATAGGCGTTCCGCCCGAGGCGACCGTCTTCGGCCCGGTCGGGTCGAACGATGCGGAGTCCGCACCACCGCCGCCGCTCGGCGACAGGAAGGCGTTGACGAGCAGGTTGCCGCCAAGCGCGATGCCGGAGCTGATGAGGCTGACGGTGAGTCCGCTCAAGTTGCCGAGACCGGCGGATGCGAAGAGCGCACCGAAGGCTCCGGCGGACGCGAGTCCATAGGTCACCACGGACGCCACGACGAGGACCGCGATCTCGGCGAAGGTTTTGGCGAAGTTGCCACCGGCGACACTGGCCATGCAGATCACGGTTGCGCCATCGGCGACCGGGAAGCCAGCCAGCATCTCTTCCGGGATGGCGAGGCCATCGATCACGCACGCATGGCGCAACGGCGAGATACCCGCCAGCACGAGGGCATCCGACAACATCATCCCCTCGTGCCACTCCAGCCGGTGAATGACGCGGCCAACGGTCGGGGTGAAAGGATTCTTTACTTCAATCAGATCAATCACGGTCGCCCCCTGAAGCGGTAGAAGCCGACCACGAGACGGGCGCGGGCTGGAGAGTCGTAGCGCTCGATACAGACGCCTGCATCGTCACGCGCATGGAGCATCTGGAATCCGTCCAGGATGAGGCCCACATGCCACACATATTCCGGATCGGTAGCGCGGAGCAGAATGCCGTCCCCCGGCCTCACCTGGGAGCGCTCCAGCGGTTGCCACTCATCGGCGAGCGCGGTGCGAAGGAGCGCCGGGTCGCTCGGGAAGTCCGTAGGCGAATCGCCCATGCGGCGAAGCACCTCCTGAAGCAGGCCCCAGCAGTCGTACGCCGCAGGGCCGCGAGCACCGCGCACGAAGGGTTTGCCGATAAGGTCGGCGTAGCAGTGCGGCTGGAGCGCCGTCATACCTGCCCCGCCACCGATGCGCCGTTCGTCCCGATACCAGGGAAGCCACCGAACCGAACCTGATTCGCATGAGCGAGGCAACCATTCGCGCCGTCATAGCTCAAGTCGCAGGTCGGTGTCGCCCCGGCATACGCGCACTGTGCGCCCTTGTACTGCCACATGCAGGTTCCCTGGTAGTACACGAAACGCGGGAAGAGGGAACGCAGAGGCGACGGCGCACCCAGCGTGAAGGTCACCCATGCGGCGCTCGTCTGCGTGCGCAGAATCGTGGTCTCGAGCGCAAGGTCAGATTCTCCGGACGGGTTGTCGGTATTGACGACGTAGATGGTGCAGGTAGCCCCCGCCGCGCCCTGATACTGCACGATGGCACCCTCGACGAGGTGATTGACATTCGAGACCTTGAGCGTGACCTGGGGCAGGCTCCCGGCGATGGTCTGCTGTGCGCCGGTAAGCTCGAATGCCATCGGCTGATAGCTCTGCGGACCTGCCCCGTCGCCCGCATCGAAGGTCACGGCGTCGGTGTTGCGGGCCACGCGCACATGCTGACCCTGCCAGTTGAAGTCCACCAGAAGCAGCCATGGCGTGGTCGATGTGAGCTTGTGCTTATCCCACGAGGCTGCGCGAGAGAGAGAGGCGAGGTTCATTAGACTTCGGTGACCTCAAAGCTCGCGTCGTAGAGCTTGGAGCCTCCGCCGAACTGACGCTCCTTCGGCGCGTCCTTGATCTCCATGAGCTTCGTGAGCCGCACAGCGGAGCCGGGCGAGGATGATCCGGGCATCCGTCCATAGGGATTGGCGGCCTTCGCGATGGCGATGCCGAAAGAGTCCATCGTCAGGGATACCGAGTATGCCTCGCCGCTCCCTGCCCCCATAGAGGCCTCAAAATAGCAGCCACATGAGACCAGCGCCGACGAACCATGCGGAGGAACAATAAAACTGCCTGAATATTGCGCGTATGGAATTGTTGCGGTTGGAGCGAAGATCGGAAAGAAACCAGGCACACCTGTTCCGTCCGCGTACCCGAAGATGCACGTCAACCCAAGCCCCACCGTAGCGCTGATCGCAGAGTCGAAATGGGCGGAAGCCCAGAGCGTGTACTGGACGGCATCTCCAACCTCAACGCTAAGCGGCGCGTTGCATGAAAAGTTTCCATAGCTCTCATTGCTAATCGCAGTGGGAAGCGACGCTCCGGACGCCGCCATTGTCAAAGCGTAAAAATTGTCATGTGCGGACGGGGTTCTCGCGAGGGTCCATAGAGATCCGGGAGGATTTGGGACGAACCCCCCACCCCACCCCGACACGATCTCCCCAGGCAGAGTCGCCGGAAACTCAAAGCTCCCATTCGGAGCAAGGTTGGGCATATAGAAAGCGCCGGCCTTCCCCTGCACCGTGCTGATCTCGAACTGGTCGAGCACCCGCACGTCTTCCGCAACGAGGTTCTTGTAGCTCACTGCGAACGTCCGTCGAATGCGCGTGAAGCGCGGGCGCGTGGAGACGTACCCCGACTCTGCCGGATCGGAGACAGTCCCGTCCTCAGCCTTGCGCGTTGTCACGAAGTCAGGGGCGCGTGAGAGCGACGGAATGATGGGGTAGACAGGCGGCACAAGTTGTTTATGCGGTCTGCCGCAAAAATCGCGCCAACCTTGGCACCTTTTGCGGGGTTACGTCACGCTGTGGCATGGGAACTTTCAAGGTGAACGTCGATATCTCCGCCCACGTCGCGGCCGTCCGTGATCTCCAGTCGAAGCAACTTCCGTTTATCACGGCAAAAACGTTGACGAACTGCGCACAAGACGGGCAAGCAGAGGTGCGCCGCAACGAAGATCGGGCATTCAAGCTGCGGAATAACTGGACCCAGCAAGGCGTCAGGATCAAGCCAGCTAACAAGAACGGCAATAGCGGCCGCATCGAGGCTGACGTCCACACCGATACCGCGAACCGGGCCACCGGAGCACCCGACTATCTGGGCAGACAGGAAGACGGTGGTGAGAAGGTTCCTTTCGGGGGACGGCACTACATCGCGGTCCCGACCAAGTACCTGCGCCAGATGTGCCCAGGCGTGATCCCCCAGGAGCTACGTCCAAAGAACCTGCTCGGGGCCACGGGAGGCAGATACACCGCCAGAACGCGCAAGGGTCAGATTGCTTTGAGGAATCAGGTTCGCGCGCGGGGATTCGAGTTCTTTCTTCAGGACCTAAAGGATGGACACAAGGCCATTCTTGGACGCTACTTTACGGATCGGGACGCTTATCCCTTTTACCTGCTCATCACCGAGGCGCACATCAAACGGTCTCAGCTCGAGATGGAGGCGACGGTCGCAAGCGTCGTCAATGCTCGATTCGAGCGGCATTGGGATGAGAACTGGCGCCAGGCGTTCGCGAGCGGGCTGAAGCTCTAACCGCCGCCGATCCCGAGCGCCTGCGCGATGCCCCCGCCCTGCTCCAAATCTTTGAGGACCACGCTGATGACCTTCCCACCAAACTCTGCCTCGTGATCCTGCTGCTGCCCCGCCGATGCGACCTGCATCGGCGCTCCCTGGTTGATGAGCGTGACGTTGACGCCGGAGCTGGATCCGCCGCCCGTCACGGTAGCACCTGGTATCTTGCCCGCGAGGCCGGGGATGAGACCGCCAAGCATGCTGCCGATGCCTTGACCCGTTCCCGTTGGCTTCGCCCCGTTGAACGTCCCGTTGGAGATGACCGCGGCAAGTCCCTGCTGGATGCCCGGTTCGATGATGGACTTGTAGGCTTCAGACAACGCGATCTTTTCGATCTGCTTCCCGAAGTCGACCCAGGCCTTGCTCCCCTTGTCGAGATTCTCGAAGAGACCTTCAAAGGCGCTGTCGAACTGCTCCCGGATATGCGCCGCCACCTCGTCCACCGGGTTCTTCAGTTCGGCGATGCGCGTCTGCAGCTCGGATACCTTCGCCGCCGCCGCAAGATCCCCGTCAGCCTCGGCGAGGTGCTGGTACGCCTCAAGCACTGGCTGCAGAGCGTCCGCCTCTTCCTTGTCGAGTGCAACGAGTTGACGCTGGGCTTCCATGCGGGAGATAAGGCCACGGCTCGCGCTGGAATCGATCGTCGAGCGCCGAGCGTTGAATCCGGCAGCCTGCGCCTGATTCGTCTGGTCCGCACCATGGGCCGCAATAGTGTCTTCCTGCGACCGCTGTAGCTCGTCAGCGGCGGCAAGGTCACCGGAGGACGCGCCGCCCGCCACGAGGCCGCGACGGCGCTCTGCATATCGATTACTGGACTGTTGAATGCGGTCGCCGGTCGATCCGCCGCGCATCGCCTCCAGTTCCGCGAAGATAGCATCCGACTCGGCAAGTCGCTTTTTAGCGTTCTCCGCTTCGGCGAGGCCGGTCTCTACCGTCGACTTGGCCCGCTTCGCTTCAAGCTCCGCCATCTTCTCGTCAATCTCGACGATCTTCTTTTTCTGTTCGGCAATCTTCGCTTCCGCCTGGAGCGCCTTCTCGCGGTCGCCGCCGTTCGCCTCCGGTCGTAGGCTACCAATCCGCCGGATAGCCTCGACCTTCTGATTGCCAAGGGCCGCCTGCTCTGAGGCCGTAGCAGCGTCTTCAATGCGGCGCTTCTCCGCGTAGTAGGCGGCATCGGAGACAAGGTAGAGCTTATGGTTGGCTTCGAGCTGCGCAAGTTCCACGTCGCCCTGCACCTTGGCGCGGTCCCCGGAGAGTTTGGCCTGCTCGGCCCCGAGATCCGCTTGCGCCTGGCGCAACCGATCCGCTGCCCCCTTGATCTTTTCGGCCCCAGCCTCATCGCCAGTGCCCGCAAAGCCGCCGCCACCTTTCTTCCCGTCCATGTCATGTGCTGCCCTGGACTCGCTCCACCCAACCTCGTGACCTGTAAGTGCGATCTGTTCCGCATTCTTTTGGAACTGGTACGCCCTGTCTGACAGCTCCTTGGATGCCGCCAGGTCCGTCGTGCCGCCCTTTGTGAGGAGTCCACCTTCTCCCAGGGCGAAGACAGCTTCAAGCGCAGCCGCCGCGTGATAGGCGATGCCGGCGACCTCATTCAGGCTATAGGCGAGGAAGTTCCCGAACGCCTCAAAGGTCTGCATGGAACCCTTGCCACCCGATAGCGTGTTGAACAGCGCATTGATGCCGGGGATAAGCCCTTCCGTGAAGGCGAGGCCCGCGCCCTGCGCCCGAAGCTGCATCATGCGGAGCTTTTCGTTCGTCTCCTGGAGTTGCCGCGCCGTCGTCCCATCGAGCGACAGGCCGGCGTCCTCGGCGGCTTTCTTGTAGCCGTCCCAGTTGCGACCGATCTTGACGAGCATATCGATCTGTTCGGCTCCAGCTTTGCCAAGCAACCCGGTTGCAAGGCGCACACGCTCGATAGGGTTCTCCGTCGCGGAGATGGCTCCGGTAAGCCGCTTGAACGCGACCTCCGCACCGTCCGACTGCTTCACCAGTTCGGACGCGTTGAGCCCGATGGCGGTCAGGAAAGAGGCGGACTTTTTATCGCCATCGGCAGCCGCGCCGATCCCCTTGTCCAGCTTCGCCACCGCAGCCGTGAGGCCGTCAAAGTCAGAGCCGGTCATGGCAGCGGCAAAGTGCAGGGTCGACAGAGTGCCTACGGCAAGGCCGGTCTTGACGTGGGCTTTCTCGATTGCATCCCCGAAGTCCAGCGCCGCGGTCACCGCGTTCTTGAGTGTGCGGATGGCGAGTTCAGCGCCGACCGTTACGCCGAACACCGCAAGCGCCCGCTGCCCCATGGTGCCCAGGCGCGAGAGGGCCGACTCCGTCTCGCCCGCACGGTTCTGAACGCGCTTCAGATTGGCCTCAATCGCCTGGAATACCTTCTCGGTATCGTCCTGACCCGCGATGATAACCGTTACGCCGCCGTTAGCCACGAGACCACCTCCGCACGCACAGATACAGCACCCAGCCGCCCAGCACGATGCACGCGGCGTTCGCGCCGTCGATCAATCCACCCATCAGAGCCTCACTCATTTGGCTGCCTTTTCCATTCGCGCCCACATCTTCTCAAAGTCTGCTATCCGCTTCGCCTCATCGTCGACCTTCGACTTGCGCGTCCGGGGTTCCTTTTCGCCAAGCAGCTTGGCCACGGTCACCTTGTCCGCGTCGCATCCGGCTGCAATCAGGAGATGCGATACAACCCACGCGCTCCGGCGCATCCCGGCGTTGATGCGTTCCGCGTGGCCATCGAGCATCGCTCGCCACTCCGCCAGCGTCAGCCTCCAGAACGTGGCGGGCATGAGCTGCATGGGGCCGAACGCCGTCGTCAGGGTGCGATGCCAGTTCCAGCCGTTCTTGCGCGTCCGCTTCCAGGAGGACCGTCCACCGCGCCCGCGACGACCTCCAGATCTTCCCCCGGTATGCCGAAGCTGGCGATGACCGAGCGCGTCATCGCCGCCTGCACGTCCATCAGCCGGCCAAAGGGAACGGCGCGGCGGAGATCCTTCTCCGTATCCACACGGCCCGAGTCCTCCCGATCCGACGCCAGCAGCGCGTACAACACACCGATTGCCTCCGCCGGCGGAAGCTTCTCCATCAGCCGCCCCTTGCGGCCATCGGGGAGCGTGATGGGTGCGCCAATAAAACGCTCAATCAGCCACAGCGCGAAGTGCTCACCGTGCTTCTCGTACAGCACGGCCGCCGCGTTCATATCGCAGGCGAGGATCCTGCTCTCGCCCGCGATCTCCAAAGTGTTGCGTCCTGTAATCGGGTGCATGACTCACCTTTACCCTTACGCCCGGTTGCGGGCAAAAAATGAGGCATCCCGGCAAAGGGACGCCCCTCCCAAACTTGTGCGGAGCCTACCGTCATACTCCACTCGCCCCACGTCGGGACGGCGCTGGGCTTACGCTCTATGGCACCAGCCCCGTGAGGTTGATTCTGTTAGGCTCCGGCTACGGCGACTGTGCCGGGAGTCAGTGGGCCTTTTCCCGAAAACGCGATATCGACCGCCTGCGCATCGGAGTTGCCCGCCGCTACCTTGAAGCTGGTGATGACGGCGTTTCCAGTCCAGGCTTCCTCGGAGGTGACGTCGGTGGGGCGGAAGCTGAGCGCGACAGGGGTCTTATTGACGAGCGCGTTGAAGAGCGCCTGGCGGCTTGCGGAGTTGGTCACGTAGAGGAAACCGGCCGTGCCGGACCACTTGGCGAGTCCGCTAATCGTATCCTCCCAACCAAGAGTGTCGTGGTCGCTGGTGTCAATCTCCTTGGCCGTTACAGTGACGTCGACCTTGGTGAGGTTCGCAATCGATACTTCGGTTCCGCCGCTGGGAGTCAGGTAGAGCTTCGCAAGGTAGCCCTGCAGTTTATTGGAGCTGGTTGCTGGCATTGTCTAGCCTCTCTGCGTGGGGTCGCCACGCTTTGTTGCAAAGGTGAGTTGAAAGATCATCTCCAGGCCGATGATGTCCTGTCCGTTGGGCTGGAAGACTGTCTGGACGCTCTGAAGCTCCACGGTCTGGACGAGACCGCCGAGGTTGGCCGTGGTACCGATGAGCTGCTGCTCGGCGAAGACAAGGAAGGCATCGAGGGAGGAGTCATCGACCGGCACGCTATCCGTCGCGCTCTCACCCGCCGCCGTGCCCGCGTTGACGAGCGCCCGCACGGTGACGTCCTGCGTGTTGGTCACCGATCCGAAGTCCGCATAGCGCCCGCCCTCGGCGACCTTCATGTCTCCTGGCGTCACGTCGTAGCAAGGCAACTGCGACTGCTCGATCTGGTCAAGCTGGGAACGGAAGACGTTCTGCGTGAGCATCGGCTGTGCGCCAAGTAGCGCGACAATCTCCCGCAACGCAAGCTCCCGGACGGATGGGGTGTAGTTCATAGCTTCCTCAGTTTCAGCTCAACAGTTGCGCCATCGTCCAGGGGATTCGCGCTCCTGACGCGAAAGAGCGAACCGCGTATCCCCACCACATCTCCCGTCTTGTCTGCCGACTTCGGAAAGGGATTCAGCGAGAGCGCTCCAATCTCGACCCGATATTCTGCATCGGAGACGCTCTTATCGCCGAAGATGGCGTCCTTACCGGGTGCGTCGAAGTTCCCCATCGTGGTCTGATTGCCAAACGTCACTACATCTGCGAAGTCCGAAAAGAACACTCCGCTCGCGATATCGTTATCTCCCAGGGGCATACCTATTGATTACCGGCTTCCCGGAGAAGCGGGCAAATCAGAACGGGATGTCATCGTCGGTGATCTCCGGCACGGTGGATGGGTGATACCCCCGCATTCCATCGTCGCCGCCCGTACGGCTTGCGCCCTCGCGCTGCTCGACCGGAGCGGGCCTTCCACCAGGCGCACCCAGCAACGTCACGTCCGAGACGAGGATCTCGGTCTTGTACTTCTTTGTGCCGGACTTCTCGTCATCCCACGAGCGAGTCTGCAGCCGGCCTTCAAGGTAGAGCTTGCTCCCCTTACTGACGTAATCGCGAACGATCTCGGCCAGCTTCCCGAAGGCCACGCAGTTGTGCCACTCGGTCGACTCCAGCCACTCGCCGTTGTCGTTCTTGTACCGATTCACCGTCGCCATGGAGAACGATGCAACGAGCGAACTGTTGCGGGTTGCCTTCACTTCAGGAGCACGGCCAAGATTGCCGAGCAGCGTTACCTTGTTCACCGTCTTTGCCATATCGGCCTCCGAATTACGGGTTTGAAGATGAAACTATTGCGATGAGGCGGGGCAGGTTCGCACCCGCCTCATCGCCCCGGATTAGGCGGGAAGGTAGTCCTGACCGCCGAGGATGGCGATGACCGCAAGCTCTGCGATATCGGTACTGGATGCGGATAGGTCAGGAGTGAACTTGAGCCGGACGAACTGCAGTGCCCCCGCAAAGTCGCATGGGATACGAAAGACGCCGCGCTGTGTCGAGCCACCGGCAGCGCCAGTGTCGGCAACCGCGAAGGCAGTCGTCTGCAGGACAACGGGCACAGTAAATGCCGCGTCGATAGCAGTCTCGACGGAAGAAGAGATAGACAGCGTTGCGGCTGCGGAAAGTGCCGCCTTATAGCGAATCACGAAGGATGCCGACAGCGGCCAGCCGGTCGCAAAGCGATCAATAGCGATCCCGGTTACGAGGACGGCATCGCCGGCCCCGCCCGCCAGATCAGATATGTCATCGGTCGCATCGACAACGCCGATGAACGCGTCGATATTGTGTGCCATTGCGAAAGTCATAGAAGAGGCTCCTCGCCCAAAAACTTGATGGTGAAGGGGTGGGGCGGATTGCTCCGCCCCGCTACGTCAGGGGATTACTGCCCCCAGGTGACGCCGTTGAGGATGGCAAGCCCTTCCTGATGGCGCATGCCGATATCGTGCTCGATGATGATGCGCATGACCGTCTGATCCTGCGAGAAGGCAGAGACGAGGGTGCCAGTAGTCGGATCGATATACGAGGCCTCGGTGGAGAACTCGATACCGATCTGGGGAGCGTCACCGATGGTCACGTCCGCGAAGTCCGCGAAGTAGATCTCGGTGCAGCCCGGCACCGCGCTGACGGTGAGATTCTCGGGAATCTGAGTAGTGACGCGATACGGGTAGCCGTTGAGCTTGCCCGACGCCATCTCATCCTTGTAGATCGGATAGCCGAGTCCATTGAGGAGGTTCTGGAGGAAGTACTCGGTGCGCGGCGAGATCATGTAGCCGGGGCGGACGAAGCGGATGTTGCCCTTCCGCAATGCCAGCTTGAGCTTACCCAGATCCTGGGCGACGAGGGCGACCGTCGAACCATTCGACGCCGCGATGAGATTGGCCGGAAGCACCCACCAGCGGAGCCCCTTGGGGCTGTATGCGGTGCCGTTGGCGCGGATGAACGAGATGTCCTCGGTGTTGGCGAGGGAAATCATCAGGTCATCGCGCACAGCGGCGTCGGCGGATGCCCCACCGTTACGGCGCAGGAGATCGTTCGAGATGGGCAGGAGCGCAGCCAGCTTCTTCGCGGCGAGCTTGAGGCTTCCGAAAGAACCCTTGGTCGCAGGGATGTCCTTGTTTTCCCCGATGTACCCGCCCGCCGCGCCGCTAAGGAGCCGGTTCTGCGTGTAGGTGCCATCGAGCGGGACCGTGTTGGGGCCGAGAGACCGGACAACTGCCACGGGTCGCAGGAGTTCGATGATCTCCGAGGAGAAGTTGCCCTGGAGCGCGTATCCGCCGTCCGCCGCGGAGGCAGCCGCCGATGCGAACGAGCGGGCTACGACCTGATCCTTGAGAACATCGCTCGCGAACTTTTCGGCACGGCCAAAGTCTCCCTTGCCGAAAGCGAGCGCACGAACGGTACGGGCCATGGTGATGCCGGGAGCACGCTTATCCTGCTCATCGACGATGACATGCTGATCGGCGGGGGCACCGGTGCGGACCTTCGATGCCTTGGCCGCCTCGCGCTGGTTGGCGAGCACCGACTTGCGAACCTCCGAGATGTTGGCTCCATCGTTGACGGCCTGGATGGCCTGTTCGGGCGTGAAGTGCGCCGCGTGTTCGCGCTGGACCGCATGAATCTCGTTCACGCGTTCCCGCTCGGCACGAGCCGCTTCCTGCCGCATCGCTTCCTTTTCTGCCTCGGTCATGTGCTCCTCTTTCCCGGCCGGAACCGGTTTGATAAAACCTGGGGCGCTACGCTCATCGTCGTAGTCGCAATCTTCGGTGGTGCAATCGGAATGATTGCCATCTGCGCACGCCGTGCAATCGCAGGCGCACGGGTCTTCGTCGCCGTCATCCTCGGCACGTGTTCCCACGCAACGCGCCGGGTACAGCGGGCCAGCCGTCGCCTTGGCCGACTTCGACCTGCCGACGCCTACGGATGGGTCAGCCGGGACGGCTACGAGGCTCGCTTCGACAGGCTCCCAATCGATGACGCGGTAGGTGTCGCCGGAATCATCCGATTGGTCGAGCTTGTAGCCATGGACGATGTAGCCAACGCTGGCATCGACGAGGATTCCGTCGACAACATCCTGCAGCTTCTCGCTAGCAAGATCGCTGTTACCGAAGCGGGAGGTGACCCGAAGGGTCTTGTCAGAGATTTCATAGCTCTCCACTCGACCCGTGTGTTGGTTCGAGTCGTGGTTGATGAGTTGGGCCATGCCAGCCTTGAGCCGCTCCTGCCGGATCGAGGTCGGAGCATGGTCGAGAATCTCTTTGCCGTACCAGCGCTCTACGGGATGCTCGGAAGAGAGCGCGAACGTCACCGTTCGCGCCGCAAGGTCGAAGCTTTCAACCTTGGCGGCGCGGTGCTGGACCGGGAGAGACTTGGGCGCTTTGTTGGTTCGCTTGCTCACACCTTGGTTATGCGCCGCAAACGAAAAACCCGGCAAATTCTGCCGGGTTCTTGCATCGCGATGACGGTGACCTATGGCTGGAGTGGGTTATGGACGGTGCCGTCCATGTTTCGCAACACGCCCTCCGCATCCTCGTGCGGAATCATCCGGCCTGCGGCTTTCTTCTTTTTCGCGCCCGCATCGTCTGCCTGGTCATCCTGCTGGTCATCGCTCGCCGTCGTCGCATCGCCCTTATTGTCGGTTCCAACCGGGATGCCCGCCGCTTTGATCATGTCGAGTTCATACTTGCGCTCGGCAATTAGCTCCTCGAGACTCAGCCCCCGAGCTGCTACCACCCGCGTGAGCGTCGTCGTGAGATTCTGGATAGCCATGGCCGCGGCTTGTTCATCTTTGAGCGGGTCGACCCAATCCCAGCCGCGGGGATGCCAGACGATCTGCGCACACACGGCGTCGATATCCCGGACGCTGATGTCAATGCGACCGGCGAGGATGGAGGACGAGAGCCAGGCGCGGAAGATGGGTTGATGGAACTGCTCGATGACGAGTTTCTGACGGACGCGCCACATATCCCTCTCGAGGAGGAGGCCCGCACGGATAGAGGAGAAGTTGACCTCCGATAGATCGTCAGCGAGCGAGGTAAACGACACCTGGAGAGCCGTCGCGATGTCGCGCTTGCACTCCTTGACGAAGGCGCTGAACGCCACGGTCGGATGCTCACTCTTGAACGTGGTGATGTCCTCGCCATCGAACAGGGAGTGGAAGCTTCCCGGCGTGGCGTCGATGTCATCCGCGTCCGTGCGAACCTCTTCATCCTCGCCATCATCCTTATTGTTCCGGTCGACATCCGGAGCATCGCCCTCGGGTGTTGGACGCTTGATGAACCCCATGACCGATGCACCGACGCGGGCGGCAACGACCTCGGCTTCCATGTATCCGCGAAGCTGATTCATCGAACCCATGGCAGGCGCCGCCCACGGCACGCCGCGAGTCTGTCTTGCCGAGTCTGGGTCGAAGCAATGGAGTACAGAGGTGGCGTCAACGCGATAACGATCCTGCGGACCCTGTCCAACCTCGGAAGGATGTCCGGAGTAAAGCCAATAGGCGAGAGGCCGGCGGAACTTATCCACCTCCACGCCCATGCGAACCTCTCGCTTTCCGTCCCAACGGACGAAGTAAGTCGTATCGAGCTGGTCAACGTCAAGCATCTGGACCGCAAAGCCCCATGGGTTGTCCCACGAGTTTTTGAGGAACAAGCCCTCGCCGTCGCAGGCCATGGTCCGCACGGTCAGACGCTCCAAAGCATGGAAGCTGTAGCGTCCATCCGTGGTGCAGTTTCCCTTACGAGTCCACGCGTACCAGTTCGAGAGGATCTGCGCATTCAGGTTCTCATCCAGGCCGCCGCCGCGAAGCAGCTTCACCTTCGGCTGCATGCGGACGCCGGTGGGGCCGATGATATTGGTCGAGCAGAGAGCCAGAAAGCGGGCCATCGTGTGGTCATTGTCCGCGAGCTGGCGGGACCGATAGCGAAGCTGCTTGAGCGCCTGGAAGATCTTCTGATCTCGCGACAGCGGGTCCATCGCCCAGTCCATCGTTTGGCGCGTCATCTTCGCCGCGCCGAAGCTTCTGGTACTCAAACCCTTGCCGGAATAGCGCAATTTAGCGCGTGGTGGAGGCGTCTCAAGGTTCAATAGAGTCAAATTAGCCACGGAAAGCCGTCCTTACCGAGCGGGAAGAGACGCGCTCGCCACGTCGAATTCTGATGTTGCGAACCCGGAGCGCGTACTGGCCCCGCAGCTTCTCCAGTTCGGCGAAGGTGTACCTGGTGAGCTTGCGCTGGTGAATCTCGTACATCTGCGCATCGCCCGCGAGCACCTTTCCGGCGAGCAGGGTCTTGATGGCATCGAGGATCTTCTCATCGTCTTCGCGGTCATCGATTCCGCCCGTCGCCGTCTCCAGGTTGGCGAGGATGCGCAGCTCGCCTTCGTCGATGGTGATACGGTCGCCGGTGGAGTCTTTGACATAAGCCTCCCACCGATAGAGCCCCGCCGCCCATGTTGCCGTTGTCGCGGAGGGGATCTGGATCAGGAACGCGCCCGAACCATCCGTCGACAACCCAGCAGTGAAACCATACTGCGCGGCGGTGGAGACGAGCACATAGCTCAGCGTGAAGTCGGGAGGGCCGTAGTCGTTGAAGGTGCGCTGCCATACGACCGTATCGCCAGCGCGGATAATGGCGGGCTCCTTCCGCGTCTGATTCGGGAGAACAACTGGACTCGCCATAGGTCTAGCTGTACCTCCGATTTGTGAAAGGCAGCAACTTGCGCGCTACCACGAGGTCGCCCATGCGCGACCTTTCCGCTTGGGCTTCGCGGCCTTTCGTGCCTCGCGCCTTTGCTCCGCCTCCAGCCTCTTCCGTGTGGCCTCCGCCGCCGCCTCGTAGTCCGCAACCTGACCGGGAGTCTCCACCACGTCAGCTACCGGCTCCGGCTCCGCCTTGAGGCGCTCGGCACGCTCCGCCAAGGCTGCCACCTTACGCTGGAGTCGCTGGGTGAGGGCGTTGTACTTCGGGCGAAGGATGGCGACGGCGGCGCGGGCATAAACGAAGCAGTCGAGCGCCTCGTTCCGCTCGCCCTTCTTTACCCACTTCAACGTCGTCACATAATCCCGCTTCACCTTCACGAGCTGCTCGCTCGTTACCTGGCGGAAATACTCGGTCGGCAGGTCGCTCGAAAAGTGGCAACACGCGGGGCCGGCTTCTTTCACACCGAACGAGGTATAGACGTCCTCTTTCGCCGTATCGACCCCGACGACGTAAAGCATGGCGTGCGCCGGACCTTGCTCTGAACCTTTGCTAATGATCGGCCTGCCGATACCGGCGCGGCCAACAATCGCGTGCCAGCGGCGGGCCGCGTTCTTCTTGGTGAATTCATAGACCCGCGCCGTATGGTGTCCAGCCGAGTCGAACAGCGCACACGCGACCACCATCGTGACGCCGAGTTCATGACCGATCGGCTCCCGGAGATGATCTTCCAGGCTCGCCCACGGACTGAGCTTGTTGCGGACGCGCACGCCATCCGCGCCCACGATGACCTCGGGCAACGCGGGGTCACCGCGGAATATCTCATGGTCGATAACCCAGCGCTGCTCATCGACTCCCCAGCCGATGCGCGAGACCTCCAGCCGGTCATCCTGTACGTCGACGCCGGCGGTGATGAAGAGGACGCCTGCGGGGAGCTGCTCGGAATAGCGGCTCGTGTCTTTCCGCTTCTCAAGTTCGTGAAGGTCCGCACCCTTGCCGCGAATCTCCCACGTTTCGGCGAGCCGGGTGTTGATGAAGGTCTTGCGGCGCTCCAGTGAGCCCTTCGCCGAGAGCCACTCATTGACGAGATCGGTCCACTTCACCCAGGGCGGATACAGTGCGTTGAGGTGGAACCCGGCCGTCTTGCCGTCGCGGCTTTGCGCGGTCGCTCGCCATGCGCCATCGCGGATCATCTGATGCTTGCTCCGCTCGAGAATCTCGCAACCGGCAAGGCACTCATACCAGAGGTTCGAGACCTGCTCGCGCTCGCCTGTCTCGTAGCGGAGGCGAACCCATTCCAGAGGTTGCATGAGGCCGCACTCGGGACAGGGGACGAAGTATTTCCGTTGGTCGCTATCCTGATAGGCCTGCTCGATGCGGCTCGCACCTTTGATTCCAGGTGTCGAGGCGAGGACGTGCTTGCGATTCCAGAAGCTGGTCGTTCGGCGCGTGGCCATGTCGACCGGGTCGCCCTCGGTTCCGGCGCTGTCCGGATATCGGTCGACCTCATCCAGCATCAGGATCCGGATGGGCATGGAGGCGAGGCCTGCCGGCGCGTTGGCACCGGCGAGGATCAGGACGCCTCCAGAGAATTCCTTGTTCAGAAGCGTGTTTCCGGAGTCACGCGCCCGTGGGCTTGGATAGAGCTTGCGCAGGACCGGCGTCACCCGGATCATCTTGGCGATGCGGTTTTTCGAGAATTTTTCGGCCTCCCCCTCGGAAGCCTGGATGAAGAGGATGGGAGACGGCTCGTGGTGGGTGAAATATCCCACCGTGTTCATCTGCGTCTGCGTCTTTCCGCTCTGGGCGCACAGCATGTAAACGACCGTCTCGATGCTCCGGTCAGTCACGGCGTCCTGCATGCCGCGCTGATACTCGGCCCGGTCCGTGAAGAACTTACCGGGGAAGGCACCCGCCTCCGGGGGAACGAAGGCGTACCGGTCAGCCCATTCAGATAAAGTGAGCGGCGGGGGAGGTGCGAGGAGCCGATACGCCCTCACACAGGCCTCACCGAGGGACCGCATCCCCTCCACGGAACTCCGATAGAGCCCCATTACTCCGCCTCAAGCTCAAGACTGGAGGAGTCTCGCACGGCGTCAATCGTCGCCATGTTCGTGAGCGCCTGGTGGACCTCCAGCTCGATGACGGAGCGGATCTGGGCAACGTCCTCCATGCCCACGATGCGGTCGGCGAGATTGGTGGGCATCGCGAGGATCTGGGTCTGGAGAGACTTGTTCCCGGCCGCCAGCACCCGCTCGACGTCGGCGATGGTTACCACCTCGCCACGAGCTTTCGCCAGTTTTAGCTCCTGAAGGTTGGCATCGGCACGGGTTTTCCGCGCCAGGGCTTCCTCGTAGGTTTCGGAATCACCCGGATCGTCCGGAACGGGCTGAATCTTGACAGCCGTTCCGACCGTTCCGCCCTCGTTCCGCACGGTGGCGTCATGCCAAGCGAGAACGTCAGGCCACCGGAAGGTCTTGACGCCATCGCCGGGATTGCACGGTAAGTCTTTGCTGGTAATCCACTTGCGGACGGCTCTGTCGGTGACTCCGAGCAGCTTCGCAACCTCGACGGCGGTCAAACTGTCGAGATTTTCGAGGCTCATGGCCCATTCGTAACTCGGAATCGGAACACCTGACAAAAAAGCCTGTCGCTAGGCCAACCGCACGGTGGCGCGTCACCCCCAAACCGCACGACCGGCGGAGGACCCATCGTGTGTTTTCAGTAACATGGAAGCGCGTACAAGGTCAGGCCACCATCCACCCATACGTTCCGACTGATTCATACACCCACGCACAAACCAGATGAACGTACTCACGTCAATCCGCTAGAAGTCGCACTCATGCTCGCCCCATGAGCTGATGGCATCGTACGTGTCCCTATTTCGTTGACTCATCTTGTCGTACCCATTCCTTGGATACCCCGAATATATCCACACGTGCTTGAGCAGTCCCTTCAGGCGTCTTACTTGTGGCACTGTCTTGAGCTCTGCTATCAACCCGTTCTTCCATCGAAGCGAGCGCTCCAACGTTTTCACAACTTGTAGGCCGTATTCTGCTGACGGCTTCCAGTCATCTGCAAAGCCTTTCAGCTTGGCACACTGAATGATGTTACGCATCTGGGTATTTTCAGCACGCAAACGATGGATCTCTGCGATAAGCGCATCCTTACTTTGCCGGTGTGCTGGTTTGGTAGTCGTGTGCATGGTAGTCATTCAATCACCTCGTTACGAAGTTATGGACCCGTTTTACACACTAGCCTCACGATAGACTGCGGTCTGGGGTGAAACATCATGATGTATCCGAAGGGAACTGCCAAGGAAGTAGCTATTCAACTCGTAAAATTGCTTATTGAGGCAGGGTCTTACAACAGTCTCGGTGGAGACTTCACCGCTGAGCAGATTCTCAAAGACATCGAGACGTTGACCGAGGGAATCACAGACAAGTAGAGGGGTCGCTGTGACGGCATATCGTTGGGGTTGTCACAGCTTCTCTATCAGGTCAGATACCGTCATCGCTCGCCTTTCTGCTCATCGAGTTCAGCAAGCCACGAGGTACACCGAGTTTCTCCGCCATCTGGCTTTCGCCTTTGATCTCATCGGCTAGGAAGCTATCGAACCATGCAATCGCAGCCTTTGGCACAACGTACGGCGCTGTGAACTCAGCTTCAGTCATCTTCGGCCCTATGCGGTCAAAGGTGGCACACAGCGGACAACTGTATGTTCCATTGCCATCCTCACCAATCGGCTGAGCACACGCCTTACAGAGGCGGCCTCCACCCGCCCAGTAGACGCACGGACGAGAAAGGCTGGCCACGGTTACCGAATGCATCCGCTCCGACTCCTGCCGGGGAGTCTCGTCGGCAGCAACAAGCGTATCGCCGTCGTCGCCTACCTCGTAGTGCTTCCCGTCTATCCAGAGGTTGCTCACCGAATGAACACCTGCCAGACTTATTCCCAACTCACTCAGCCTCATGGGATGTCCTTTCGCCTACAGTTCTCTGCTCGGTCGGGCGTGTTTGTCGCAGAACTCGTGGACTGGCCCTGGAATCCATTCTTGCCCGCCAGAATCCGTGTCGGTTGCATCAATACGGTCCCGGACCAACTTGGTCGCTCGCTCACCGCACACCTCACACACATGCTTTGTTTCGCTCATCGTTTACTCTCCTGTCTTTATCTTGTCACTGTGTCAACTGCACACAAACACCTGTGCTTGATGCACACACAATAACAGCGATTCTTACATCAAGAAAGCACACTGGATGGGTTTAGACTCGATTCGTGCCGTCCGAACCGAGCTACGGTCAATGCCTTCCGCCTCCACGTATCGTCCGGCAGAAACTACTTGTTCCAAAGCCACCGTTTTAGAGCTAAACTGCGTTCCATGCCAAACCAGAGCCTTACCAGGAGCCTCATCCTTTTCGCCTCAATTTCGTTGTCATCCTCCGCGATTTGCATAGCGCAAATGGATTGCGCCAAGGCGTATCCCGTGCCACCAGTGACGACAGAGCTACAAGGCGAGACCACGGCCGCAGCCGACGCATTCAAGGGGATTGTAAAGATGCCGCCTATTAGCGCCAGCCTTAGAGTGAAGATCTCTTCTACCCATCAAGACATTTTGTCTAAGTATCCAAAAGCAAACGTCGTGGCACTCCGACAACAAGAGCTTTCCTATGTATGCCAGCTCCTAAACAGCGATCCGAAGCTGTCCTCGTCTCGAAAGGCTCTAATTATTCAACAAGTGGGAGAAGGTATCCCCATTACCGCAGATCCAGTCCCGCAGAAGCGCGGAGTAAAACCGGGCGACAAGCCGGTCTCATCCGCCCCGACGCCCTCGGGAGGTGACGTAACCTTCCAGACCGCGAACGGAGATTGCAACGCGCAAGCCAACGGAGGTGGTAGTGCGACCGTTGGGGCTGGTTGCGGCGCGACCAATCCAAATAAGAGTTTTGTTATATATGATTGCCTCGGGGAAAGGCACACTCAGCAGGGAATCACCTCCATCGTCGATGACCAAATAGTACCCGACGTTGGGAAAATGTTTGCCTTGGAGCGCAGCAAAGACTGGCAGGGAACTCTAAATGAGTGCAAGCGTGAGCTTGCATTACACCCCGATTTTCTGACCTCCAACCTATTTTGCGCTGAAGCTTCTAGAAATCTGGGAGACATACCTTCCGCCAGGGCTTACTTAGATTCATTCCAGAAAAAGCGAATGGATTCGTACAAAGAACCATGGTGCCTCAGGTTCGAGGAAGGTCTAGTTCCAATACTCGGAAGGTGACCACCTCCCCGTTTTACTTTCGCCCCGCCTTCGCCTATCGTTCGGCCGTGCCCCGCAAGTGTAAATACGACTTCTCTCCGCTCATCTTTTGTTCTCCTGTTTCTATGTTGTCACCGTATCAACTGCACACAAATACCTGTGCCTAATGCACCGCTCAAATACAAGGCATCGAGCATCTTCCGCTATGGTCCGGCCCCACCGGTGCCGAGCACTGGCTGCACGTTTGTCCATGACAGTCCTTCCACGCCAGCACGCAGGATTCGCAGGTATAGGACGTGCACCATTTCCCATCGACAATCGCTCGCTCCCTAACCGCCAGCGAACCCGCGTCGAAGTTGTGCAGCGCCTCAAGGAAGTATCCGGGGCATTGATGCTGCTTGCGTGTTCTCACGACAGTGGAGGAATAACATCTGACATCGCCATCATCGCTATACATGGCCTCGAACCCGTCAATCAGACGGACTCTCTCCGCCCGCTCCTCCGCGCTCATCTATTCCTCTCCGTAGATAACCGTTCGCTCCGCTTGCACTTCCTCACCAGGAGCCTGATTCCACTTCCGGCTCCGGCACTTCGACGATGCGCAATGCGTCGGGAACGTCTTACCCTTGATCCATTCCCATCCACACATCGCACATTTCCAGCACTCTTTGGTTACGCTGGCCATGGGTTCAATATGGGTTCGGATCGGAAAATGAGGCAAATAACGCCGTGCTCACTGCACACAAGCTAACCGTATGGGGTGTCCCAACGTGACTTGGGGCCCTGATAACCCTGTGCTGTAGAAATTTCTGGACTTACCCGATGCCTAGTGGGAGCATGGGGGCCATGCTCAAAAGCTTTCGTCATGCAGTCAAGGTCATCGCGCTTGTAGTGGCTCTAATGAGCGGAATATTGTCCCTACTTCGCGAATTCTTGCTGTTTCAGTACCCGAACAAGTTTCAAGAGCGACCTCTTTTTTGGGCGTGCTTGAGAATAGCGTTATCGGCTTCGCTGTTAGCTCTTTGGTACGAGGAAAGAAGGAAGCGAATTGCAGCGGAAGTCCTACTAAGCACAGCGAGCCGAAAGCCTACAATCAAACAAGAATCTTTAGATTTATCCGCTGAAATCCTCGCTTTTATTTATGGCCGATCCCAGATTGCTCCAAAGTTTCTTGGGTACCAGCCTATGTTTGTTGGCGGCAATCCCGCAGAGATGATGAGAAGATTTGCAGAATCTGATGCTAATACTCAGGCTCACCTCAAATTCGACGCCGATACGCTCGGCATTTACGGATACAAATTTTCTAGGCGGGTTGTGACTACTATCAAACGCCTCAAAGAAGCCGGCATTGCGGATGAAGTCATGGAAGGGCACTGGGAAGCACCGGCAAACCCAGCAACGATCAAGGTTATTGGGGAGCACCTTGAAAAAATGGCTGATACGGTTTCCGACAATCCTCAAAAGGGTTGAATCTGCTTTTTCGGGACCACTTTCTTCGGCTGGTGCTCCTCAGCGTGACACCTCGCATCGAGCCACAACAGATTCGCCAGACTATCGTCCCGCTTGCCCCCACCCAGTCCACGCGTTCCGTTCTCATGGTGAGCGTGTCCGGCCGGGATTCTCACTTCACCCGTATCCTCATCGAGCAAGTCATGCAGCGGAGCGATGCGGTTACAGCGGATCTTCCACTTGCCAACGACTCTCTCACATCGCCCACCGGCTCTATCGTGAGCTTCCTTTCGTCTCTTCTGCCACTCTGCATCTGTCCGGCACACTTCCCGGTCACCCAACTGCAGAATGCTTGGCTTCTTTCTCTTTCCCGGCTTCGGTATCGCCGCGGTTGCATAGTATTCAGCCAGCGACATCCCCAAGCCCCCAAACGCGCGAAGCAGGCGAAGGTTCCTATCGATGTATCGGTGGAATCCACCTCGGCTCAACGCCCTGATAGTCTTCGCCTGCTCTTGATTGGGTTGTA